>CACEZB010000006.1 GCA_902563835.1 uncultured SAR86 cluster bacterium
TCTCCAACAGTGAGGATATGAATGATGATAATCTTCTATATTAATAAGTGCATTCTGCTCTTGTAATTTTTCAATAATGAGCGGATCTGCTTTCATAGCAGGAAGTCCTGCAATAAAATCCAATTCATCCTTGAAGAAAGCCTTGTTATTTAGAGAGTGGATTGTATCAATATTGTTTTTCTTACATATTAAATAATCGTCCATACCATGAGCTGGAGCGGTGTGAACACAACCTGTTCCTGTTTCAGTTGTAACATGATCTGCATGAAGAACGACTGATTTTCTATCTAAAAAAGGATGAGTAAGATCAATATCATTTAATTTTTTACCTTCTATTGTCGATATAACATCGAATTTTTGCTTCCATCTTTTAGAACATTGATCAATCATCTCAAATGCAATTACATAAAATTTATTATTCATTTTAATGAGCGAGTATTTATATTCAGGATTAATACATACAGCTACATTTGAAGGTATTGTCCATGGAGTAGTTGTCCATATAACAAATGATATTTCATCTGAATCTACAGCACTAAATAAATCTCTTACCTTTTTTAAAGATGAATGATCAACCTTGAATGCAACATCAATTGCTTTTGATGTTTTATCAATATATTCAACTTCTGCCTCTGCTAAAGATGATCCGCTTTCTTGGCACCAATGAACAGGCTTTTCACCTTTTTCTAAGTAGCCTTCGTTATAAATAATACCCAAGGACCTTACGATGTCTGCTTCAAATTTTGGATCTAATGATTTATATGAATTTTCCCAATCACCTAAGACCCCAAGCCTTTTAAAGTCTTCCAATTGATTGTTTATTTGGGTCTCTGCATATTCCTTGCATGCTTTTTGAAAACTTTCTTTATTCTTAACAAGCTTACTATTTTTACCATGCTTCTTTTCAACATTTAATTCGATTGGCAGCCCATGACAGTCCCATCCTGGTACAAATGGAGCATTAAAACCCTGAAGAGTTTTAAATTTAATAGTAATGTCTTTTAGAATTTTATTTACTGAGTGTCCAAGATGGATGTCGCCATTTGCATACGGAGGACCATCGTGTAAAAGAAATAATTCTTTATCTTTATATTTATCTCTTATCTTCTTATACAAATCTTTATTAGACCAAAAATCAAGCATTTCTGGTTCTTTTCTAGGTAATCCAGCCTTCATTGAAAATTCAGTATCTGGAAGATTTAATGTATCTCTATAATTAGCTTTCATGAGCGTTATTTAAAATATTTTTAGCTATTAATATGTCCTCTTGAATTTGTAATTTTAACATGTCTAAATTATCAAATTTCTTTTCATCTCTTATTTTTTTTATAAATTTAACTCTCAATCTTTCTGAATAAATATCTTTATCGAATTCAAATAAATGGATCTCTAGAACTGGGCTGCTTCCGCCAATGGTAGGCCTAACACCCATATTAGCAATACCCTGAATTATTTGATGATTAAGATAGCATTCAACTGCATAAACACCTTTTATTGGAAGCTTCTGCTTTGGAAGCCAGATATTTGCTGTTGGAATATTTATCGTCCTTCCTAGATGTTGGCCATGCACAACTTTCCCGGAAAATGTATAAGGTCTTCCTAAAAGATCTTCTGCAAGATCGAAGTTGTTTTCTGTTATAGCCTTCCTAATTCTAGAGCTGCTTATACGCTGACTATCAAATAGAATAGTTTCAGTATTTTCAATAAGAATATTTTTTTCCTTTCCCCAATTTCGTAAAAGCTCTATATCTCCTTTCCTATCTTGTCCAAATCTAAAATCATCTCCAACTGTAAAGCTAACTAAATTAATTGACTCCAATATTTCAGAAATAAAATTTTCAGGTGACATTGTTCGGAGAGAATCATTAAATTTTAAAAAAAATGCGAAATCTATTTCATTTTTTTCAAGAAGCTTTACTTTTTCTCGCCATGGAGAAATCCTTGGTGGGGTATCTGTATTTATATCTCTAATTTTTGCAAAATACTCAGCTGCGTGAGGTTCAGTAAAAAATACTATAGTTTTTGCATTAAATTTTTCAGAATTGTTCTTAATTTTTTTTAAAATCGCCTGATGTCCTATATGGAGTCCATCAAAATTTCCAATTGTTCCGCATAGTTTTATATTTGGATATCGAGATTTAAATAATTCTAAATTGTGCTGCCCTCTTATTAAATACATTTTAATTCAACAATGTCCTTAAAGACTTTCCATTTATAATCCGAGCAATAAAAAAATAAATAAATATAGAAGCTAATATTTCAATTGAAAGATAAAAAAGTCGTTCAATTTGGTTGAATTCAATAAAATTTGTTTTTGTAGTATAAAAATTTAAAAAAACTATTAAGAATGCACTTGATATTAATATCATAAAGTTAAATCTATTAAACATGTTTGTAATCTTAATAAAGCCTTGTTTATATAAAATAGTTTCAAGAATCAAAACACTTATTAGTGCTGCAATAGAACTACCGATTGCTAAACCAATATGCCCAAACCCAAGAACAAATGCTAATAAATAATTAAAAAATGCATTTAGAACAAGTGATATAAATGCAACATACATTGGTGTTTTTGTATCTTTTCTTGCAAAAAAAGCAGGAGTCAAAACTTTCATTAACATAAAAAATGGCAATCCAATAGAAAAAGCCATTAAGCTATAAGATGATTTGAAAACATCTAATTCTGTGAACTCTCCTCTATAAAAAATAGTACTAATTAAATCTTCAGCACAAAAAAATAATCCTATTAAGGAAGGCACTCCTATGAATAGAACAAATTTTTGTCCTTTTTTAATATTTTCAATGAATACATTTTTTTCTTTTTCTAAATCAATATTTGATAGTGTAGGAAGCAAAATTGTGCCTATTGCAATTGCAAAAATGCCCATTGGAAATTGTATTAATCTGTCTGAAACATATAACCAAGTCGGACTTCCTGTTTCAAGCAATGAAGCAAAAATAGTATCTATTAACAAATTAATTTGTATTATGCCTCCTGCTAAAATTGCCGGTAATATCAATTTAAAAAATTTTCTTAACCCTGGGTTTTTTATATCTAATTTTGGTACTGGAAGTCTATTTATACTTAGTAATGGAGATATCTGTATTAATAATTGAAGTATCCCTGCCAAAAGTACTCCCCAAGCCAGAACGTATATTGGCATATCGTACATAGGAGCAATAAAAATTGCTGAAACTATTAAACATAAATTAAATATAACTGGTGTAAATGCAGGTACTGAAAATTTTTGGTGTGTATTTTGAATTCCTCCTGCAAACGCTACCAATGATATTAATGCTAAATATGGAAACATTATTCTTAAAACATCAATTGATATGTTTTGTTTTATAGGGTCAAAATAAAAACCAGGAGCAAAAATTAAAATAAAAACTGGAGCAAAAATTAAAACTAAAATTGTAAATACAAATAAAAAAATTAATAAGGTGCCTGCTATAGCATTTAAAAAATCTCTTGTTTGGTCTAAATTATTAGATTTCTGATAATCTGTATAAATAGGTATAAATGCTTGATTGAATGCTCCTTCTGCAAAAAATCTTCTAAATAAATTGGGAATCTTTAGAACTACTACAAAAATATCATGAAATACTGATGCTCCCATTAAATTTGTAGTTGCAATATCTCTTATGAGACCAAAAACTCTAGATAGTCCAGTACCAGATATAACTTTTTTTAAACTACTAAAAAAAGTTAAAGAATTTTCTTGATTTTCTTTGCTGATGTTATTCAAAATTTAAAGATGCTGAATTTATACAATATCTCAAACCAGTTGGTTGAGGGCCATCATTAAAAACATGTCCAAGATGTGCATCACATTTTGCGCATTTTACCTCTGTCCTATTCATACTAAATGAATTATCTTCAAATTCATTTATAGACTCCATATTAAGAGGAATAAAGAAACTAGGCCACCCGCACCCTGCATCAAATTTTGTTTTAGATTCAAATAAATTTTCACCGCAACAAATACACTTATATATACCATCTTTATTAAAATCCCAATATTTACCTGTAAATGGCTTTTCAGTCCCAGATTGCCTTGTTACTCTATAACTTTCCTGGTTGAGTAATTCTTTCCATTCTTCATCTTTTTTAACTATCTTTGACATAAGGTAATTGTAAATAAAAAGAGTAGGTATAGGTAGCTATAATAAAACTATTAATGAGATTTATCAGGGTTGATTAAACTTTTAATCCAATTTAAAAAAGTATTCTCTTTTAAAGAGTATCTATCAAGCATATCAAAATCATAAGCTAATTTTTTTGGATCTTTGAAGAAATCTTTTCTGGTATTGAACTCTTTTTCATCAAGTTTTTTTACTAATTTAGCAGGATTTCCTGCATACACTGAATTGTCTGGAACATCCTTTGTGACTACTGCACCTGCCCCAATGATACTGTTATTGCCAATAGTCACGCCTTTACAAATTATTGCGCTATCACCAATCCATACATTATCTTTGAAAATTACTGGTTTTGTTTTGCCTACTGGTTTGGCTCTATCGTATATGCCGTGCCAATCTGCATCTGAGATATAAGCACCATGAGCTATCATGCATGCATCTCCAATTTGAATTTTTTCAGCTGCCATAATTCTAACGCCTGGTGTAATTAAACAATATTTCCCAATGATAATTTTTCCTTCATTGTCACCGATATTCCATGAAGTGAATTCTATGTTCGCGTCAGATGCGCCTATTAATGTTGGATAATCATCTATTGAAACATTCTTACCAAATACTTTAATAAAACGTGGTTTGAAATAAGCCCCTCCTTTTCCTAAAAACTTAAATTGGGGTTTTAGAAAATGTCGAACATAAATATTTATACATTTGGTAGCAAATTTTTTAAGCCAATATGGGCGGTTATCTTTTCTAATAATAATCTCCTTTTTTGTAATTTTTTATGTGATAAAGTAGCAAAAAATAATAAATTAAATTGATTAATAAATACATTATAGAGTTTAAACAGCTAATAAAAATAGGCGTCCCTATTTTTGGCTCCCAAATGTCATATATGCTTATGGGGGCAACTGATGTAGTTGTTGCTGGAAGGGCTAGCGCAAATGATCTGGCTGGCCTGGCTTTAGGCACAGCTTTTGGCAATGCTATTTGGTTTTTTATTTCAGGTGTTATTTTTTCAGTAACGCCAATAATTGCTCAATTATATGGAGCTAAAAAATTTATAGAGATAGGAAAAAAATTAAGAGAGATACTCTGGATAGCTTTATTTCTAAGTATTTTTATTGTCTTAATATTTACAAATCTAGATTTAATATTAGACCAACTTCCAACTAAAAAAGGTATTACAAAAATATCAGGAGACTATCTTAAAGCAGTTTCAATAGGAACTGCCTTCTTTACTATTTATACATGCTTAAGGTGTTACAGCGAAGGAATGACATTAACAAAACCAATATTTGTCATTGCCTTCTGTGGAATGCTATTAAATATTCCATTAGACATAATTTTTGTATATGGATTATTTGGAGCACCCAAGCTTGGTGGAGTTGGTTGTGGAATAGCAACATCCATAATTGGTTTTTTAATGATGATTACACTAATTATCTACATCAATATTTCTAAAAATTATAAACAAACCAAGCCATTTTCAGAATTCACTCCATTCTCAATGGAAACAACTAAAGAAGTTTTTAAACTAGGCTTGCCAATCGGTATTGGAATATTTTTTGAACTAAGTATGTTTTCTGGAGCAGCAATAATTCTAAGTGTTTTTGGAGAAATAGTAGTAGCAGGACATACGGTTGCAATTAATATTGCAAGTTTATTTTTTATGGTACCTCTATCAATTGGGTTAGCTGCAGCAACTAGGGTTGGAAACCTTATAGGCGAAAAAAATCCAAATCAAGCTAAATTCGCCTCATTCTCTGCAATATATTTGTGTTCTTTTACAGCATTGATAAATAGCATAATAATTTTATTATTTGGTTCATTTATCGTTGGCTTATATACAACAGAGGTTCCGGTTAAAGAACTTGCCATAACTCTAATTTTATTTGCAGCTATATTCCAACTACCTGATGGAGTTCAAATGGGTGCATTGGGCAGTCTAAGAGGATATAAAGATACATTTACACCAATGATATTATTATTTATATCTTTTTGGATTTTTGCTATGCCAATAGGATATTTTCTAACAAATTATGGTTTTAATAATCCTCTTGAAGCAAAAGGAATGTGGTATGGCATGATTGTAGGATTAACTATATTTGCTTTCTTAGCGATAGTAAGGCTTAGATGGATTATTAACAAAAATTTATTAACTAATTAATCTTGAGGACTTCTGCAACTTTGTTTCCGATTTCAACTAAGTTATCTGCCACATGCACACCGCACTCTTTTAATTTAGAAATTTTATCTGCAGCAGTTCCTTTTCCTCCAGCAATAATTGCTCCTGCATGACCCATTCTTTTTCCAGCAGGTGCAGTTTGACCAGCTATGTATGAAATTACTGGTTTAGATATATTATTTTTAATATATTCTGCAGCAGCTTCTTCTGCTGTACCACCAATCTCTCCAACCATTACTATTGCTTCTGTTTGAGTATCTTCTTCAAATAATTTAAGCATATCTATAAAAGATGATCCTGGAATTGGATCTCCGCCAATACCAACACAACTACTCTGCCCGAACCCTAAATCTGTTGTTTGTTTAACAGCTTCATAGGTGAGTGTTCCTGATCTTGAAATGATACCAATAGAACCAGGTAAATGAATATTGCCAGGCATAATACCTAGCTTTGCTTCCCCTGGAGTTATAACACCTGGACAGTTAGGGCCTATCAATCTAGCCCCAATATTATCTAGATATTTTTTTACATCAAGCATATCTAAAGTTGGTACCCCCTCTGTAATGCAAATTATTAACTTAATGCCTGCTTCTGCAGCCTCCAATATCGAATCTTTGCAGAATTTTGCAGGTACAAAAATAATAGAAGCATTTGGCTCGACTTTATCTACTGCCTCTTTAACAGAATTGAAAACTGGTTTCCCTAGGTGCTCTCGACCTCCTTTTCCTGGAGTAACACCTCCAACAATATTAGTTCCATACTCTATTGACTGTTCTGAATGAAGAGTTCCTTGAGATCCTGTAAAACCCTGGACAATTAATCTAGTTTCTTTATTTACTAATATACTCATTTTGCTAACTCAACCGCTTTCTTTGCCGCATCAGACAAATTATTTATACTTTCAATTTTTATATTAGCTTTAGATAGAATTTTAGCTCCGATATCAGCATTATTTCCCTCAAGCCTAACCACTACTGGAACTTTTATATCAACTTCTTTAATAGCAGCAATAATACCTTTAGCTATTACATCACACCTTACAATTCCTCCAAATATATTAACCAAAACAACTTTTACATTTGGGTCTTTTAGAATGATTTTAAATGCTTTTGCAACACGATCTTGAGTGGCAGTGCCTCCAACATCTAAAAAATTTGCAGGATTGCCACCAAAAAACTTTATTGTGTCCATAGTACCCATTGCTAAACCTGCGCCATTTACCATACAACCGATATTCCCATCTAGTGAAACATAACTTAAGTCATTTTTTGCTGCCTCTGCTTCTCTTGGATCTTCTTGAGTTTCATCATGCATTTCTAGTAATTCTGGTTGTCTAAATAATGCATTAGTATCTATATTTACTTTTGCATCTAAACAATGAAGGTCGCCATTAGAATTAATAACTAATGGGTTTATTTCTAATAAACTTAGATCTTTTTCAACAAATAATCTTAATAAATTGTCTATCATGGGAATGAATTGATTTGTTTGTTCATCATTGAGTTTCAAAACATTTGCTATATTCTTGGCATGCTCCGGTAAAGATTGATCTTTAAATTCAACACCTTGATAGATAATTTTTTCTGGCGTATTTCTAGCAACTTCTTCAATATTTACACCACCTTCACTTGATCCTATAAAAACAATTTTTTGTGAATCTCGATCAATAACTGCACTTAAATATAATTCTTTTAAAATGTTGGTGCACTCTTCAATTAATATTGAATTAACTAATTGTCCATCTTTGTCTGTCTGATAAGTAACTAATTTTTGGCCAAGCCATTTTTTTGCAAATACTTCAGCCTGGTCTGGTGAATCTATTAACTCTACTCCTCCTGCTTTACCTCTTCCTCCAGCATGAACTTGAGCTTTAACTACCCATTTTGTTCCACCAATCTTATTGCATGCATCTATTGCGTTTTTCGCATCAAATATGACCTCTCCCTTTGAAACAGGTAAATTATATTCAGCAAATAATAATTTGCCTTGATATTCATGCAGATTCATTGTTTTTTATTTCCTATATGAATCGCTTGATTGTTTGAAGCTAATGCAGCTTCGTGTAAGGCCTCAGAAACAGTGGGATGACTAAACATTGTTAAAGATATATCCTCTGCGCTTGCTCCAAATTCCATTGCAATTAATGCTTGTTGAACAATGTCAGCTGCTGCTGGTCCAAAAACATGAACCCCAAGAATGGCATCAGTTTTTTTATCAGAAAGTAACTTTACAAAACCTATGGATTCAGAAACAGCTAGAGCCCTTCCATTAGCTGCAAATGGAAATTTACCGATATTATAATCAATTCCGCTTTCCTTTAATTCATTTTCATTTTTCCCAACCCAAGCAATTTCAGGATGAGTATATATGACTGAAGGTACAAGATCATAGTTTACCTCGGTATGTTTCTCGGCAATTCTTTCTGCAACCATAATACCTTCTTCACTTCCTTTATGCGCAAGCATAGGACCTCTAACAACATCACCAACTGCCCAAATATTTGATACAGAAGTTTGACAATATTCATCAACTTCAATTAAACCATTTTTTATTGATACTCCAAGATCGTCGTTTAAAATATTGTCTACATTTGATGAGCGACCAACTGCCACAATCAATTTATCAAATTCCATCTCGATTTCATTATCTTCTTTAACATAGGATAACTTTATAGAATTCTTCATATTTTTCGTGCTGATTACCTTTGATCCTAGCTGAATATCTAATCCTTGTTTTTTAAATTCTTTTAAAGACTCTTTAGAAATATCAGAGTCAGACATCGGAAGAAAATCATCAAGAGCTTCTAGAACAGTTACATTAGAGCCTAGTCTTGACCAAACACTTCCAAGCTCCAAACCGATAATTCCAGCGCCAACAACACCTAATTTTTTTGGTACTTTCTTAAAAGATAATGCGCCTGTACTATCAACTATATGCTTACTATATGGAGCAGCATTTATTTCAATTGGCTTCGATCCTGTTGCAACAATGATATTTTTAGCATCAATATTTTCTTTTGAGCCATCTGGTTTTGTTATTTCAATAACATTCTTTGAAATTACTTTTCCCCTCCCAGTTATTGATTCAACTTTATTTGCTTTAAAAAGTCCTGATATACCTCCAGTTAACTGAGATACAATTTCATCCTTTCTAGACATCATCGCATCTAAATCAAGTTTAAGTTTATCAATCTGAACACCATGAACGCTTAAATTCTTTTTTGCTTGGTAATATTTATGAGATGAATCTAAAAGAGCTTTTGAGGGAATGCACCCTACATTTAAACATGTTCCACCAAGGTTTGGCTTTCCATTATCATCAATAGACTCTTCAATACATAATGTTTTAAAACCAAGTTGTGAGGCTCTAATTGCAGCAACATAGCCGGCTGGCCCACTTCCTATAACAACTACATCAAACATTTTTTTTCCTAAATATTATAAGTTTAGTAATAATCTCTCAGGTGATTCAAGCTGTTCTTTTATAGAAACTAAAAAAGTAACCGCTTCTTTTCCATCTAGTAATCTATGATCATAACTCATTGCTAAATACATCATTGGTCTAATAACAATCTCTCCATCTATTGCTACTGGTCTTTCTTGAATAGCATGCATTCCAAGAATTGCCGTCTGAGGAGCATTCAGGATTGGTGTAGAAAGCAATGAACCAAAAATACCTCCATTTGAAATAGTAAAAGTACCTCCTTGCATTTCTTCAATCGATAGTTTTCCATTTCTAGCTTTTTCAGAATAACTTAAAATAGATTTCTCAATTTCTGGTAGGGATTTTGTATCTGCATCTTTGATGATAGGTACTACCAAGCCCCTTTCAGTAGATACTGCTACCCCTATATCTTGGAATCCATGATAAACAACATCATTGCCATCAATTGAAGCATTTACAACTGGAAATTTCTTAAGTGCTTGAACAACAGCTATTACAAAGAAACCCATAAAACCAAGTTTGACTCCATGCTCTTTTTCAAATTCTGCACCATATTTTGACCTTAATTCTTTAATAGGCAGCATATCTACCTCATTGAATGTAGTTAACATTGCTGTTTCTTGTTTAACAGATACTAATCTTTTAGCAATAGTAGATCTTAATCGAGACATAGGTACTCTTTTCTCTGGCCTGTCATCTCTTGAGGTAGCATTTTCTGATAAAACGCTAGCGCTCTCTTTAGACTCTAAATGATTTACAACATCAGCTTTTGTGATTCTATTACCTTTCCCTGAAGATTTTATGTTGCTAGCATCTATCCCTTTTTCAGAAATAATTTTTTTAGCAGCCGGTCCTGAATTCTTAGTTTTATCATTAACAATCTCATCTTTTTTATTTTTTGTTTTTTTTGTAGCAGGTTTATCAATCACTTTTTCTTTAACAGGTTCTGCAGCACCTTCTGATTCTTTAAATTCTCCAATAACCTCTGAACTAGATACTATATCTCCTTCAGATTTTATAATTTTTGTTATCACTCCATCTGATTGCGCTAAAACTTCAAGAACAACTTTATCAGTCTCTATTTCTACAATAACCTCATCCTGATTTACAGTTTCGCCTTCTTTTTTTAACCAATTAGCAATAGTTCCGTCAGCAACAGACTCTGGAAATGTAGGAGATTTGATTTCAATACTCATTTACTAATTGCCTCATTGATTAAATCTTCTTGTTGTTGTAAGTGTAATTTCATGAGTCCGACCGCTGGCGCTGCTGCAGGTTCACGACTAACCAAATTTACCTCATTTTTTTTACCTAATCTATCTAAAACTCTTTGAATTCTATGTCTGTGACTAAACCATGCTCCTTGATTCTGTGGTTCTTCTTGACACCATACATATTCATGTACATTTTGATACTTTGTCAGGATTTCTTCAAGGTCATCATATGGAAAGGGATACAGCTGCTCAATCCTAACTATTCCAATATCTTGTCGATTTTCATCATTTCTTTTTTTTACAAGATCGTAAAATACCTTTCCAGAACACATTATCAATTTATTTACTTTATCTTTGTCTTTAATATCATCGTCAATTACACAAGAAAAGCTGCCATCTGTTAGTTCGTCTAAAGAAGAGGTTGCCATTGGGTTTCTCAATAAACTTTTTGGAGAGATAACTATTAATGGAGTTCTCATTTTTCTTATAACTTGCCTTCTTAAAAGGTGAAATATTTGCTTTGGAGAACTTGGAACACAAACCTGAATATTTTCTGAAGCGCATAATTGCAGAAATCTTTCTATTCTTGCACTACTGTGTTCAGGGCCTTGTCCTTCATATCCATGGGGCAATAACATTACTAGTCCAGATAACCTTTCCCATTTATGTTGAGCAGAAACTATAAATTGGTCAATAACCACCTGAGCGCCATTAGCAAAATCTCCGAATTGAGCTTCCCATATTGCCAAACCAGATGGCCAAGTAGCAGAATACCCATATTCAAAACCCAATACTGCTTCTTCAGACAAAAGTGAGTCATATATATCGAATCTTGTATTATTCTTCTCAGCAATTTCTGATAGAGGAATAAAGCCCATCCCAGTTTCACTATCAAATACACATGCGTGTCTATGAGAAAATGTTCCTCTCCTTACATCTTGGCCAGTGATTCTTATTGGATATCCTTCACTTAATAAAGTGGCGTAGGCCATGTTTTCAGCAAAACCCCAGTTTAGCCTTACCTCTCCATTATTCATTTTTAATCTTTCTTCAAAAATCTTAGATGCTTGGCTGCCTAAATTAAAAGAATTAGGAATTTTACATATATCTTTAGTAAGTTTATTAAATTTTTTCCTATTAAATGTTGTATCTACTTTTGGCCACCATAGAACATCCATGTAGGGCTCCCAATCAAACCATAAGGAATCATTTGGTTTTTTTGCTAAATTTTTAGCAACACTTTTTCCACCTTCAAGAGATTTTCTATATTCTTTTTTAATTATTTTTATCTTTTCTTCAGACAAAAGTCCTTCATCTTTCAAGGAATTTTCATATTGGCTTACAACAGATGGATGTTTAGAGATTTTCTTATACATTAACGGTTGAGTTGCAGAAGGATCATCTGCCTCGTTATGCCCTCTTCTTCTATAACAAAAAAGATCGATTACGATATCTTTTTTGAATTTATTTCTATATTTGCATGCAATCTTTGCAGCATTTATAACCATCTCAGGATCGTCTCCATTAACATGGATAATAGGAGCCTGTATCACCTTTGCTACATCAGATGAATAGTCGGTGGACCTAGAATCGTTAATATTACTTGTAGTAAAACCTATTTGATTATTAACAATAATATGAATTGTTCCACCTACATTAAAACCTCTGGTTTGAGACATCTGAAGAGATTCCATAACAACGCCTTGACCAGAGAAAGAGGCATCTCCATGAAGCAATACTGGAACAACTTGTGATCTATCTATGTCATTTATTCTATCTTGTCGAGCCCTAACAGATCCTAGAACAACTGGATCAACAATTTCTAAATGTGATGGATTATTAAATAATGAAACATGTACTTCACCACCAGGTGTATCAAAATTAGATGAAAATCCTAAATGATATTTCACATCGCCTGTGTTGGCTCCATCTAATTCAAGGTCTTCATTGAAAGCTGAAAATAATTCAGATGGAAGCTTACCTAGAACATTTACTAAAAGATTTAGCCTTCCCCTATGAGCCATACCAAAACATAATTGGTTAGCGCCTAATGAACCACAATTTTGAATTACACTTTCTACTAATGGAACAAGAGCTTCAGCACCATCTATTCCAAATCGTTTCATACCAGGGTATTTAGCAGAAAGATATTTTGCCAGACCCTCTGCAGAATTCAGTCTTTCATATATATTAATTTTTTCATCTTCTCCAAATGAATAGTCTTTTAACCTTGACTCAAACTTTCTTTGAAACCATCTCCTTTCTTCAGAATCAAAAATATGATTACATTCAATTGCAATATTTCCACAATAACTTGCTTCTAATTGTCTAATAATTTCTCTTAAAGTTAGTTTATTTGAATCAGTAAAAGTATCTGTATAAAACTCTTCATCAAGATCGCTTGTTGATAAGCCATGAAATTCAATACTAAGATCTTCGACAGTCTTATGCTCCATCATCCCGAGAGGATCTAGATTTGCTTTAAGATGACCTCTATTTCTATAAGACTTAATTAATCTAATAACTTTACCCTGCCGCTCATCTATTGATGTTTTATGTTCAGTGTTACCTCTAGAAATATTTTTAAATTCTCTAATTATTTCTTGATGAGATATTTCACCATTAGAATTAGGGTGTTTTGGTAAATTAGTAAAAAAATCTAGCCACTCTTCTGAAAGGTCTTCAGGATTATTTATAAATGTTTCGTAAAGGGTTTCTAAGTAGGCAGCATGTCCCGCTGAAATATGTGAGCTCTTCCAAAGCTCTTTCATAGATAAACTCATTTTATGTTTATTTTCTAAGCTCCGTCAGAAACAATTATATCCTTTTTATTTTTATGTAACATTGATTTTATTTCACCAATTGCTTTGTTAGGGTTAAGGCCTTTTGGGCATACATTTACACAATTCATAATCCCATGACACCTATAAACACTAAATGGATCAGAAAGAGATTCTAACCTTTCTTGGGTTTTTAAATCTCGTGAATCTGCAAGAAATCTATATGCTTGAAGTAGTGCTGCTGGACCTACAAACTTATCAGGATTCCACCAAAATGAAGGGCAGCTTGTTGAGCAACAAGCACATAAAATACATTCATATAATCCATCTAATTTATCTCTATCTTCTGGAGATTGAAGTCTTTCTTGCTCAGGTGCTGTTGTCTCATTCTGTAAAAATGGTTTAATTTTTTCATATTGCGAATAAAACTCAGTCATATCGACAACTAAATCTCTTATTACAGGCAACCCAGGTAACGGTCTAAGTTCTATTTTATTTCTTTTAATAACTTCTGAAATTGGCGTGATGCATGCAAGCCCATTTTTACCATTAATATTCATTCCATCTGATCCGCATACACCTTCCCTGCAAGATCTTCTATATGATATTGATTGGTCTTCTTCTTTTAAAAGATTAAGTAAGTCTAAAACCATAATATCTCTTTCAGGCTTGTCGATGATATATTTTTTCATATAAGGAAATTTATCCTCTTCAGGGTTATATCTGTAAAGACTTATTTCTAATTTATTTCTAAACATTAATATGTCCTTACTATAGGAGGGAAGGCCTCTACTTTTGATGGATTAAAATTTACTTCTCTTTTACTAACTAATTTAGATTTAGGATCAAACATTGTATGGCATAACCAGTTTTCATCATCTCTATCAGGATAGTCATCTCTTGCATGCGCTCCCCTGCTTTCATTTCTTTCATATGCAGATATTGCGGTTGCCTCTGCTACATCAAATAAATTTTGTAATTCAATTGCTTCCACTCTGCTAGTATTAAATGCATCGCTTTTATCAATTAAATGAAGATTATCAACTTTTACCTTTAAATCTTTTAGTTGATCAAGCCCTTGCTTCATAAATTCCCCTCGCCTAAAAACACCAAAATAATTTTGCATACATTCTTGAAGTTCTTTTTTGACATCAGCTGTATCAAAGCCTGAATTTGATTCATTTAATTTATTTAGTCTCTCTAATGATGAATCTATATCGCCTTTAGTTGCTGAAGCAACACCACCACCTGATTTTAATTCTTCCTGTATATGCTTACCGGTAGCTCTCCCAAATACCACGAGATCAAGCAGGGAATTTCCTCCTAATCTATTTGCACCATGAACCGAAACACATGCCGCTTCACCAACAGAAAATAATCCAGGTATCAAATGATCCTCATTATTTATTCTTGTATATGCCTGTCCCGATATATTGGTTGGAGTACCTCCCATCATATAGTGACAAGTCGGAACTACAGGTATTGGTTCATAGATAGGGTCTACATGTGCAAAAGTTCTGGATAATTCACAAATCCCTGGTAATTTAGAATTTAAAACATCAGCGCCTAAATGATCTAATTTTAAGAAAATATGATCATTTTTTTCACCACAACCTCTTCCTTCAAGTATCTCAAGCACCATAGATCTAGCCACCACATCTCTTCCAGCAAGATCTTTTACATTTGGTGCATATCTTTCCATAAATCTTTCACCATCTTTATTTATTAGGTAACCTCCTTCCCCCCTGCAACCTTCAGTAACGAGAGAGCCAGCCCCATAAATGCCAGTAGGATGAAATTGCCACATTTCCATATCTTGAGCAGGATAGCCAGCCCTTAAAGCCATTGCTAAACCATCTCCTGTATTTATTAATGCGTTAGTGGTTGAGGCATAAATACGTCCAGCCCCGCCTGTAGCAAGAACTGTTGCTTGAGCTTTTAGATATGCCACTTCTCCATTTTCAATTGAGAAGGCTATAACTCCAGTAACTTCATCTTTTGAATTTTTAACTAAATCAACTGCAAACCATTCATTTAAAAAATTTGCTCCTTCTTTTACATTATTTTGATAAAGTGTATGCAACAAAGCATGTCCTGTTCTATCAGCTGCAGCACATGTTCTAGAGGCTTGGCCTCCTTTTCCAAAATCTTTTGATTGACCTCCAAAAGGTCTTTGATAAATTCTACCATTTTCAAATCTAGAGAAAGGTAACCCCATATGTTCAAGCTCAAAAACAGCCTTTGGACCTTCTGAACATAGATACTCTATAGCATCTTGGTCTCCTATAAAATCAGCGCCCTTTACAGTGTCATACATATGCCACCTCCAATCATCATTTGGATCAGCACTTGCAATAGCACATGTTATCCCTCCTTGAGCAGAAACAGTATGAGACCTTGTTGGGAAAACTTTTGAAACAACAGCAGTCTTTAGGCCTGACTTTGCTAATTCAAGGGATGCGCGCATGCCTGAGCCACCCCCACCAATTATCAATGCGTCATATTCAATAGTATTTATATTATTCATTATTATTAATAATAATTATAATTATATATCATTATAACTTATAACCATATTATATATAAAATAACCATTAAATAAAAAATACCTAACGTTACAAAAAAGATAAAATATAGATTTCTTAGTAACCCTGCTCTTTTTGCTAATGATTTATTTAAAAAACCTAAGGTTCGTTCTGTTAAATAATCTGTACCAACAGTCCATAAGCCAACATATGAATGCGCAACTATCATTAAAAAAACAATTGTTGTGGAAACTTTAAATTTATAAGAAAAAAAGAAATTTGATAAAATAGAAAAGTTTATTTCATCACTAATAATAAAAAAACTAACAATATAAATAAAATATGCAAAGATAAATAAAGCACTATATCTTTGTATATTCCATAGTATTGAGCCTTTCATATAAATAAATACCCTAAATAGCCTATAGAAGTTAATACCCAAATAGAAATAACAATAATTGATGAATAATGGGCGTCCTTCAATGATTCTCCAACATGAAATAGATCCATAATAAGATGTCTTACACCAGTTAAGATGTGATACCAAAAAATTGACACACTAATAAAGACAGAAACTGAAAAAAAAGACACTATGGTTAGATTTTCAATAAGTGCATTAAAACGCCATTCATATTTTAGCGAACTAATAATTACTAAAAATAATGGTAATGTTATAAAAAAAACATACATTCCAGATAATCTATGAGTAATGGATAAAAAAGCTGGCAGCGGCAAGCTGATTTTAGTCAAATCAAGATATACTGGCCTTTCTTGCATTGTGTGCTTTAGTTATAAATATCAATAATTTATTGTTACTGATTTCAATTATACAGCAGATTCTATATATAGATTAGTCAATAATATCTATTAAATATTATTTCTTTGTCTTCTTGTTATGTTTAATTAGGCGTTGTCTTTTTTTAATCTGCCTATCTGTCAATTTATTTTTATTGCCCTCATAGGGGTTATCAGCTTTTCTAAAAAGTAATTTTAATTGGATGCTTTCAAGTCCTAATTTTGATCTAAAAGAATTTTCTAGATATTTTTTATAATTGTTAGGAATTTTCTTATCTTGATTAGCATGGATAATTAAAGTTGTTGGGCAAGTTCCTCCAAAATGAACATGTTTGAATTTAAGTTGTCTTCCTTTGAGTGCTGGCGGAGAGCTTAATGATATAAATTTTTTTAATAATCTATTAAGCATTGAGGTTGTAAATTTTTGTTGAGAAGTATCAATTAATTCATTAGTTAATTGGAAAAGCTTCTTAAACCCTTTCTTTTTAATTGCTGATATCTCAACTTTTACAAGATTTGATATAAATTCAGATTGCATTTTTTTTGATTTATATAGCTTCTCTAAATTATTTTTTGAAATTAGATCAATCTTATTTAGAGCGAATAAAACTGGCTTACCGTTTTCAATAATCATATTTAATATTTTTAAATCCTGGTCAACAAGACCTTCTTGCGCATCGCACATAAAAATTACAATGTCGCTTTGCTCGATCGCATGCATAGCTCTAACATAAGAAAAATATTCAATCTTGTGATTATATTTATAACCCTTCCTAATTCCGGCCGTATCAATAAATATAAATTGTTGCTTATTAAATTCAAAGGGTATGCTTATAGCATCAATAGTTGTTCCAGCTATTTCGCTTACTATTAATCTATCTTCATTAATAAATTTATTTATAAAAGTTGATTTACCGGCGTTTGGTCTTCCAAGAATAGCCACTTTTTTCCCATCTTGAATATCCATATAATTATTTGGAACTTTTTCTTCAAGATAAGATTTGAGTATATTTAAATTCTTAGAATGCTCAGCACTAATTTCAATAAAATTATCAATCCCATTTTTTAAAAGATCTTCTTTAATTAAAGAATCAGATTTTTTATCAATTTTGTTAAGAACAGGTAAAAACTCTTTATTTAATTTTCTTAATTTATAAACAATCTCAATATCTTCTTTATTTAGTTCTTCGGAGCTATCAAATAATAAAATTATTAAAGAGGATTCTTCAACAGCTATCCAGGCCTGATTAGAAATTGCTTGTTTAATCTTCTCTTTCTCATTTCCAATCCCGCCTGTATCTATTATTAAAGTTTTCTTATTCTTTAAATTTATAAATCCATGATTTCTGTCTTTAGTTAGGCCAGCATAATCAGAGACAATTGCATCTCTTGATTTTGTTAATTTATTAAATAAGGAAGATTTACCTACGTTCGGACGCCCTATTATTGCTATTGAAGTAAACATTTTTATAACTCATTTTATATGTTTAAAGCGAATAAATTAAATTCTTCATCAATAGCATAAAAGCTATTACTTCTACTGATTAGGGTTTTAATAGGCTGTTTTGAAATTTTTTCTCTTGCTATGGTTATTCCATTTAATGGATCAAGAACATGTATATACCCTTCAAAATCTCCAAAGATTAAATTACCTTTAAAACTTATTGCATTTGAAATATCTCTATTTAAATAATCTTCAAGAGCCCATGAGTCTTCAAGGGTTTTTGATGTAAAAGATTTAACACCTGAATTTGATTCTATAACAATTATCATTCCACGAGTAATTACTGGTGGAAAAAATGATGAAATATCATGTGACCAAATTGATCTTTTTTGAGATATATCAAAGATATTGAGTTTCCCTTGGTAATTAGTTGTATAGATGAGTCCCCCTGCTATTAAAGGACTAGAATCAGCATCTATAAGATTTTCTAACTCAGATGATCCACTAACATATGAAATAGCTCCATCCCAAATTGGGAAGCCAGAGTCTAATTCAAACACTCCAAGCCTTCCATTATCAAATGAAACGTAAACTTTATTATCAAAAATTACTGGGCTACTGCTTCCTCTAATAGTAAGAGTAGGTAATTTTGACCTATAAGACCATAAAATTTCACCAGTTTTACTATCTAAACTTAATAGCTCTCCAGACCCACTTTTCACAACAACCGCTTTTGCATCAATTGCTACGCTGCTTAGAATTTCACTCTTAACATTTGTAGACCATAACTCAGACCCATCATTAATATTTAAAGCTATAACATTCCCTTTTATATCTGAAATAACAACTATTCCAAATCCAGCTGCTGTGCCTGATGCCAGTGCATCTAATTCTATTTCCCAATTTTTAGATCCGCTCATTACATCCATGGAAGTAACCGTCCCCTCTGCGTCTGAAAAGTATAAATTTCCTGAACTAAATGCAGGTACAAAATTACCTAAGTCATTATTTCCACTAAATGAATGTTTCCAAGATATTGAAATATTTTTTTGTTCTGAGAAAGAAATCAATTCTCTTGGTTCATCAGGATCAATCTCATCACTTTTCCAAAACCTTAGCCCATCAGAAGATGCGCAAGAGCTTATAAGAAAGCCAAGTTGTAATAATATAAAGAGTTGGATTGATTTTATTTTCAATTTTAGATACCCAGGTTTGCTATTTTCATAGAAATAATTGATTTAGAAGCTTCATCAGAATACTTATCTGATGCTAATTCATATTGAGCTAAAGCTAATTCATTCTTATTTTTCTTAACTAATATATCTCCCGTTAATTCATGAATATATGCATTAGTAGATGAAGATGAATATTTTTCAATCAAGTTAAGAGCCTTATCATATTCTTGATTTGATATATGAATTCTTGCAGCATTTACTCTTGCTAATTTATTAAAGATTTTATTACCATTAAAACCATCGGTTATTGAAATTAAATCATAATAATTTTTTAATGCGCTTGAGAAGTTTTTATTATTAGCATCTAAACTTGCCTTTTTTAATAACGCAACTTGGGTATAACCAGTTTTACCATAATCTGTTAACAAGTTTTGAACAAGATCATTTATTTTTTCTATATCTTGATTTTCTAGTTCTATCTCAAGAAGTAAATTTTTATAAATTTTTGCTGCATTCTCATGATTTTGTTTTGAAATCTGGTTTGATATAACAATATATGTGGCTGCTACTAATATTAAGGATAATATAAAAATTATTGACTTCTTGTATTTGTCCAAAAATTTTAGCAGAGGTACAAATCTCATATTATTTTCATAAACATTATTCATATAGATTCCTGTTTCCTGTTATACAATTGATTTTATAAAATCATGCAATTCATCAAGCTTCATGTTGGATTGTTCAGAATTTTCATCTAATAATGACTTAACAATAACTGTATCTGATTTTAACTCCTCTTCTCCAACTATTAGAGCATATGAGGCATTATCCTTATTTGCCCTTCTTAATTTAGATTTTAAGCTACCTTCAGATAGCTGAATATCTAGATTAAGCTTTTTATTCACAGATCTTAAATCGTGCGCTATTTTATATGCTTTTTGCTCAATTTTGCTAGATAAAATTATAAAAGATACTAAAGTTTTATTAATTTCATTTGTATTGGTTATACTTGCCAATCTCTCTATACCGATTGCCATTCCAATTGCTGGAAGATTTTTACCACCCAATTGAGAACAAAGATTATCATACCTTCCACCTCCTAAGTATGCATCCTGGGCTCCAAGTTCTGGGGAAATAGCCTCAAAGACAAAACCTGTGTAATAATCCAATCCTCTAACCAATTTATGATCAATTTCAATATTACAATCATTTGAAAATGTATCTCTTATTAAATCTAATAAATCTAAAGACTCTTGGGGAAGATGGTCAGATATTTTTGGTGCTTCCTTTAGAATATTTTGTGTTTCAGAATTTTTAGAATCTAGAATTCGTAATGGGTTTCTATCCAATCTTTCTAGATCTTTTTTATCTAGTTTTGATGAGAAAGGTTTTAGATAACTCACAAGCTCCTTACAAAATAAATTTTTATATTCATTATTTCCTAGATGATTAATTTTAATTACTGAATTTTGAATTTCTAATTGTTTATTGATTGAACAGATTAAAGAAATCATTTCTAATTCAGCTAGACCTTCTTCATATCCCAAAATTTCAATTCCAGCTTGATAAAATTGTCTATATCTTCCTTTTTGTGGCCTTTCATATCTCCACATTGGTCCTAGATACCATAATCTATGAGCATCTCCATCAATCTTTTTTTCAATTATTGATCTAATAACACCTGCTGTACCTTCAGGCCTAAGTACAATTCTTTTGTCATTTTTATCCAAGAACGAATATAGTTCCTTGTTTACAATATCAGAGCTATCGCCCACAGATCTTTTAAATAGATTTTCATCCTCTAATGCTGGGGTTCTTATTTCTGATAAACAATAACTTTCAAAAATATTTCTAAGAACTTTCTCTACAAAGAAAATTCTATTAGACACTTCGCTTTTGTCTGTCTTCTTGCCAACCAAATCCATCATGCCTGTTAATGAATGAATTTTTTCCAATTTAACTCCTTAATATAATTTTTTCAGATTCGTTTTTATTTTTAAGTATCTTTTCTCTGACTTGTTCTTCTAGCTCATCTACAAGATTGTCGTTTGAAATTTTTTTATTAGGAGAGCCATCAACATATAAAAGATTGCTTGGAGTAGCTCCTGTTAATCCAATGTCTGCAGCCTTGCTCTCTCCTGGTCCATTCACATAACATCCAATAATTGCTACTTCTATATCTTCAGAAACATCTTCAAGTCTCTGCTCAAGCTCATTGACTACTTTGATAACATTAAAATTTTGTCTTGAACAGCTTGGACAAGCAACAATCTTGACCCCCCTACTTCTTATATTTAAACTTTTTAGGATATCCCATCCAATTTTAATTTCATCAACAGGGTCTGATGCCAAAGATATTCTAATTGTGTCACCAATTCCTTCTGAAAGTAGCATTCCAACACCAATAGATGATTTAACTGTACCAGCCCTAAAACTTCCTGCTTCAGTAATTCCTAGATGTAGAGGCTGATCAATCAGATTTGATATTTTGCGATATGCATCAACTGTCATCTCTATATTTGAAGCTTTAAGACTCATCTTGTAGTTATCAAAATTAAACTTATCTAATATTTCTACATGCCTTAAAGCTGATTCTACTAAAGCATCTGCATTAGGTTCTCCATACTTTTTTTGTAAATCTTTTTCTAAAGATCCTGCATTTACTCCAACCCTTATTGGAACATTATTATCAATAGCTGCACTAATTACTTCCTTAACTCTATCTTCTTTACCAATATTTCCTGGATTTATTCTTAAACAATCTGCAGTATCAGCAACCTCTAGAGCTATTTTGTAATCAAAATGTATATCAGCTACTAGTGGAATCTTGGATAATTTTTTAATTTCTTTAAATGCTTTAGCTTCATCAAATCCTGGAACCGAAACCCTCACTATATCTGCACCGGCATCCTCTAAGTCTTTTATTTGATTGACTGTCGAAACAACATCGCAGGTGTTCGTATTTGTCATTGATTGAATTGATATTGGATTATCTCCTCCAACAAGAACCCCGCCGACATTAACAACTTTTGTTTTTTTTCTTTTAATCCAACTTGTCATAATCAAAAATTATTCTCTTTGATATTAAGTCTATTAGCATTAAATATAAAATCAATATGATCTTTTATATATAACTGAAAAATAGGCTGATTAAGGCTAAAGAAGAGAAAATTATAATAATATAAAATAAATATGTGTTTTCATTAATTGTTTTATTAATCTTTGTCTCTATTTTTTTCTTTATTTGTGAATTAACTTTATCTCGACTATATATATTTGGGAATGTTGGTTTTATTTTTAAAAAATCAGAATATTTTTTAAAATATGCTCTAGCAAATGATTCGCTTGGAAAAGCTGCATAATCGCCTGTTTCTATTGCTTTAATATATATAATATTTATATACGTAGAACTATTAATCTCTTCAATACTAAGGCCTAATTTTTCTCTTGTTTGAGAGAACTTTCTTCCAACCTTTGCTGAGCTTGCTGACTTCAGATATTTGCTCATACTATTGTCTCATGTGAAATTAATTTTTTACCTTTTATTGATTTCCTTAAATTTCCAACTAATTGGCCACAAGCACCATCAACATCATCTCCTCTTGTCATCCTAAGAGTAGCAATATAACCCTTTTTCATAAGAAAATCTTTAAAATCGCTAATCTTATCATTTGACGGTCTTTTATATTCACACCCATCAAATTTATTAAAAGGTATTAAATTAATCTTACAAGAAATGTTAGTTAAAAGTTTTGATAACTGCTTAGCATGTGCAATAGAATCATTTACGCCATCAATTAATATATATTCAATGGTTATATTTCTCTTATTATCATAATTCAATAAATAATTCTTACATGAATTCATAAGGGAATTTATTGGGTATTTCTTATTTATTGGAACAATTTCATCTCTTAAACTGTTATCGGCTGAATGTAATGATATTGCTAATGAAACATCAACAGAATCTGCTAGTTTATCTATTTGTGGAACTATTCCTGAAGTACTAATTGTTACTCTCTTGCGAGATAATCCATAAGCTAATTGATGTTTCATTATTTTTGCTGACTCAACAACTGCATCAAAATTTAGCAAAGGTTCTCCCATACCCATAAAAACAACATTTGTTATAAGGTTTTTATTTTTTTTATGGAAATTGGCTAACCATAATTGACCTATAATTTCATCGCTAGTTAAATCTTTTTCAAATCCTTGGGCGCCGGTTGCACAAAATGTGCATTGCAGTGCGCAGCCAGCTTGAGAAGACACACATAAAGTTCTTCTATTCTTTTCTGGTATTTCTACCATTTCAATCATTGATCCAGATTCTAATTCTATTAGGTACTTTACAGTCCCCTCATTCGATTGATATTTTTTATGAATTAATGGAGGTTTTAAACATGCAACAGAACTAAGTTTTTTCCTAAGATCTTTATTAAAATCTGTCATTAATCCAAAATCTAGTATGCCCTTTTGGTGAACCCATTTTAATAATTGTTTGGCTCTAAATTTTGATTCATTTATTTCGGAAAAAAAAAGTTCAAGTGATTCTAATGAATATCCTAAAATATTTTTTTTTATATGCAATTTACTTATTTAATATCTCTTCTTCTGAAAAAAAATATTCGATCTCCCTTTTAGCGCTAACTGCTGAATCAGACCCATGGACAGCATTAGCATCAATACTATTAGCAAAGTCTGCTCTTATGGTTCCAGGTAAAGCTTCTTGAGGGTTTGTATTTCCCATAAGTTCTCTATTTTTTTGAATTGCATTTTCTCCTTCTAAAACTTGAACAAATACTGGGCCTGATGTCATAAATTTCTTTAAATCTTCAAAAAAAGGTTTGCCATCATGCTCTGCATAAAATCCTGAAGCCATTTCATCTGATAAATGAAGTAATTTACCTGCAACAAGATAAAGGCCATTCTCCTCAAAACGAGAAATAATTTGTCCTATTACATTCTTACCCACAGCATCTGGTTTAATAATTGATAAGGTTTTTTCTATAGTCATACAATTGCCTTAAAATTTAATTCGCTATTATATTAAAGTTATTGATATTCTTCTATCCAATGGCTTTGAATTGCTTCAAGTATTTTCTCATTCGATTTATTTGGATCGCCAATAAATCCTTTAAGATCGCAAACTTTTTTATGTAAATCAGGAAAACTGATCCATTGTGGATCTATTTCAGGATATTTTTCGTTTAACTCAATAGCTATATCAAAAACATCAAGCCAATCAATTTCATGCATTAGTGATCCTCTGAAACCATGTTTATATTGTATTTTGGTAACTCTATCTCTATTTCTTCATCAATTGGTGGGACTGCTTGGCAGCTTAATCTTGATGTTTGTTCCAGACCCCAAGCTTTATCTAGCAAATCTTCTTCAATATCACTTGCCTCATCTAAGGTTTCAAAACCTTTTCTTACAATACAATGACACGTAGTGCATGCAGCTGACATTTCACAAGCATGTTCAATTTTTATTTTGTTTCTAAGTGCAGCCTCACAAATAGTTTCATCTGGTAATGACTCTATTTCAGCCCCATTAGGGCAAATTTCCTCATGAGGCCATATTTTAATTTTAGCCATAATTTAAATAGTGAAACTTTCGCCACATCCACACACAGCTTTGGCATTAGGATTTATAAACTTAATTCCTTTGTTAAGGCCATCATCAACGTAATCAATTAAGCTACCTTTTAAAAAATCAAAACTTTTTGAGTCTACAAATATCTTACAACCATCCTTTTCAAATGTTAGATAATCATCAAATATTTCATCGACAAATTCAAAAGTATATTCATAACCAGAGCACCCCGCCTCTTTTATGCCTACTTTTACTCCCTCACCCTTGCCTCTTTCACTAAGCATCTGATGAAAATGACTTATAGCACTTTCAGAAAAGTTTAGTTCAGATGTGTCAAAAGTTTGCATAATTTAATTACTGTTTAGCTTCATAATCCTCAATTGCTTGCTTAATAGAATCTTCAGCAAGAACCGAACAATGTATCTTAATTGGAGGTAATTCAAGAGCTTCAACAATTTCTATATTTTTTATTGCCTTGGCTTCTTCAAGTGTTTTACCAATTAACATTTCCACTAATTCGCTGGATGATGCAATTGCTGAGCCACAACCATAAGTTTTAAACTTAACATCTTTTATTACATGGGTATTACCTTTTGGTTCACATTTAATTTGAAGCTTCATAACATCTCCACATGCGGGCGCCCCAACCATTCCAGTTCCAACATTTTCATCTTTTGGATCAAAGCGTCCAACTTTAAATGCCTCTGGATTATTTAAGGTATTTTCGAACTTATCTACTACTTTTTTGCTATATGCCATAATTAATCTCCTAATGCATATTCCATTCAACTTTATCAAGATCTATACCATCTAGGTGCATTTCCCATAATGGCGATAGTTCCCTTAACCTATGAACAACATTGCCTAAAATATCTAAAGTATTTGTTACATCATCATCACTAGTAAATCTACCAAAAGAGAATCTAATAGAGCTATGTGCTAATTCATCTTTTCTTCCTAAAGCTCTTAAAACATATGACGGTTCCAAGCTTGCAGATGTGCATGCAGAACCTGAAGATACCGCTATATCTTTTAAGCCCATTATTAATGACTCTCCTTCAACAAAATTAAAGCTAACATTTAAAATGTTAGGTACTTTATTTTTTAAATCTCCATTTATATAAACGTGATCTATTTCTTTTACTTTTTCTAAAAACTTTTCATGGATTTTAGATATCTTTAAGCTATCTTTTTTCATTTCTTCTTTTGCTATTCTGAATGCCTCTCCCATTCCAACTATCTGATGAGTTGCTAATGTTCCTGATCTCATGCCTCTTTCATGTCCGCCACCATGAATTAATGCTTCTAATCTTACTCTTGGTTTTCTTCTTACATATAAGGCTCCAATACCCTTTGGTCCATATGTTTTATGAGCAGAAAAAGACATCAAATCAATTGACATTTTATCTAAATCAATTTCTACCTTACCGGTACTTTGTGCAGCATCAACATGAAAAAAGGAACCATTTTTTCTAGTTATTTCTCCAATCTTTGCGATATCATTAACTGTTCCAAGCTCATTATTTACATGCATTATAGAAACAAGAACTGTCGTATCTTTAATTGCATCCTGTACAGCAGATGCACTAATAATACCTTTTTCATCTGGGTCTAAATATGTAACTTCAAAACCTTCTCTTTCTAATTGTCTACAAGGATCAAGTACAGCCTTATGTTCAATTTTTGAAGTAATTATATGATTTCCTTTTGACTTATAGAATCTTGCGACACCTTTTATGGCTAGATTGTCTGCTTCAGTTGCTCCAGAGGTCCAGACAATTTCTCTTGGGTCACAATTAACAAGATTTGCAACATGAGATCTAGCCTCCTCCACTGCTTCATCGGCCTTCCAGCCAAAGCGATGAGATCTAGATGCTGGATTACCAAACTCCCCATCAGGAGTTAAAAATTCCATCATTTTAGATGCAACTGTTGGGTCAACGGGTGTTGTTGATGCGTAATCTAAATAAATTGTAGATTGTGTGCTCATCTAATTTATCTCTTTAACCCTAATATATGGGCTATTATCATTTTCTACAAGACTATCAATCGTTATTTTATCTAAGTAATTTTCAACGATTCCATTAAGCTCATTCCATAAATCATGAGTACTGCATTTTTTGCCATTATGACAAGAAGAGGAGCCATTGCATTTTCTAGCATCTAGAACCTCATCTACAGCATGCATGATCTCTTTAACAGTAATAGACGTAGGATCTTTATCATATAAATACCCTCCATTTCTTCCTCTTATGCTTTTTACAATACCAGCTATACGTAGTTT
This sequence comes from uncultured SAR86 cluster bacterium, assembly GCA_902563835.1. GTDB lineage: Bacteria > Pseudomonadota > Gammaproteobacteria > Magnimaribacterales > D2472 > SAR86A. The sequence continues at coordinate 27,585 of CACEZB010000006.1, forward strand.
CCTAAAAATCTGTTCTAAATAGTTCAGTTCTATATTCTGATTTTCAGAGATATCACTTAATGAAACAGGTCCGTTAGACTGTAAAAAACTTAGTTCTATAAGAGCGCTTACAGCATATCTGCTTTTTGTTGTTAATCTCACGGGGAGATTATAAATACCTGACTAATTTAGTCAAGTTTTGATATTCATTCCTAATCTATCTGCAACCTGATGATATGATTCCACAACATCACCCAGCCCCTGCCTAAATCTATCCTTATCCATTTTTTTCATTGTTTCAGAATCCCAAAGCCTGCAACCATCAGGAGTAAATTCATCAGCTAAAAGAATTTTGCCATTATGAACACCATATTCAACTTTAAAATCAACCAAAATTAAACCTGAGTCTAAGAATAACTTAGAAAGTATCTCGTTTACCTTATATGTCAGTTTTTTCATCTCCAGTATCTGTTCATGAGTAGCCCATCCAAATGAGATAATGTGCTCATCATTTATTAGTGGGTCTCCTAAATCATCATCCTTAAGGAAGAATTCAAATAGAGGATTCTCTAGAATTAAGCCATCTTCAGTTCCCAATCTTTTGCATATTGATCCAGATGCCCTATTCCTAATAACACATTCAATTGGAAACATATCTAGTCTATAAACTAACGAATCACTATTATCAATGACTTCAACAAGATGGGTTTCAATTCCATTTTGTTTAAGATGATCCATGATAAAAGCATTAAATTGATTGTTAACAACCCCTTTGCCTAAAAGAGCTTCTTTCTTTTTTCCATCAAAAGCCGAAGTGTCATCGCTGAAATGCATTATTAAATGCTCTTGATTTTCAGTTGTAAACATTGATTTTGCTTTTCCTTTAGTTATTTCTTTTATTTTTTTCATTAGCTTAAAGACTCATTAATTTTTGATAGTAATTGTTCAGAATCCTCAATATTACCATTTTTTGATACTGCTCTGACATATGTTTTATTGTTTTCTTCAGTAATTATTACTTCAAATTCAGACTCTTCACTAAAAACAATGTCTTGAGAATTATCATTACTAGAGTTTCTTCCTCCAAACAAGCCAAATAAGCCTCTTTCTTCTTCTTGAGCATAGCTAACAAAAAATACCCCATTATTCCTGTCTCTATCATTAGTAACTATATTTGCTTCTGTTAGTGCTTTACTAACTGAGGACCATGCACGATCAAAATTTAAATCAAGTGAAATAACTGTTTTTCCATCTTCGCTAAAAATATTAGCCTTCTTCATTTCATTTAAATTTTGTGCAGCCAATGAAGTTCCTGAAAAATTATTTATTGATTCAGCAAAGTATTCCACTATCTTTCCCATTTCATTCTGAATTAGCTCTGGGTTACTTTGAATGGTTCCATTATTTTTATCAATTTGATATAAAAATATCTCTGTAGAAGCCTCTTTAATTCCATGTTCGATCTTCATCATAAGTTTTGTTTCTTGATCGAAATCTATATCTATTTCTCCTGTATTAGGGTTAGCGCTAATAACTTGATAGATGGAGGTATCCCAATAGTTTTTTGAAATTGGCCATGAAGTTGAAGGAAGTGTTTCAATATAAATCCACATTAACTCTCCTAATCTTCTAAGTTGCACTGAGCTATTTCCAGAGGAAGCAAAAATCTGTCTTGGTTTTGGTACTTCAGTATTGCTATCAATACCTTCTGCATCTATTACAGGGTAATGATTTTCAATATTTAAGTCATCCAATGAGCCAGGCAAAGCCATACCTTCTTCTATTTGCTCTTCAAGGAATTCATATTTGGTCTCAGGACCACCAATAAGGGAACATGAAGAAAGTATAAAAAGTACAAGAAAATATTTAAAAATAATCATAGTAATTCTAATTTTAACATTTCTGAAATGATAATTTCTTGATATTTTCTATCAAGTTCAACTAAAGGAAGTCTGAGAGCGTTTTGAACTAACCCCATTTTATACATCATCCATTTAACTGGTATTGGATTAGATTGTATAAACAATAAATCATATAAATTCTTTAATTTATCATTAATTTCTTCAGCTTTCTCAACTTCATTTTTTTGGAAAAAAGAGCATATGTCTGAAATATATTTTGGCACTACATTTGCAGCAACTGATATTACTCCATGACCCCCAACACTTAGCATGTTAAGAAACGAAGGGTCATCTCCTGAATAAATCTTAAAATTATCATTTGATAATGAAATTTTGATTAGGTCTTTTATCCTATCTTTATCACAGACTGCTTCCTTAATACCAACAATATTCTTATGCTCTGATAGAATTTCTGATGTACTTGGAAGCAAGTCACATGCTGTTCTTGATGGTACATTATATAAAATCTGAGGTATATCTACAGAATCTGCTATTTTTGTGTAATGTTCTATTAACCCCTTTTGACTAGGCTTGTTATAGTATGGAGTAACTATTAAAGCATAATTTGCGCCAATAATTTTTGCTTCTTTAGTTAAATCTAATGCTTCTGAGGTTGAGTTTGCACCAGTACCGGCAATTACAGGTAGTCTTCCGTCAACATAATTAATGGTGTGCCTTATAACTTCAATATGTTCTTCAAAATTTACTGTTGCTGACTCGCCTGTTGTTCCGACTGAAACAATTCCATTGGTGCCTTGTTGAATATGCCAATCAATAATTTTATTTAATGCATCAAAATCTATTTCACCACCTAGCTTCATCGGCGTCACTAAAGCAACTAAACTTCCATTTAAAACTTGCATCATTTATAAATTAAGTAAAAATAAGACTATACACTATTTTAAAAAACTAATTATAAGGAATAATTATGGGAAAAAAACTTGAAGGAAAAAAATGCCCAAAATTTAATGGGATTTGTACTAATAATAAAAATTTTTCTAATAAAGACTTTATTGGAAAAAAATTAGTGATTTATTTTTACCCCAAAGATAGCACACCAGGATGTACCACTCAGGGACAAGATTTTAGAGATAATTTTAAAACTTTTAAAAAATTTAATACTGAAATATTGGGTGTATCAAGAGATAGCATAAAATCTCATGAAAATTTTAAATTAAAGCAATCATTCCCATTTGAACTCTTATCAGATCCTGATGAAGAAATGTGTAAGGCATTTGACGTTATGAAAATGAAATCAATGTATGGAAGACAGTATATGGGCGTCGATCGATCGACTTTTTTAATTGATGAAAAAGGTAAAATAGTGAAAGAATGGAGATCAGTTAAAGTAAAGGGTCATGTTGAAGAAGTTCTTTCCTTAGCCCGAGAAATTTAATAAATTGCGATATTTAAATCAGCTTTATTTGTAATACTTCCTCTAATCATCCCACCAGTATTAAAAGGAGTTGATACATTTGCTTCTTTATCTATTGCAATTAAACCTCCTGTTGCTCCAACTAATTTTAATTCCTCTATTATATTTGTAGCAGATTCATCTAATGATTGGTTTAGGTATTCCATTCTAGCGCATACTTCTTTGGCAACCTGAAACTTTATAAAGAATTCTCCATGTCCAGTTGATGAAACTCCACAAATGCCATTTTGCGCCCAGGTCCCTGATCCAATAATAGGAGAATCTCCAACCCTTCCAGGCATTTTATTTGTCATTCCTCCTGTAGAGGTTGCTGCAGAAATATTGCCATACTTGTCCAGCGCTACGGCTCCTACTGTCCCTATTTTATCTTCAACAATATTATTTTTAGCAAGCTTACTTTTAGCTTTTTTTAATCTTTTAAGATTCTTATCAGAATGAAAATAGCTTGGGTCGACAATAGTCTCACCAACCATTTCTGCAAATGATTCTGCGCCATCACCAACCAAAAAAACATGTTTAGTTTCTTCAGAAATCTTTCTTGCAAGCTTGATAGGATTTTTAATTTTTTTTACTGATGCAACAGCCCCAGCAGATCTATCTTTACCAAACATTATTGAGGCATCCATTTCTTGTGTTTCGTCTGAAGTATATACAGAACCCTTACCAGCATTAAATAAAGGAGAATCTTCGAATTCTGACACAGCAAACTCAACAACATCAAGGCTCGAACCTCCATCCTCTAGAATTTTATATGCAGAAATTAAAGTTTTAGAAACCTTTGTTTCAATTATTTTTTGCTGTTCAGGGCTTAAGCCTGACATAACGCCAGCACCACCATGGACAACTATCCCATAATTTTCACTACTCATTATAAAAACAGAATAAAGTAATATGACAAAATAAAATCTAAATTTCATTAGAAGATGAAGCCCGTGGCCAAGAATTCCATACAGCCTTTATAAAGGTTGCTAAAGGTATTGAGAAAAATACGCCCCAAAATCCGAACATAGTTCCAAATAAAAATACCGCAAGAATAATTATTAAGGGATGCAGCTTAACCGCTTCTGAAAAAATTATAGGTACCAATAGATTTCCATCAATAAATTGAAGCAGTAAATAAAGGCCTACTAATAAATAAAATTGTGTTCCTAGTCCAAATTGAAGCAATCCAATAATTACAATTGGAATAGTAACAGTAAAAGCTCCAACATATGGTATTAATACTGACAAACCAACTAAAACTGATAATAAAGCAGTATATTTTAAGCCAAAGGAAGAAAATAATATCCCTGCTAATATACCAACAATAAAAATTTCTAATACTTTGCCACGAACGTAATTGCTTAATTGAATATCCATCTCAGTCCATACTTTAGAAAGCATAGCCCTGTCTCCTGGTATTATTTTTAAACAGCCATTAATAATATTCTTCCTATCAAATAAGAAGAAAAAAACAAGAATTGGAAATAAAATAATATATAAGAGCACTTCGATAGTGCTCTGAATACCTGCAATAGACGATTTAACTAAATTTTGAGTTATTGATGATAATTCAGATGATACAGCTTGAAAGAAAACAGAAATCTGATCAGAATCAACCAATTCTGGAAAGGCGGCTGGCATTGTTGATAAAAAGTTTAAAAAGTCATTAAAGAGACGTGGTATATCTAATATAAAAGATTGAAGTTGAACATAAATTAAAGGTATTAACCATGTAAGCATTGCTGCTCCAATAATAATAAAAACTGAGAATGAAAGAATTAATGCCAAAGATTCAGAAACATTATAAGTTTCAATTTTTTTTTGAAGACCTGCTAACAAGTACGCAACTACGATGCTAATAATAAATGGAGTTAATACTGAGGCAAAGAAACTAAAAATCACTAAAGTAAAAATAATTGCCAATAAAAATATTACAGTTTCTTCACTGCTAAAAATTCGTTGAAATAAATTATTTAAATGTTTTATCATTATCAAGTTACATTATATATAAGATTTGTTGAAAAGATGCAGAATTAAAGCTGTGGCTGTTTAAGAATAAGTTAAATAATAATAAACTTTTCTTTTATTTTACTGTTCTAAGTTAAAATCAAGATTAATTATTTGAATAAATGAAAATTTATATTTTTGCTAGTTTAATTGTTTTGGCAATAAATTTATTGTCTGATGAAGAGTTATCAAGTGAGATAGTTTTACCTGAACTGGGTGACAGGGTTTCAGGAGCGGTATCTTCCGCTCAAGAAAGAGCAATCGGTGAAATGTTTCTTAAACAAATATATTTTCAGGCTCCTTTGATATCAGACCCTCTTTTATTTGAGTACACCGAGCATCTTATCTACAGACTTTCAGAGTTTAGCCAGGTCAAAGATAGATATTTTACAATTTTATTGATTGATGATGATTCGCTCAATGCATTTGCAGCTCCTGGAGGCATTATTGGTGTAAATGGAGGATTATTCCTTCATGCAGACAATGAAGGGCAATTTTCATCTGTATTGGCTCATGAGTTAGCGCATTTAAGTCAAAGGCATTTTGCAAGAAATGTGCTCAAGTCACAAGATAGCAATTTAGCATCTGCGCTTGTTATGGTTTCTTCTATAGCTGTAGCTCTAATAAGCAATAATCCAAATGCGATTGCGGTAGGGCCGGCTATCCTGCAATCACAAAATTTAAGATACAGCCGTTTATTTGAAAAAGAAGCAGATAGAGTGGGTTTTATTAATCTAGTAAATGCTGGATATGATCCAAAATCTATGGGAGAAATGTTTGAGAATATGAATGCTATCAGAAGGCTGTCAGGCGATTTACCTCCTGAATTTCTATTAACTCACCCATTGTCATCATCTAGGATTAGTGATGCATTTAATGCTGCTGAAAATATAACTTCAGAGGGAAGAAAAAAGGACTCGCTTGAATTTTCATTAATGAAAAGTAGATTGGAAGTATATTATGAAACAATCCCTTTAAATGCATTAAGACTATATAAATCTAAAGTAGATGAGAACCCTTCAGATGGAAATCTTTATGGTCTAGCTCTTGCGCATAACAAAAATAATAATTTTAAAGAAAGTATAGAATTATTAGACACATTAATAAAAAAATATCCAAAAAATCTTGTTCTTAATAACACCAAAGTTGATACTTTGATTGCTTTTGAAAAATATAAAGAAGCCTTGGTTTTAGTAAATAAATTTCTAGAAATTTCGCCAAAAAATTATCCTCTTTCAATTTCTAAATCAAAATTACTTCTATTAACAAAACAATATTTTCAGTCTGAAGAAATAATTAGAGATCAGCTCTTAAGGAAGAACAGTGATCCAGAGCTATGGTTTCTTTTGTCTGAAATCCAAAGAAGTAGTAAAAATATTATTGGTTATCATCAAAGCAAAGCTGAATATTTTCTTTTGCTTGGTCAAGACGAGCAAGCCCTTAATCAATTAGAATTTGCATTGCAGCTTACACAAAATAATTTTCAAGCTTCAGATAGGATAATGACCAAAATTGTTGAAATTAAAAAAACTTTAGATAGTTCTAGAGGTCTTTGATCTTATTATCTCTTGAGATTCTTATGCCAATAAATGATAGATAGCCGGCAATAGGTAGTGCTATTAAGGGAACAGCATTTGCAGCAATACTAGTAAATTTACTAAGTGCAATAAATCCGCTTCCAGTCAGATCTCCAAACCTTGAAATAAAAGTATCAATAAATACAGTAGATTTATACCTATCATTTTTCTGTAAAGCACTGAAAATAGTTTCTCTTGTTGGTTTATTAATACCATATTCGAAAATTCTTAAAATAACAGTAACTATTCCAACCGAAATAATTGAAGGCATCAAACCATATGCTAGATAAGCCAAAAAGAATAACAAGCCATACATTAGCATAATATTCTTAATGCCGAATTTCTTAATAATAATATTTGTTAAGAATAATTGGACTATGAGGGTTAATGGTGAAGTAACTTGTTCAACCGTTGCAAAAAATCTTAATCTTTGTGCTGAGTCTTGTGACCAGTTTTCAACAATATTGATAGCTGTAATCCATTGAATTGTCATTAGTCCTGTCCATAGCCATACATAAATAGCTATATTTCTTATTTCACTTCTTTTTAAAGAGTTTTTGATGCCATCAAAACTCCCTCCTCCAACATTATTAAGTTCCAATTGATTAGAATGTTTTGATTTCGAAGTAATGAAAATTGCAAGCAGCATAGCTAAAAATAACAATATTGCAGAGGACATGCTAAAAAATTCAAGACCAAAATCATTAAAAGAATTTGAAAATCTTTTTGAAATTTCGGAACCAAAAAGCGCTCCTAATGATCCGCCAGCCATAATAATTCCATAAAAACCCCTAGTTCTTGAGTCTCTATACAAATTAATTATTACCACCCAAAAAATCGAAACTACAAAAAAAGAGTAAATATTACACCAAACATAAAACACTCTACCTAGCCATATCGAATCTCCTAAATCAAAAACTCGCCATGATAGAAGAAAAAAAATCAGATTAAGTATTAAAAATGAGTAACAAAAAAGGATTATCTTTTTTAAATCTGACTTAGATGCTATCCATGAATATAAAGGATTAACCAAAAACATTATGAGGGCTCCAGCAGCTAGAAGATATGGTAATTCTTCAACGTTGGCAACAGCCATCTCATTCCTAACAGGCCTTAGGATATACCAAGATGAAAGTACTAAAAAAAATAAAAAAGATGCTGCCAAGGATTCTATGGAAAAAGATTTAGTAACCTTTGTTATCGAATCTTTTATTAAATTCATACAAAGAATATCCTGAAAGTGGTGGGTCGCACAGGATTCGAACCTGTGACCAATTGGTTAAAAGCCAACTGCTCTACCAGCTGAGCTAGCGACCCATGATAATACATAGTAAAAAATGGAGATTATTCCATATTTTTCAATAACTGCAAGGCTAAGGAAGAAGCGGTATTATTTGGATACTCTCTTACAACAAAATTATATTTATCCTTAGCCTTATTAATATCATTTGTTTTTAAATAAATATCGCCAATTTTTTTATGGGCAAGAGGCACTCTATAGTGGTTTGGATAAAGGCTGATTAGTTCCATAAAGAAATCTTTTGATTGATCTAATTCATTATTCATTAAACTAATTTCTCCAAGCCAAAAATATGACAATGGTTTTTTTTCTTCATCGTTAAAGCTATCAACAAAATAATTAAATAATACAAATGCCTTTTCTAAGTCTTGATTTTCTAACGCATCGATAGCTGCTTTATATACTTGGTCAATGCTTTTAGGATCTTCTATTCCTTTGAACCTTACATCAGTATTTGTTGCTAAATCTTCAATATTTTCAGAGCTCTCTTCATCAGAATTTATAGATTCATTTATAAGTTTTTCAATTAAATAGTCCTGGGATTCGACTTTATTTCTTAATTCAGCTATCTCTAATTCTAGTTCTTGAATTTTAAGAAATAAGATGTCTGTTTTGACATCTTCGTTATCATTTGCAATTAAAGAATTATGAAAAAATATGAATAAAAATATAAATAAACAAAACTTATTATTCATTTATTAGTTTATTTCTACCCTTCTATTTTTTGCATAACTGGATTCATCCTGACCCAATACAGCTGGTTTTTCTTCACCATAACTCTTAACTGTTATTCTACTCTTGTTAATTCCATTTAAAACAAGATAGTCACTAACTGTTTCTGCTCTTCTTTGACCTAAAGCTAAGTTATATTCTCTTGTCCCTCTTTCATCGGCGTGACCAGATAGTGTAATTGAAATCGAATCATTTTCATCTAGCGCATTAACTGCACTTTTAAGAATTTGTATTGATTTGCTAGTTAGATTAGATTTATCAAATTCAAAGTAAATTGTTGCATTTGCAAAAACAGCCCTGCTATCATAATTAATAAAGCTTTCACTAGCTGCCGATGAGGTTGCTTTAACTGTTTTTACCTTACCTGATGAAACTTGTTCTTGAGTAACATTCATAGTCGAACAAGAAGATAAGAAAATTACTAAAATTAAAAAATTAAATTTATTCTTTAAAAAATACATATCCGCTCCTATTAAATTATCTTAAAAATCCTGACCAGACAGGCTCTCTTACCGCACCTTCTTTTGCAGGTAACCTAAATTTTGCTCCGCTTAAAGTTACTCCAGAAAGTAATCCCATGCCATTATCTTTAATAGCATAAACTATAACATTTCCATTAGGTGAAATGCTAGGCGATTCATCCATTTGAGATTCTGTGAGCGGTCTTACAAAATTTTCATCAAAGTATTTTAGAGCAATCTGAAACTTAGTATTTTCTCTATGCACAAAAATAATGCCTTGGTTATTAGGCAAATATGAGCCCTTGGCATTGTAATTACCTTCAAAAGTTAATCTTTTTGGCCTAGCATTGAACCTTCTCAAATTTATCTCATATAACTGTGGTGCTCCAGATCTACCAGATGTAAACATTATTTTTGAACCCTTTGGAGACCATGTTGATTCAGTATCAATCCCATAATGATTAGTTAGTCTAGTTAAATTCTTATTTTTTAAATTCAAAATATATATTTCTGCATTGCCATCTTGATACATCGTTATAGATAAAAATTTACCATCTGGAGACCATGATGGCGCGCTTATTTGAAATTTATTTTCAATTACGACCTCTCTTTCTCCTGTTGCAATATCTTGAATAAAAACCTTAGCTATACCAGTTTCAAAAGAAACATATGCGACCTTCTTTGAATCTGGCGACCAAGCTGGTGAAATAATTGGTTCCGGGCTTTCAAGTAATACTTGTTCGTTTTTTCCATCTGCATCAGCAATAACAAGATTAAAGTTCTTATTTTCAGTTACATATAAAATTTTTGTTGATGCGATTCCTTTTATACCAGTTATTTCTTCATATATACCATCACTTATATAATGTGCTAATTGTCTATCCTTATTTGGAATCCCAAACACAGTTGAAGTCCTAATCTTAGACCCCTTCTTGATATCATAAACTTGGTATTCTACTGAAGTATTAAATTTATCACTATTGGATATACTTCCAAGAATTAAATAATCAATATCTAAAATCCTAAAATCATTAAAAATAATTTCTACTTCTTCCTGCGGTTGAGATAATAATTTTTTGTTATTGAAAACTTTGAATTCGCCTGTTCTTTTAAGATTATTTGTTACTATTTGATTAATTGTATTTGATATTGAAGTATCACCATTAAATGGTATTACTGCAACTTTATATGGATCTTCTGTCCCCTGGGTAATCTCTAATACCAGCTCTGATAATAAAATATTTGAAAAAATTAATAATATTAGTATCTTTTTCATGATGGATTAAATGTTATTACTATATTTCTAAAGTTAGATTGATAAATATTTGTTGGAATTCTATTAAAAAAATTAAATGTTTCAATTCTTTCTACTGCCATTAATGCAGAATTATCAAACCTTATATTTCCACTACTTTTAATTAAATTTGAATTTACGACCCTTCCATTTTTATTTATTGTCAGTCTTATATCGCATATAAGACCATTTTGGATATTCATAGGTTTCCGCCATGCTGATTGCAGTGATTGAATAATTAGTGAACTAAATAGCTCCACTTGATTTTGCTCTGAAGTTTGACTATTTAAAATTTCCTCTTCTAATAACTCTTCTACGCTTATCGAGGTTATTAGAGAATCGAATGATATGGTATTCTTGACCTCTACATTTTGAAATTTATTCTCTTCAACTTCGCTTGCTTTAATAACTTTTTTCTGAGGTGGGGATGATTGTATTTTTTTCTGAACTTCTTCTTGAAAAATTAAATTAACATTTATTGGCTTGCTTAATACAGACCTTTGATTACTTTCGTAATAAAAAAACCCAAGTGAATACAAAATTATGGAAGCATGAATCATAAAAGATACAAATGAGGCTTCAAGATAAACTTTATTAACTTTCATAACCGGAAGTAACAATACCTATCTTAGTAATCCCTACACTTTGAACTGAAGCCATTGCTTTTGCTACATAATCAAATGAAACATCTTTGTCACTCTGAAAAACAACTTCGATTTCAGGATTAGCATCGAAGATTACCCTAGACTTTCTTTTTAATTCTTCAAGATCTATAGAAAGTGACTCATCGCCAACATTGATAAAATAATTTCCTGTTTTATCAATAGAAATTACAAGTGGCTCATTTTGAACACTCATTTTTGTAGTATCAGTTTGAGGTAAATTAACTTCAATCCCCTGAATTAATAATGGGGATAAGACCATAAATATAATTAGCAAGACAAGCATGACATCTATGTATGGCACAACATTGATCTCAGCTTTTAAATTCTTTTTTTTAGCTAGTCTATAGATCATTATTTTTTTATAGACTCTTTGTAAAAAATGCTAGCAAGCTCCTCTGCGAATATTAATGTACTTTGACTGATTGTTTCCGATTCAGAAGTAAATTTATTAAACGCAACTACTGCAGGTATTGCTGCAAATAATCCCATTCCAGTAGCAATTAGCGCTTCAGATATCCCAGGAGCGACTGCATTTATAGTTGCTTGTGTAGCATCAGAAAGACCTTGGAATGAAGTCATGATTCCCCATACTGTTCCAAGCAAACCAACATACGGGCTTACAGATCCTACATTAGCTAAGAAAGGTAGATGTTTATTCATTTCTTCTTCATCAGAGGCTATTGAAACTCTCATTGACCTATTGATGCTTTCCAGATCAAATTCTGAAATGTCTTTGTCAGAGTCTATGTTTTTAAATTCTTCAAATGAATGTTTAAATAAATTCATTGCTCCATATAAAGATTCGCTTTTTGAAATTTCTTTATAAAGATTATTTAAATCCTTTCCACTCCAGAATTTTTTAAGAAACTCATTATTTATATTTTTTATTCTTCTAAAAAAATTATATCGTTCTACAATTACTATCCAAGAAAGAACAGAAGCAATAAATAAAAGAAACATCACAATTTTTACAACCATTCCTGCTTCTAAAAAGAGGTTTAATACTGAAATATCGTCCATAAATTTTTCCTATTTAAAAATTAATAATAAATCATCCGGAAACTTTTGTGGTTTTTTTGTTATCAAATTTATAAAACAAACCTCAACCAAACCTTTTGCGCACTCATTATTATTATTTAAATTTTTTACTGACTGAGAGAATATCATTCTTGCATCAGATTTTTTTTCTACTGTAGATTGGACAATTATTTCATCTCCTAGTTCAGCGGGAGCAAGATATTCTATATTTACCTCTTTAACAATAAATGCAGTATTTGATTTAATAAATTTCTTTTGAAAGAGATTATTATTAGACAAAAAGTTAGATCTAGCTCTTTCAAAAAATTTTAAATAATTTGCATAATAAACAAAGCCTTGAAAATCAGTATCTTCTACATATATTGTAAATTTTAAATCTTCACACTTGATAGTTTTGCTCATGCAGTTCGATATCCTCTTGAAATAATTCAAGTATTATTTGAATAAAATCTGGCCATAATAAGTCAACCGTTACTAAATTATTTTTAATTTCTTTATTAATAGAATTAGCAAGAACTCTAACTTTTATAGGTCTATTATTAAATTTATATACAAGAGCAGGTTTTAATCCCTGCCCAGAAGATGATGCAAGAACTTGATCCCACCAGTCTGGTCTTGGTTCTGCTCCAGCGCCATAGGCTTTGCACTCAATACACCAAGTTCCAAGCATTAAATCTGGTAATTCTTTCGTTCTCGTTTGTTCTAAAATTCTCTTAACAGGATTTTGAAGGTTAAGATCTTCGATAAGTGCATTTGCAATCTGCCTTTCAAAAGCTGCGCCCTTATTTCTAGAGTTAATAGACAAAATTAATCTTTTACCTCAAAATTTTGTGGGAATTCAGCATTTGTATGAACTTCTTGAACATCATCAAGGTCATCCATAAATTCCATAATATTTAAAACTTTTTCTGACATTTCTTGGTCAAGATTTACTAAAGTTTCAGCCCTTAAAGTTAACTGTGCATTTATATAAGCAACTTCATTATTTTTAAAAAAATCTATAATATTATTAAAATCATTTGCTTCTGTAGTCACTTCAAAAAAATCATCTTCTTGTGTGAAATCTATTGCACCAGATTCAATAACTAATTCCATTAATTTTTCTTCAGAAAAGCCTTTATCAATATGAATAATTCCAAGTTTTTTAAATAAATAAGCTACGGAACCATCTGTTCCAAGATTTCCACCAAATTTAGAAAATGCATGCCTTACATCTGAAACTGTTCTATTTCTATTATCGGTCATTGTTTCAACTAAAATTGCTACTCCTCCAGGACCATATCCTTCAAAAATTATTTCTTCTAATGAGCCTGTTTCTCCTGTACCAGAACCTTTTTCAATTGCACGTTTAATTGTGTCTTTTGGCATATTAGCTGAATTAGCTTTTTCTAAAGCTAATCTTAGCCTTGGATTGTCATTTGGATCAGGGCCATCTTTGGCTGCAACTGTAATTTCTCTAATTACTTTAGTCCAAACCTTACCTCTTGAAGCATCTTGTCTTGCTTTTCTATGTTTTATGTTTGCCCATTTTGAATGACCAGCCATAAATTATTCTTCCTTGTGAGTACTGATGATTTTTAATTCTTCAAGCTGTTCTTTTTCTACTTTACTTGGAGCATCTGTAAGTAAACATGCTGCACTTTGTGTTTTAGGAAAGGCTATTACATCCCTTATATTTGTTGTATTTGTTACTAACATTACTATCCTATCTAAACCAAATGCGATACCTCCATGAGGGGGACATCCTGAAGAAAGGGCTTTTAATAAAAAGCCAAATTTTTTATCAGCTTCTTCTTTAGAAATATTTAAAATACTAAATATACTTTGCTGCATATCTTTATCAAAAATCCTAAGCGAACCTCCTCCGATCTCATATCCATTCAGAACAACGTCATAAGCATGAGCAATAGATTTTTTTGGATCTTCTAATAATTCTTTTTTAGAACATTGAGGTAAAGTAAATGGATGATGGAGTGGAGTTAAGTCTCCTTCAGCATTTTCCTCAAACATTGGAAAATTAACAATCCAACAAGGAGCCCATTTTGAACTATAAAGATTAAGATCTTCTCCTAACTTCTTTATTAAACTGCTCATTGATAAATTGACTACTGATTGAGGTCCAGCGCCAAAGAAAATTAGATCATCAGTTTTAACTTTTAAAACATCTACAATATTTGAGATTGTCTCACTTTTTAGAAACTTGAGAATAGGCGACTGAATACCATTCTCTAAATCTTTAACATCATTTATTTTTATGTACGCCAGGCCTTTAGCTCCAAGTTTTGAAACAAATTTTGTGTAATCATCGATCTGTCCTCTTGATAAGGAGTTTCCATTTGGAACCCTCATTGCAACTACTCTAGAATTTTGGTCTTTAGCAGGCTCAGCAAATACTTTAAATTCTTCATCTTTTACTAAATCAGATATTTCAGTAAGTTTAAGAGGTATTCTTAAATCAGGCTTATCACAACCATACTCTTCCATAGCATCATGCCAATTCAATACTTCAAATTTATCTAAGCTTTCATCTGTGAATTCTCTGATAATACTTCTTATCATTTTTTCACTTATCTGCATAATCTCTTTTTGCTCTACAAAAGATGCTTCGATATCTATTTGAGTAAACTCAGGTTGCCTGTCTGCTCTTAAGTCTTCATCTCTAAAACACCTAGCAATTTGATAATACTTGTTCAAACCTCCAATCATTAGTAATTGTTTAAATAATTGGGGAGATTGAGGTAAAGCATAAAAACTTCCCGGCTGAACTCTGCTTGGAAGAATGTAGTCTCTTGCACCCTCAGGAGTCGCCTTGGTTAGTATAGGTGTCTCAATTTCATGGAAATCATTCTTATCTAGATAATTTCTTATGAGAGAAGTAATCTTTGATCTGGTAATTATTCTTTCATTCATCTCTGGCCTTCTAAGGTCAAGCACTCTATTTTTTAATCTTACATCTTCATTAACTTCTTGGTATTCATCAATTGGAAATACTGGTGTGTTCGCCTTGCTAAGAATATCTATATTTTTTACTTCTATTTCAATTTCGCCCGTATGCATATTTTTATTAATAGTTCCTTCCAACCTATTTCGTACAACGCCATTAATCTGAACTACATATTCATTTCTTATTGATTCAGCTAATTTAAAAGATTCCTTGTTATCTGGATTGACGACTGCCTGACATATTCCTTTGATATCTCTTACATCTAAAAAGATAACTCCACCATGATCTCTTCTTCTGTGCACCCAACCACAGATCGTTACTTCTTCCTTTAGATTTGAAGATGTTATTTCACCACAATAATGAGACTTCATGTTAATTACCTATTTAATCTTTAATTTTATCTTGTTTAGGACCTTTCTTGGGGTTTGATTGTGAAGTTTTTGTTGATTTATCATTATTTGATGACTCATTTGAGGAAATATTCTTCTTTTTTCCTGTTTTAAAGTCTGTTTCATACCAGCCACCTCCTTTTAATCTAAAAGATGGAGCTGATATAAGTTTTTTGAGGCTTTTTTTATTACATTTAGGACAGACTAACTTTGGCTTGTCACTAATCTTTTGTATTACTTCAAGCTTATAATCACAATTTGAACATTTGTAGTCATAAATAGGCATAAATCCCCAAAAAAAGATAAAATTATAAACTATGTTATTTACAAAGCTACTAATACCAACTCTAAAAGATGCGCCTCAGGAAGCAGAGATTGTAAGTCATCAATTAATGCTAAGAGCTGGAATGATTAGAAAAGTAGCATCAGGAATATATACATGGCTCCCACTTGGTCTAAAAGTACTTAAAAAGATAGAAACTATAGTTAGAGAAGAAATGGATGCTTCAGGTGCTCAAGAAGTTTTTATGCCGATGGTCCAGCCAAGAGAATTATGGGAAGAAACTAATAGATGGGAA
Source organism: uncultured SAR86 cluster bacterium (assembly GCA_902563835.1). Lineage (GTDB taxonomy): Bacteria > Pseudomonadota > Gammaproteobacteria > Magnimaribacterales > D2472 > SAR86A. The sequence goes on from CACEZB010000006.1 coordinate 43,867, forward strand.
AAAATGGGGTCAGAATTATTAAGAATAAAAGATAGACATGAAAGAGACTTCTGCCTAGGTCCAACTCATGAAGAAGTTATTACAGATATCATCAGAGATAACGTAAAGAGCTATAAAGAATTACCTTTAAATATATATCAAATACAAACCAAATTTAGAGACGAGGTTCGACCTAGATATGGCATTATGCGAGGAAGAGAATTTTTAATGAAAGATTCATATAGTTTCAATATTGATGAAGAATCATTACAAGAAACTTACTTACTGATGAGGGAAACGTATAAAAAAGTCCTAGAAAGAATTGGTCTTGAGTACAAGATATCTTCAGCGGATTCAGGCTCAATAGGTGGTGACAGTTCAGAAGAATTTCATGTTTTAGCAGAAAATGGTGAAGATACAATTGCAATAAGTGATTCTTCAGAGTTTGCTATTAATACTGAACTTTTATTAAAAGACGGTGAAGATATAAGCTCACTTGAGGGCAAGCCATCTCCAGATGGAAAAGGAACAATTCAAATTAAAAAAGGAATTGAAGTTGGTCATATTTTTAAATTAGGAAAATTATATGCTGAATCAATGAAAGCAAATGTCCTCAACTCTGATGGGGAAGCGTCTACTTTATATATGGGTTGTTATGGTATTGGTGTATCTAGACTGGTTGCAGCAGCGATTGAACAAAATTTTGATGATAAGGGGATAATATGGCCTCACAGCATAGCTCCATTTGATATAAATATTATTTCAATCGGACATGATAAAAATAAGGAGATAGCCTCTGCATCAATAGATCTTTATGAAGAATTAATTAAAATGGGTTACTCAGTTTTGCTAGATGATAGAAAAGATGGGTATGGAACAAAAATAAAAGATTCTGAGTTAATAGGCATACCTTTAAACATTATAGTAGGTAAAAATTATCTAGAAAATGAAGAGGTTGAATTAAAAGGCAGGGATGGAAAAAGTTCTACAAACCCAATTACTGATATAAAAACTATTTTAGATTTCTTTAAAGATAAATAAATGAAATAAAAGTCGCTTTTTTTAAGGAAGGCGACCAGTCTTCCCAACTTCTATGGGAGAAGTTAAAATCTCCTCAAATTACTCTTTTAATAATTGTAGCGTTAGCAGTTCCACCACCTTCACATATTGCCTGCAAAGCATACTTGCCTTCTCTTCTTTCTAATTCATGAAGCATTGTGGTCATAAGTTTTGCACCAGTTGCTCCAAGCGGATGTCCTAAGGCCATAGCACCACCATTCACATTTAATTTTGTTCTATCTGCTTTAAGATCTGCAGCCCAAGCTAATGGCACTGGGGCAAATGCTTCATTTACTTCATATAAATCCATATCATCAATAGATAAATTTGCAGTTTCTAGAGCTTTAAATGATGCTGGAATTGGTCCAGTGAGCATGAAAACTGGATCATCTCCTACAACCGAAATTGATACTATTTCAGCCCTCGGATTTTTTTGAATTTTCTTTAATCCTGCATCATTGCATATTACAACTGCTGCAGCCCCATCTGTAATTTGACTTGCATTACCAGCTGTAATAACTCCACCTTCAGTAACTGGATTCAATCCAGCTAATTTATCTAAACTTGCATCAAATCTTATACCTTCATCTTGCATAACTAAATCATTCAATCCTTCAGCATTTTTTCCTTCAACTGGTAATATTTCTCTATCAAAATATTTTGACTCAGTTGCATACGCAGCTTTTTCATGACTCTCTAAGGCAAACTTATCTAGATCTTCACGGGATAAGTTCCACTTGTCAGCTACAAGCTCTGCACCTGTAAATTGTGAGAAGAAAACTCCTGGATATCTTTCTTTCATACCTTCAGAATCAAATGGAAGACCATGACCTGCATCATATCCATCTTTTACTGCCGCTCCTATTGGAACCATTGACATTACTTCAACTCCTCCACCAATAACAATATCTTGTGTTCCAGACATAACAGCCTGGATTGCAAAATGAATTGCTTGCTGTGATGAGCCACATTGTCTATCTACTGAAGTTCCAGGGACTGATTCTGGAAAAGATGATGAAAGAACTGCATTCCTTGCAATATTTCCTGATTGAGCACCAACTTGATCTACGCAACCAAAGACAACGTCATCTACAAGAGAAGGATCCATATCTAATCTTGTTACAAGCTCATCTAAAACTTTAGCTCCTAAGTCTGCTGGATGCCATAGACTCAATCTACCATCTCTTTTCCCACCAGCAGTTCTAACTGCCTCTACGATATATGCTTTCTCTGCCATAAAAAAATCCCTACTAATATGAATTAATAGGGATTATTGTATCAAAAAAATTATTTAGATTTACTAGTTATATATGAAGATCTTATTTCTTTCATAAGTTTTTCCCTAATTTTTGCATTTTCTTTAAGGAAAAGACTGGCCTTGACCTTGCCCTGGCCAATACTTTCTCCATCAAGCTTATAAAAAGCACCTGATTTCTCAATCAACCCAAGCTTATGACCGAAATCTAACATCTCACCTTCTTGATTGATTCCTAACCCATACATAATCTGGAATTCTGCTTGTTTAAATGGCGGAGATACTTTATTTTTTACAACCTTAACTCTGGTTTCATTACCCATAACCTCATCACCTTCTTTTACAGCACCAATTCTTCTGATATCTAATCGCACAGATGAATAAAATTTAAGTGCATTTCCACCAGTTGTTGTCTCTGGACTTCCAAACATTACACCTATTTTCATTCTAATTTGATTAATAAATACAACCGTTGCACCAGACCTTTGAATATTTCCTGTGATCTTTCTAAGCGCTTGTGACATCAGTCTTGCTTGAAGTCCAACATGATGATCTCCCATTTCACCCTCAATTTCAGCTCTAGGAACAAGTGCTGCAACAGAATCTATAATCACAAGGTCTACACTATTCGATTTTACAAGCATATCTGCAACTTCAAGGGCCTGCTCCCCTGTATCAGGTTGAGATAACAATAATTCATCTACATTTACACCTAATTTTTCTGCATATTGAGGATCAAGTGCATGCTCTGCATCAATAAATGCACAAGTACCGCCTTCTTTTTGGCATTGAGCAATAATTTGAAGGGTTAATGTTGTTTTACCAGATGATTCTGGTCCATATATTTCTGTAACTCTTCCTTTTGGTATACCTCCTATACCCAAAGCAATATCAAGACCTAAAGAACCTGTTGAAATGGAAGGAATATCAAGATTTTCTCTATCCCCCATTCTCATAACAGTTCCCTTACCGAAATGATTGTCTATATCATTTAAAGTATCTTTTAATGATTTTTTAGTCGTATCTTTTGATTTAGTCATAAGAATCTCCTTACTGTATATATATACAGTATAAACTATATTTTTAAATATTTAAATAGTTTTATGTAAATTTAAAATTTAGTAAGCTAAAATTCAAACTTCTCGACTAATTATGACATACGTAGTAACAGAATCTTGCATTAAATGTAAATATACCGATTGCGTTGAAGTATGCCCAGTAGATTGTTTTTATGAGGGTCCTGAGTTTTTAGTAATAGATCCTGATGAATGTATAGATTGCGGCTTATGTGTACCAGAGTGTCCTATTGAAGCAATTTATCCAGATGATGAATTGCCTAAGGATCAAATTGAATTTATAGAAATTAACCTAAAACTTTCTGAGGTTTATGAAAATATTACTGAGTCTAAAGAACCCCTGCCTGAGGCTGAAAAATATAAAAATATTAAAAATAAGAAAGAATTCTTATAAAAAATAATTAATGCCGGTAGCAAAAATTAGTCCACCAAAAAAAACCAATATCAATTTTCCAAACTTTTCATAAGCCTTATTGATTAATCTTGGCATTAAAATTAATGCACCCAACATACCAATACCAAAAGGTAGTAAAACCTCAAAATTTAAGCTTGAAACACTTCCAATTATTAAGGGGTATGCTCCTACTGATAATAAAAATGCGCTACCTGAGATTCCTGGAAAAAGTAAAAAACTGCATGCAATAAAACCAAATAAGACTATCAATGGAAGGATAGGCTCTTGATACCCATGAATATGAAAACTACTTAAATGTAAACCAATTATAATTGCTAAAAAGAAATTGATATAAAAACTTTTACCTTTATCAATATCCTCTTTCATATATGTGCTTATTACTAAAAATGTTCCATACCCAATCATCAATAAAGCAATAAAAAGATTGAATGAGTTCGTGAAGTTTTTATATAAAAAATCTATTAATGAAGAGAATGCAAATACACTTAGTATCATTCCAAATAAAAGAGGTAGTATTAAATCTAAGTTCTTAAATCTTCTTAGAAAATCAATTAATTTTTCATAAACACCAAACATCAATGCAACTGTTGCGCCTGATATTCCTGGCAATAATTCAGACAATCCAATAAATATACCTGCTATAAAATATCTAATTTTTTCTTTCATACATCATTACCATCTTCTGATTTTCCTGCAAGCATAGGAACAAATGATACTTCCTCATATTGTTTTTCTTCAACTTCATTATTTTTCAGTTTTGTTATTACATTTAACCTCTGGTCAGATCCTCCAACAGGTATTACTAATTTTGCATTATTTTTTAAAATTGAGATTAAATCTTGAGGATATTCTCGTGGAGCAGCAGCACAGATTATTCCATCATATTGAAGTTTCTTATCCCAGTCTTGATACCCATCACCATACTTAAATAAAACATTATGTATTTTCAAATTTGATAAATTCTCTCTTGATTTTTCCACTAAGGGCTTAATTCTTTCTATTGCATCAACTTTTTCACTAAAAAAAGATAGTACAGCAGATTGATACCCGCACCCTGACCCAAGATCTAAAACTTTATCAAATACTTTACCTCTTGTTTTGGTATGAGAAATTAATAACTCAGTCATTCTTGCAACTATATATGGTTGAGAAATAGTTTGCTTGTACCCTATCGTTAAAGGTCTATTTTCATATGCTCTTGACCATAATGCTTCATCAAGAAAAGTATGTCTTGGAATTTGTGAGATAGCATCCAAAACTCTAAAATCTTTTATTCCTAATTCTAGAAGAGTTTCAATCATCTCTTCACGAACCCGTCTGAAAGTAAAGCCTGAGTTACTCATTTATTAAATCTGATAAATCATTAATGAATTCTTTTGAATTGAGGCTGTAATCTAAAACTGATACTGATACATACCCATCTTTGATAGCCTCTGCATCGGTTATAAAATTATCTTTAATAGGCTCGCCTGAATAAGCATATCTATATTTTAATATATTTTCATTTTCTGAGGTATTTTCCAATTTTATTGGTCTTGCTGGTACATCTCTCTTTGACATCCCGGTTGCTCTAATGCCCTTAAATTCATTTGAAGCAATATCTGGAAAATTTATATTTATAACTTTGCCTTTAAAAGTGTCATGAAAAGTAACTATTTTATTTATTATTTCAATTGATTTATCACTAATAAAATCAATGTCTTTTGCATCATAAGATGCAACTGAAATTGCTATTGGAGGATATTTTAGATTCCTTCCACCAACAGCAGCTCCAACAGTACCTGAATATATAACATCGTTACCAATATTAGCTCCATGGTTGATCCCAGAAATAACTATATCGAATTCAAAATCAACAATACTTAATAAGCCCAAATAAGAACAATCTGCTGGAGTTCCATCAACTGCATATATTCTTTCATCTATCTTTATAACCTCTATTTCTTTAAGGTAGGAGATAGCTGCGCTCATCCCACTACAATTATTCTTTGGTGCAACTATCCAAACTTCATGATCTTTAGATAATTTTTGATATAAGTTCTTAAGATTCTCAGCATCGTAACCATCATCATTTGTTAATAGTATCTTCATAATTTCTCTCTAAGATTAACAAGACTTTGTACAACTATTGCTTTATTTTCACCGATAATACCTATTTTTTCTGAAGTTGTTGCTTTCAAGCCGATTCTTGAGACTGGGATCATTAAAAGACTTGATAATTTTTGTAAAATCTCTTCTCTATGAGGATTAATTTTAGGTTCTTCGCAAATTACGGTAGTATCAATGTTATAAATTTCTAAATTAAGTTCATTTATTTTATCTAAACAATATTTAATAATTTTTGAACTATTTAAATTCCTATTATTCTCATCATTGTCTGGAAAAAACTTCCCAATATCACCCAAGGCTGCAGCACCCAAAATTGAATCTGCAATTGAATGAAGTAAAACATCTCCATCAGAATGAGCGACAATTTTATAATCACACTTGATTTTATAGCCGCCTAAAATAATTCCATCTCCTGCCTCATATTTGTGTAAATCAAACCCTGTTCCACTTCGTGTGAGAAATTTACTCAAAAGTTCTACATCTTCGGGTTCAGTAATCTTAATATTGGACCTAGATCCCATAACTTTTGATAAAGTTAGGTCTGAATATTCAATTGCAAAAGATTCATCAGGACAATTGATATTTTCATCAATACATTTTTTAAGTGAAATTTTTAGCTCATTAAAGTTAGATATTTGAGGGGTTTGAACTAGATAAAATTTACTTTTATCTTTTGTTGTTTCTTTAGAATCTATTTCTTTAATTGAATCATAAACAGGGGTGTATAAAAAAGAGCAGCTTGTATTTGAGTTAGTAATATCCTTGTATAAATTAGTAATATCATCTTCTGTAATATTTGGTCGTGCCGCATCATGTGTAATAACGTATTCATATTCCTTTTCAGCAGCATGTAAAGCATTATTAATCGATTCCTGTCTTGTAGCACCTCCAATAACATATTTAATGTTTTTAGAGTTATAAAAATCCTGACTCTTAATCAAATTATCATCCTTAGATATAGCTATAATAATTTCTGATACATAACTTGAATCAATAAAAGGCTTAAGAGCTCTTTCAATAACAGAGCGTCCATTAATCTGAGCATATTGTTTTGGTGTGTTACAACGAAATCTTTCACCCACTCCAGCCGCAGCAATAATTGTCAATAAGCTATTCTTCTTCATCTTTTTCTTCTTCTTTAAAAGATATAAATTCCTCATCAGGATAAGTTAAATTAAGTTTCTCTCTAGCAAAATTTTCAACATGATCATTTGAGTTTTGAGCATTTTTAATCTCAAACTCAAGAATTTCATTTTGTTTTCTTAAGCTATCATTATTCTCTTTTTGAATTTCGTTTTCTTTTACTAGCTCATTTCTTTTAGAATAATTATTCTCTCCAAAAAAAATACTATTAAGTAAAAGAAATATTATTAAAGCTAAAAAGATTAATAATACGAAATAAAGTCTTTTCATTTAAGCAAAATATCACTACTTTCTTTCTCTATCCAAAGTAATCTATTATATTTTGCAATTCTATCTGACCTGCAAGGTGCGCCAGCCTTTATTTGCTTAACTCCTAGACCTACTGCTAAATCAGAAATTGTTATATCTTCTGTCTCTCCAGATCTATGGGAGATTATTGGTTCATAGTTATTTTTTTTTGCAAAATGTATTGTCTCTATAGTCTCTGATAGCGATCCAATTTGATTTAATTTAATTAAAATTGAATTCGCAATACTTTCTTGAACTCCTTCTTTTAATATTTTTTTATTGGTAACAAATAAATCATCGCCTACAAGTTGGCATTTATCACCTAGTTGAGATGTTAATAATTTCCATCCATTTTTATCGTTTTCATCCATTCCATCTTCTATTGAAGTTATAGGGTATTTTTCAACAAGACTTTCAAGATAATTTACAAGTTCTGCTGAAGTAAGCTTTTGATTTTCACCTTTCATAAAATAATCACTACCATCAAAAAACTCACTTGCGGCACAATCAAGTGCAATATTGATATCTTTTTTGAACTCTAAATTTGAATTCTTAATAGCTTCAATTATTAATTTTATTGCTTCTTCATTAGATTTAAGATTTGGTGCAAATCCCCCCTCGTCCCCAACTGCTATTGAATGATTATTCGATGAAAGTATTTTCTTTAAATTATGATATATCTCTACTGACCATTGCATAACCTCTTCAAAAGTTTTAGCTCCACTTGGAATAATCATAAACTCTTGGATATCTATATTGTTATTTGAGTGTTCTCCGCCGTTTAAAATATTAAACATTGGCATAGGCATCACAAGATTTGTTGAATCACCAGTTATATTTTTATATATATTAGAAAAATGTTTATACAAAGGTATTCTTTGCATCATAGAAGCGGCTTTTGCAGTTGCAAGAGAAACTGCCAAAATAGCATTTGCACCAACGGCAGATTTGTCTAGTGTGCCATCAAATTCTATCAGCATTTTATCAATCTCATTTTGATCGCTTGGATCTTTACCAATTACAAGCGAAGATAATTTTTTATTAACATTTGAAACAGCATTTAAAACACCTTTCCCATGATAAGCTTTATTTCCATCTCTTAGCTCAAGCGCCTCTTTAGATCCAGTTGATGCTCCGCTTGGAACCATAGCAATAGCTGAAGTACCATCATCAAGATTAACCTTACAAGAAATAGTTGGTACGCCTCTAGAATCAAAAACTTGAATAGCTTTAACTTCTGATATTTTTGACATAATTAACTTATCTCTAAATCATTCTGATCTTTAACAAAATCATCCAAATCTTTAATTTGGGTAAGAAATTCTTCTAAAACTGAAAGTGGTAAAGCGCATGGCCCATCACATTTTGCTTGATTAGGATCTGGATGAGCCTCAAGAAATAATCCTGCTATAGATTGAGACATTCCAGCTTTGGCAAGGCTTAAAAGATATTCTCTTCTTCCGCCTGTAGCACTTCCGAGACCTCCAGGCAATTGAAGTGAATGAGTTACATCAAATATAACAGGCTTTAATAATCCTTTTAATATTTGAAAGTTTAAAGTATCAACAACGAGATTGTTGTAACCAAAAGAATTTCCTCTCTCACATAAAGTTATGTTTTCATTTCCAGCAGCACTGCATTTTTCAACAATATTAGACATCTCAGGAGCAGATAAAAATTGAGGTTTTTTAAACTGTATTATTGATTTAGTTTTAGCAGCTGCATTTACTAAATCAGTTTGTCTTGCCAAAAAAGCTGGAATCTGAATAATTTCACATATCTCGCTTACTGTTTCTGCTTGTTGAGGTTCATGAATATCAGTTACAACCGGTATATCAAATGTTGTTGATACCTCTTGAAGAATTTTAAGCCCTTCATCCATTCCTGGACCTCTAAATGAATTAATTGAACTTCTATTTGCTTTATCAAAAGAACCTTTGAATATGTAATTAATACGTTTGCTTTGAGTTATTTCTTTAAATGTTTCAGCAATCTTCATTGCTAAATCTCTCGATTCAAGAACATTCATACCGCCCATTAGAACCATGGGCTCTGAGTTATCTATTTTAAAATCTCTTAATTTCATATTATTTATTTTCTAATTGTACTCTTTATATAGCTATTAAAAATAGGATGGCCATCTCTCGGATTCGATGTAAACTCAGGATGGAATTGACAAGCCAGAAACCATTTGTGTTTTGGAATTTCTATCATCTCAACTAGCTTACCATCAATTGAAGTGCCTACAACATCCAAGCCCTCTTTAATCATTGCTTCTTTAAATTTAGGATTAACTTCATATCTATGCCTATGTCTTTCAACAATTTCTATATTCTTATACATTTTATATGAATTTGAATTTTTCTTGAGTTTGCATATCTGACCTCCCAATCGCATGGTGCCTCCTAAATCAGAATTCTTATCTCTCATTTCTTTTTTACCTGATATATCATTCCATTCAGTTATAAGTCCAATTACTGGAAATTCAGTATGCTGATCAAACTCAGTGCTATTTGCATTTTTTAATTTTAAGACATTTCGAGCATATTCTATTATTGCTACTTGCATTCCTAAACAGATTCCTAAATAAGGAATATTATTTTCTCTTGCAAACTTGCAAGCCAAAATCATTCCTTCCACACCTCTATGACCAAAGCCGCCTGGTACTAGTATTGCGTCAGCTTTTCTTAATTTTTTTCTTATGTTCTTTGTCGTTAAGTCTGCGGCTTGTACAAAATTTATATTTACTTTAGCTTTGTTTACTATGCCAGCATGCTCCAAAGCTTCATTAATTGATTTATATGCATCCTTTAGTTCAGTATATTTACCAACAAAGCTAATATTTACTTCTCTCTCTGGAAGAAGTTTTGCTTTAACTACCCTTTTCCAATCATTTAATTTTGGATCTTTTGATTTAATATTAAGTTTATCTAAAATTGTTTTATCAACTTTTTGTTTATTTAATAAGGCGGGTATTGAATAAACGGTTTCAACGTCATGCATTGATATAACACTTTTATTTGGTACAGAACAAAATAATGCTATTTTATTTTTTTCATCTTTAGGAAGTTCTTGTTCAGACCTGCAAATTAGTACATCTGGACTAATTCCCAATGATCTTAATTCCTTTACTGAATGTTGAGTAGGTTTTGTCTTTAGCTCTCCTGAAGCATTTATGTATGGTACAAGAGTTAAATGCACAAAAGCCGATGATGAATCAGACATTTCAAGCGCCATTTGTCTGAGAGCTTCTACAAAAGGCTGACTCTCGATATCTCCTACAGTACCTCCAACTTCTACAATTGCAATATCTTTATTTTGCCCCCCCTCTTTAATTCTCTTTTTTATTTCATTTGTAATATGCGGAATAACTTGAACAGTGCCTCCTAAATACTTTCCTTTTCTTTCGTTCTTTATTACAGTCTCGTAAACTTTACCTGCTGTAAAATTATTTTTCTTTGATGCTTCAAACCTAACGAATCTTTCATAATGACCTAAATCAAGATCTGTTTCAGTTCCATCATTTGTGACAAATACTTCGCCATGTTGAAATGGACTCATAGTACCTGGATCTACGTTTATATATGGATCAACTTTTATCAAAGAAACAGACAGTCCTCTTGATTCTAATAAGGCTCCAATTGATGCGGCTGCTATTCCCTTTCCGAGTGATGAAACCACTCCTCCGGTTATAAAAATATATTTAGTTTTAGCCATCATTTAAATTAATCATGATGGGATATTAGAATAACAGATTAATTTGCTCTTTTATATACTTTTTTGACCCTTGACTTAATTCCAGTCATTAAATAATAAGAAATCAGATCATTTGATTTGGCTATATTTGATATCGGTAAATCTTTTGAAAAAAACTCACACCAATCACCTAAAACACAGTCATCAATATTTGTTACATCTATTGTAGTTAAATCCATGCTAACTCTTCCAAAAACTTTTGCCTTTTGTTCGTTAATCATTACATCTGTTCCATCTTTTATATTTAGAGGCAATCCATCTGCATAACCAAGATACACCGTAGCGATTAGCATGTCATTTTTAGCTATAGCTCTTCCATCGTAACCAACTTTATCATTTTTTTTTATCTTTCTTATATTTACAATTGGCGATCTAAGAGTCATCGCAGTTTCAATTTTACTATCTTTAAAATATCCACCGTACATGCCAATTCCACATCTTACCCAATCATATGATTGGTCTGGAAAATTCATAATACAACCAGTATTTGCAATACTTTTATCTACATCTTCATGCATCTTTCTAGATAAATCTGCAAATAGCTTAAATTGATTCTGGTTTGAAATAGCATTTTTTTCATTTGACGCAGCTAAATGAGTCATAAGAGTAAATTTTTTATTAGAAAGAAACTCATTATAAATTTTCATAAAATCATTTATTTCAAATCCAAGTCTATTCATGCCTGTATTGATTTTGAGCCATAAATTATTAAAAATATTATTTTCTTTAACTATTTGAAATTGGTCTTGGTTATGAACAACAATATCAAGATTGAGATCCATTGCCTCAAGAAATTCATCATTAGAGTAAATTCCCTGCATTAATAAAATTTTTTTATCAGATAAACTTCTTATTTTTCTAGCCTCATCTATCCTTACAACACCATATCCATCTGCAAGATCTTTAGTATCCCCTACAACCTCTTCAATGTTATGGCCATAGGCATCAGACTTTATTATTGCCATAAATTTAGATTTATTCTTAAGCTTATCCTTTATATATGAAATATTCTTTCTAAGAATATTTCCATCAATAATTAACTCTGAGTTGATGGCTGTCATTCAATAGATTCGTAAAAACTATCAGATGAGAAATTCTCAAATCTTGTAAACTCTTTTAAGAAAGTTAAGTTTATAGTTCCAGTAGGGCCATTTCTTTGTTTTGCTATTTTAATTTCTGCTTTGTTACCCTCATCAGAGTCTTCATTATATTCAGCATCCCTGTAGATAAATAAAATTACATCAGCATCCTGCTCAATCGCACCAGAATCTCTTAAATCAGCCATTATCGGTCTTTTATTTGGTCTTTGTTCTACGGCCCTATTAAGTTGCGAAAGCGCTATAACAGGAACACTCAATTCTTTTGCTAATGATTTTAATGATCTAGAGATTTCAGAAATCTGATTTACTCTACTCTCTGTGGACATAGGAAGTTGCATTAACTGAAGATAATCAACAACAATAAGAGATAAGCCATGATGTTCAATTCTAGCTAACCTCCTTGCTTTAGCTCTTAGCTCCATGGGGGTTAATAATGAACTATCATCAATCCATAATGGTAAATTTTTAAGTTTATCACTTTGTTCTATTAGTACTTGTAATTCTTTATCATCAAGCATTCCTGATCTAACTTTTTGCTGGTCTATTTTACTTATACCAGATAGCATTCTTGTTGTTAATGATTCAGCAGACATCTCAAGACTGAAAATTAGGACGCCTCCTAATGATTCTTTATCAAAAAGTACGTTTTCAGCTAAATTCATAGCTAAAGACGATTTACCCATGGCTGGTCTGCCAGCAACAACTATTAAATCACCATTATGCATACCTTGAAGTTTGCTATCCAAATCTTTAAAACCTGTTGTTACGCCTGTTAATCCTCCTGATTTAGTTGATAGTTCATGAAGTCTATCTAAAGCAGAAGGCACAAGTTTACGCATTGGTTGAATGCTTTGATTGTCTTGATTTGCTTCATCATTTAAAGCAAAAATCATGCTTTCAGCCTTATCTAATATGGAGGTACCTTTTAGACCCTGTGGGTTTGAAATTAATTCAGAGATATCAGAATTAGCTTTCATTAATTTTCTAGTTATTGACCTTTGTCTTATTATTTCAGCATAAGCATCAAGATTAGCAGCTGAAGGTGTTGAGGTTGCTAATTCAATTAGATAGTCTTTCCCGCCAACTTTGTTAAGTGAATTCTTATTATCAAGCTTTTCAGATACAGTTAATGGATCAAGGGGTTTATTTTCCTCAATCAGTTCTGACATGGACTGGAAAATTATTTGATGATCTTTTCCATCAAAATCATTTTCTTTAATAACTTGAATTACATTATCAAATCTATGGGTTTCTAACATTAGTCCGCCAAGGACTGCTCTTTCAGCCTCTCTGGCTTGTTCATTTTGATTAATATTTATATCTGACATTGGAATATGATTTTTACATCATATTTCAAAATATACAACTACTCTGGCAATACTTTTACTAAAACTTCGATGCTTACTTCAGGGTGAACACTTATCATAATATTATGATCACCTGTTTCTTTGATAGGACCATCAGGAAGTTGAACTTCACTCTTATCAATTTCGATTCGATTATTACTAAAAGCTTCAGAGATTTCTCTAGTTCCAACAGAACCATATAAAGCACCTTCTTCAGTAACAGGAACTTTAATTTCACATTCTGAGCCCTCTATATCTTTTGCTCTAGCTTGAGCTTTTGTAAGAATGTCTTTTGATGCTGCTGCTAATTCATCTTTTTTAGCTTCAACTTCCTCAATGTTTTTATCGCTAGCAAATGCTGCCTTTTTTTTTGGTATAAGAAAATTCCTAGCATAGCCTGAATTTACTTCAACAATATCCCCTATTTCTCCTAACCTTTGAATTTTATCCAATAATATAATTTTCATAATATTAATTATGCATATCGGTATATGGTATTAAAGCTAAAAATCTTGCTATTTTAATATACCTAGTTAATTTTCTTTGATTGTGAGCTGAAACCCCAGTAACTCTTGCTGGAATAATTTTACCTGTTTCAGTAATAAACTGTTTTAAGACATTTACATTCTTATAATCAAACTTTTTTGGTAAATTGTATTTACTCATGCTTATCCTCATCATCTTCAGGTTTAGCTTCTTCTGATTCCGCTATCTCTTCTACTTCTTCTTGAGAGTCAACTTCTTCAGATTCAGCATTACTATTTGATTCAGCCACTTCTTGTTCTTCTTTAACTTTTTTGCTATTAATTTCTTCATCTTCAATTTTTATATTCTTAGAATCAATTAATAATTGAGAGTCCTCTCCTGAGTGCTCTTTAACAGCAATAAAAAGATGCCTAATAATAGATTCATCATATTTAATCTTATTTTCTATTTCGATTAACTGAATTGGGTCGCCCTCAATATTAAATAATAAATAATGTCCTTTATTATGATTATTTATTGAATATGCTAACTGCCTTCTCCCCACATCTTCATACTTAACAATATTGAATGAATTACTGTTAAGTAGTTTTTCAAAATCTTTTGTGAAGGTTGTAACCTTAGACGATAGGTTTGGATTTAATATAATTACAGCTTCGTATTTCTTCATAATTTTCCTTATGGTTAAAGATTTTTACTAATTGTAAAAACCAAGGAAACCGCATTCTAATTGAATTACTTCTTATTATCAATACTCACTTTTTACAATACGTAAAATTTTAGAGAAAATACCCTGATTCTGTTCAGTAAGCATTTCATGATTCATCTGTTTAAATCCATGTTCAATTAAACCAATTGAAGTTGAATATATTGGATTTTGTAGAATTGATTCCATACCTTGAAATTTTGAAGGTATTCCCAATCTAACTGATGTCTGAAATACAGATTCCGCCAATTCTACTACCCCTTCCATTTTTGAAGTACCACCTGTAAAGACTATTCCAGCAGAAATTTTGTCCTCAAAACCATTTCTTTTAATCTCAGCTTTAATTAAATCGAATAATTCTGAATATCGAGGCTGGATGATATCAGCTAATGCGCTTCTAGATAGTTCTCTTGGGGGCCTGCCGCCAACTCCAAGAACCTCAACAGTTTCATCGTCCTTTGTGAACTCAGTGACTGCACATCCATGTTTTTGTTTAATATCCTCTGCTTGAGGGGTTGGAGTTCTTAAGGCTTGTGCTATATCACTTGTTACTTGATCGCCTGCAATTGGTATTACTCCAGTAAAAACTATAGAGCCCGAATTAAATATTGCTATATCTGTTGTACCTCCACCGATATCAACCAAACAAACACCTAAATCTTTTTCATCTTCAGACAATATAGAATGAGAACTTGCAAGTTGCTCTAAAACAAAACCATTTACACCAAGGCCGCAATTTTTTATACATTTTTCAATATTTTTAATTGCGCTACTTGCGCATGTAACAAGATGGACTTTTGCCTCTAATCTTACACCGGACATCCCCAGTGGATCTAAGCTTACTTCCTGATCATCTATAACAAATGATTGAGGTAAAACATGCAAGACTCTTTGATCAGAAGGTATTGATACCGCTTGAGCAGATTCTATAACTCTATCAATATCAAAAGATGAAACTTCATTATCTTTGATTCCAACGGCTCCTTGTGAATTTAAACTTTTAATATGATTGCCTGCAATGCCAACAAAAACTGATTTTATTTTATCTTCGATCATTGACTGGGCTTGCTCAACTGCTTTGCTGATAGCATCTGTAGTAGCGTCTATATTTACTACAACTCCCTTTTTTAATCCACTAGATGGGTATGCTCCTAATGCAACTATTTCTAACTTTCTTTCCTCATTATATTTACCAACAATACAGACAACCTTTGATGTTCCTATATCAAGACCAACAATCATATTAGAATTTTTACCATTATTTGCCATATTTTAAAGCAACTCCATCTTTATATCTTACATCTATGATACTAGGTATTCTTGAAATCTCGAACAAATAATTAACAGTATCTTTAAAATTATTTAGTCTTTTTTCAGATAAATCTTTACCAAATCTAATTAAGGCCTTATTAGATGTAACGTCCCATCCATTAACATAACTATAATCTATGCTTTCAATTTTAAATTGTATTGATGAATTAGATTCAATAACTTTAATTAATTTAAGGATTTCTTTAACATCATCTATTGGCCCCTGTACCATTATTAAATCTTTTTTTGATCCATCAAAACTAAACTTATTTAATTCTTTGTCATAAAAAAACTCTTTATTAAGGATAAAAATAGGCAATCTATTTCTAATACTTATAAATACTTCTTTCTTAAATGGTTTGTATCTAAGCGAATAGTCTTTAATCCAATCCTGGCTGCTAATTAAATGTTCTATTTCTCTAGTTGATTTAGAAAACTGAAGTTGATTAACAAATTCTTTTTGAGACTTATATTCAAAACCTGATTCAAAATTTACATTTATTTCATAATTTTTTGCTATACATAAAGTTGTAAAGAAAATAAAAGAAGTTAAAAATATATTTCTAAACATTAGAAGAAATAATCTTTGTAACAACATCTGAATAAGAAAGTCCTACAAAGCTACCTGACTTAGGAACACAGCTATGACTGGTCATCCCTGGAACAGTATTTATTTCAAGTACATATAAATTACCATCATCATCTCCAAGAATATCAACCCTAGCCCATCCACTGCAATTCAATGCTTTATATGCTTTTAGTGAAATCTTATTCATTAAATCTAGTTCTTTATCAGATAGTTTTGCTTCTGCAAGAATAGTTTCATTAGAAATATATTTTGCATCATAATCATAAAAATCATTCTTTGTTTGAATTTCAATTGGTGGAAAACACTCATTATTAATAATTGTTAAAGTGTATTCTTTACCTTTAATCTCTTCTTCAAATATAAACTCTCTCGATTTATTAATACAGGACATTCTTGCGCTAATAAATTCATCATTATTTGAAATTTTATAAATATCAATACTAGAACCATCTTCAGAAGGTTTCATAAATAAGTTTTTCTTGTAACCGAATTCTTTCTCAAATTCAGTGAAAGGATTAAAGTCTTCATTATCCAAAGAACTAGATATGACTGCTTTTGGTGAACTTACATCATTTTGAAATAAGATATTTTTACATTTAACCTTATTCCAAGTATTTTTACATCCAACCGCATTGGAGCCAGTATACTTAATTCCTAAAGAATCTAAACTCTCTTGAAGGTCTCCTCCCTCCCCTTCAAAACCATGTAATGCAATGAAAACTAAGTCATAATTTTTTAAAATACTTAAATCATTAAGATCTTGAAAATCCATTATGGATGTTTGAAATCCTAATTCAATTAAAGCACTTCCAACACCATTCCCACTTTGCAAAGAAATCTCTCTTTCTGGAGATGAGCCACCACATATAACGGCAATTTTTTTTATATCATCCATTTATCTTTTATAGATTCGCATACTTTTGAAATACTGCCAGCACCTTGAGTAACTAATATATCAAAAGAATCTTTCTTTTCATTAACTAATTTAATTACATCATCATGAGCTTTGATATACGTAACATCTTTATGTCCTAATTGCTTTATAGTCTCTGCAATCGTTCTTGAATGTATACCCTTAATAGGTTTCTCACTTGCGGAATAAATATCCAATAATATTAAAGAATCTGTTTGGTTTAATACTTTTACAAAATCATCGAACAATTGAGCTGTTCTTGTAAATCTGTGTGGTTGAAAAATCATACAAACCTTTTTATTTGGATATTCTTCTTTATAAGCTTGTATATTTGAAATTATTTCAAGCGGATGATGGCCATAATCGTCTATAAGAATCTTTCTTTTAGAATCAATTTCTAAATTATGTTTTTCATACCTTCTTCCAACCCCTGAAAAGTCTGCAATTCCCTTTTTTATTGCGCCAAGCGGCACTCCCTCTTCTAACGAAATAGCTATAGATGCTGAAGCATTAAATACATTATGTTTACCAGGTATATTTAATCTGAATTTATGGGTTTTATTATTTTTGTTATTCCAAATTTCAAAGTTTTGAGTTCCCTTCGACGCTTTAATATTAATAATTTGATAATCGCAATTTTTTGATTCGCCAAAAGTAATTTGTTTTCTAGAAATTCTTTTAGAGATTTTCTTTATATTTTTATCATCTCCATTAATAACCATATAACCATAAAAAGGAATATTTTCTAAAAACATTACAAATGAATCTAATAAATTTTCAAAAACATTGTTGTAATGTGCTAAATGATCATCATCTATATTAGTTAACACAGCTACATCTGGCTGAAGGTGGATAAATGACCCGTCACTCTCATCTGCTTCTGCAACAAGATAATTGCCATCGCCTAAATCAGAATTTTCATCAGTACTTAAAACTTTTCCTCCAACCACATATGTAGGACTTAAATTTGCAACACTTAATATTTTTGCAATCATGCTAGTAGTAGTTGTTTTTCCATGACTTCCAGCAACTGCAATACTTTCATACCCAATCATGATACTACCTAACATTTCTGCTCTTGGAATGATTGTTATTGATTCTTTTTTGGCTTTAATAATTTCAGGGTTCTTTTTATCAATTGCTGAAGACATAACCAATAAATCAGCTCCTAATATATTTTCTTTAGAATGACCTATATAAACCTTGGCTCCATCCTTCCTAAGCTTTTTAAGCTCACTTGAATCAGATATATCTGAACCAGATATCTTGTATCCTTTTTGTAATAATACCCTTGCGATACCTATCATTCCTGCACCACCAATGCCAACAAAATGAATATTTTTTGCTTTTTTAAAGAGTTTCATTTTTATTCAGATAAGTCTCTAAATGTTTAACTATTTTTTTAGATGATTCTATATGACTAGTGTTTCGTAAATACATCCACTTAAGATATGTTTTATTTTCAATAATGCTTTTTATTTTTTCTTTTAATTTGTTTATATGATCTTTTTGTTCATGCATAATACCTTTTCCTTCTCTTTCAATACTTTTTGCATTCTCAACTTGATGATTATCCACTGAAGTTGGTAGAGGAATAATTACAAGACCTCGTCTAAGAGTGGTGACTTCAGACAAGCTTAAGGCACCACCTCTTGATATAACAAAGTCAGACCACAATATTTGCTCAACAGGATTTTGATAAAATTCAGATACTTCTGCATCGATACCTTCTTTTAAATATATATTCCTTACTTCTTGTAAATTATTTTTACCGCATTGATGCTTTATTTTTATATTATTTGAAAAATCCTTAAAAATTTTTGGTACATACTTATTTATGTATTCTGATCCTTGACTACCACCTGTGATATAAATTTTATACTGATTTTTTTCATCAATTGACTTTTTGATGTTATCTAACTCCTCTGGACCGCTAGGAAAATAAATCTCTTCGCGTTGATCAATAAATGATTCCCTTACAGGATTGCCTGTAAAAATTGATTTACCCAAATAACCACGGGGAATGTGACCAGAATCATACATATCAATATATGGAAAAGCATGGAAAGTAATTTTAGATATTCTTGATAACAGTTTATTGGCAGATCCAATTACAACATTTTGCTCATGTGTAAAAATTGGTTTTCTTGTTATCCAGCATGCAATCCCAACGGGAACGGTGATGAAGCCACCAAATCCTATCATTGCATTTATTTTTTCTTTCTTAATAATCTGAATTGCTCTAAAAACATTAATAAAAGCTTGAAATAGAACTTGTAATTTTTTGATTAAATTGGAGCCACGAAAACCTTCCATTGATAATTCATACAGCTTTGAATCTAGATCATGATATGCATTTTTTTCAATTTCAGAGCCTGTACCAATAAAAATAACCTCATGATTGTTTTTAGTTAGCTCTTTACCAATTACTGATGCAGGAAAAACATGGCCTCCTGTTTTTGCAGCTACGAGTAAGAATTTCATAATTTAAAGTATTTTATTTTCATTATTTATTCTAAGAACAATACCTACTAAAGATAACATTATAATAATACTAGTACCTCCATAGCTTATAAAAGGAAGGGTTAGACCTTTAGTGGGAAGTAATCCTATATTTACTCCAATATTAAGCAGAGTTTGTATTGAAATCAAAAGAAAAATGCCGAAAACAGTATATCCTTGGAATAATCTTCCTTTTTTAAAAGATTCAAATGCTACTGACATTAACCCAATAAGCATAATTACAAATAATATTATTAAGAATATGCCTCCTATAATACCGAGCTCTTCAACGAGAATAGCAAAAATAAAATCTGTATGAGCTTCGGGTAAGAAAAAGCTTTTTTGAAAGCTATTTCCAAGTCCTACTCCTAACCACCCCCCCTGACCAATACTAATTAAAGAATTTGATAACTGCCATCCTGCCTTTTGTACAACATCTACTGCAAAAGGATCTGTAAATGCCAGCACTCTAGCCAATCTCATTGGCGAAGTAGTTATGGCCAAGTACCCTAATAAAGCAATTAATAAAATTAATAAAGTTAATTGAGAGAATGATATACCAGCATAAAAAAGTATTCCTACAACCAACATACAAACTATAGCAGTTGATCCAAGGTCTGGTTGCCCCATGATTAAGATAGAAATGATAAACAATAGAATTAATGGTTTTAGAAAACTTCTAAGAGAATTAATTTCTGACATTCTCCTTACTGAATACCCAGAGATATAAAGAATTAAACTAAATTTACATATTTCTGTTGGTTGAACATTAATTGGACCAATCCTAATCCATCTAATACTTCCATTAACGCTTGTTCCAATATCTGGTATAAAAAGAATAATTAATAAAAGGATGCTTAGTAACATAAAAATCCAATCAGTCTTATATAAAAAATCTGATGGTAAAACTAAAAAAATTAGCATTGCAATTAAACCCATGGACACAAATAATGTTTGTCTTTGAGCAAAATGAAATGGGTTAGATGTCATGCCATCAGCTATGTAAATACTTGAAGATGTAACCATTACTAGGCCAAGAATTAATAAAACTGACAATGGCAAGATAATTAAAATGTCATTCTTGCCGATCTTCATCTAAATTAAATGTTTTTTTACCAGAGAGTTAAAATGCTCTCCTCTTTGAATATAATCTTTAAAATCATTTCCGCTGGGGTAGCCTGGTGAAAAGAGAATATTTTTATAACTTTTATTTCCTTTGATATTATTAAATACGTCTTCTAGAGATATATGAATAGTCTTTCTAGGATGATTTATGCAATGATCTAATTCTTGAGCATGCTTTCCAAAAATCAAAACCTCTTTCGGGCCTTCTATCGAGACCTTTCTATACTCTTCTTTTTCAGGGTTTCCGCAAACTATTAAGATGTAATCTTGATTTTTAAATAGATCATCTACTTTATTTAAAGCATATGACAATGAATGAAAGTTAGTAGATTTTGAATCATTAATTATATTGTTTGAAATAAGTTCAAATCTATATGGAAGATTGTCTAATTTCATTTTTTTTGCTTTGGTTTTTGTAATCCATTCAAATAATTCATATGGATCCATCTCATTTGAGATATTTTCTTTAGCAAGCAATATCTTTTCTTTAGCTTTTTTATATGCCTCTAGATTTCCATGATAGTCCAAATGGTCAACATCAATATTCAATAAAATGCCAAAATCTAAATCATTTATTCTCATCTTGTCTAATTGATAGCTAGATAACTCAATTATTGAAAATCTTTTTTTATTATTGATATGGTCAAGCACGGGATTGCCAATATTTCCAATTAGATTAGCAGAATCATAATTCTGAAAAAGTTGGTATAAATGATAGGCTGTGGTGCTTTTTCTATTTGTTCCTGTTATTCCTATTTTTATTGATCGATCTTCTTTAAAAAAAAGATCTATATCTGTCAAAGTGTTCTTGTTTGATTTGATAATTTCTTCAAAATCATTTCTAGGTATACCAGGACTGCATAAAATCTGATCAAAATCTTTCAAATTATAATCTTTATTATATTCAATAATATTTTTATCAAATATTTTAAATTCTAAATTTTTCTTTTGAAGGTATCTTTCAAAAGATTTACCTGTCTCTCCATAGCCATATATAAGAGACTTCATTTTTAAATTACCTTAATTTAAGTGTGGCTAAAGCAACCAAAATTAATACGAGTGTGATAATCCAAAAGCGGACAATAATCTTGGGTTCTTCCCAACCTTTTAACTCATAATGATGATGAATGGGAGCCATTAAGAAAACCCTTTTTCCTCTAGTCTTATATGAGACTACTTGAATAGCTACACTTAATGTTTCCATTACAAATACTCCTGCCATGATTGCAAACACTAATTCATGTCTTAAAATAATTGCAATTATTCCCAGAATAGCGCCTAAAGCTAGTGATCCTATGTCTCCCATAAAAACTTGTGCTGGATAGGTGTTGTACCATAAAAACCCAATTCCTGACCCTATCAACGCGCCACAAAAAACTATTAATTCACCTGATAAAGGTAAATGAGGTAAATATAAATAATCAGCTATTAATTGATTACCCATAGCATAGGCTATCAAACCTAATGCCCCTCCTATTAAGACTGATGGCAATATTGCCAAACCATCAAGACCGTCAGTTAAATTTACAGCATTTGAAGAACCAATCAGAACAAACATTCCAGTAAAAATAAAAATAAATGGCGACATAGGAATTATTAAGTCTTTAAAAAATGGGACTATGAAAGATGTTTCAGGAATAATTTCAGCTGAATAGTAAAGATAAGCCATAGATATAAGGGCAATTAAAGATTGGAAAATAATCTTTTGTATCGAAGAGAGGCCATCAGAGCTTTTGTTTTTAATCTTTAAGTAATCATCAAAAAAACCTATTATTGAAAAGCCTACTGTGACGCCTAATACTACCCATATATACCTATTACCAAGATCTGCCCAAAGAAGAGTTGAAATGACAAGTGAAGATAAAATTAATAGCCCTCCCATTGTAGGCGTGCCTGTCTTTTTATGATGAGATTCTGGACCATCTTTTCTCACATATTGTTCAAATTGCATTGATTTTAAGAAATTTATTATCAAGGGACCCATTAAAATGGAAATTAATAATGCTGTGATAGTCCCTCCAATTGTTCTAACAGTTAAATATCTTAAAACATCAAACCCTGGATCTACAGCAACTAAAACTGTTCCTAAATATTCAAACATCTATAAACCTTTCCATCTTCATTCCTCTCGAGCCTTTTATTAAGATAACATCTTTTGATGTTATATTTTCTTTCAAATAAGCTTTAAGATCATCTTCTTTTTTGAAGAAAATTCCATTCTTGCCAAAACTATCTGTTGTATATTTTGCAAGATTTCCATATCCCAATAATTTATTTATACCTTTTGCTTTGGCATACTTTCCTATTTCTTTATGCAGTTTGTTCTGATACCTTCCCAATTCAAGCATGTTACCTAATACTAAGACAGTATTTTTCTTGTAATTACTTAATAAATCTATAGATTTTTTTGTTGAATCTGGATTTGCATTATATGTATCATTAATTAAGGTCGATCCTTTAATCCATTTTGATTTAATTTGTCTAACATTTTTGAAATGTTTTGAATTAATTGCAGTCGCAAAGCTTTTTGGTTCTTCCCTTAAGCAATAATGGACAGCAAAGCCTGAAAGAATATTATTAATGTTATGTTGTCCTTCTAAAAAAGAGTTAATTTGAACAGGCTTGTGAATTAATTCTGAAGAAATGCTAAAAGTAAGACCATTTGTCTTGGTCTTTATATCTGTTGCATAGAAATCTGAATCTTTGCTTATCCCAAAAGATAAGACTTTAATATCAGATCTCATTTTTTTCCATTTATCTAAATGATCTTTATTATCATTAGGCACTATTAGAGTCCCGCCTTTTTGAATATTTTTTATAATTTCAGATTTAACTTTAAGTACTCCATTTATGTTTCTTAATTTTTCTAGATGGGAGTGTCCAATATTTGTTATAACTCCTATATTTGGTTGTAAAATTTTACTTAAATAATCAATATCTTTAAATTTTGAGGCGCCTATCTCCAACACAAGATATTTTGATTTAGGAGATGCATTCATGACACTAAGGGGCATACCTATTTCATTATTAAAATTTTTCAGAGTATTGGAACTATTCCTTAAAGTTTTAGAAATAATATTTGTAGTGGTTGTTTTGCCATTACTGCCGGTAATTGCAATTATAGAGCCATTATAGCTTTTAAGAATATTCTGAGTTATTTTTTTTAATGCAAGAATTGAATTTCTTACATAGATAATTTTTTTGTTTTGATTATTCTTGAAGCGCTTATTATCTGCTATAACAATAACTGCGCCTTTAGCTATTGCATCGTTAACGAAATCATTACCATCAAAATTTTCACCCTTAATTGCAATAAACAGTGAATCTTTTTGCATGGTTCTTGTATCAATTGAAATATTTGTAATAATTCTGTTCTTAGAAATTGGAGCTTCAAGATATTTGCTTAAATCAGATGTGTTAGCTATAAATTTCATTAACTACCTCATAGTCACTAAAATACATAATTTCTCCATCAATTTCTTGTGTTTCTTCATGCCCTTTCCCAAGAATTAATAAGCAATCATCATCATCTATTAATTTACTGCCATAAATAATAGCTTCTTTTCTATCTTCAACAACTTTTACATTATTTAGATTATTACCAGATGAGGCATCTTTAAAAATATCCTCAAACGTTTCACTTCTAGAATTATCTGAAGTAAAAATTATTTTTGAAGCATGATTTATGGCAACTTTTAACATTTTAGATCTTTTAGATTTATCTCTATCACCACCACAACCAAAAACAACTATCAATTTTTTAAAATAATCTTTCATAGAGATTAGTAAAAGGCTTAATGAATCTGGATTATGGGCATAATCAATAATGACATTTTGTTTTATATCTTTAATTAAATCTGTTCTGCCTTTAGGCAACTTTATAAAATTTAGGTCATTTGGTATTTTAGAGCCTATCGCATGTCGATGAGGATACCATGAGTCATATGCTAAATCTCTTCCAGCATCAGAATCTCCCCATGTAACAGATTGCCTTATTTTCATGAGCTGAATGATAGATACTAATGAAAATACTAAATTTGTAATGTTGAACTCAGGAAATATATTACAAGTAAAATCATATGTAATTTTCTTATGATTTCCGGAATCCCACATGTCCTTATTGTTATCTATTATTTGTAATTTAGAATGGTTTATATCTTTTTCTACAATTTTATAAAAATAATTAGCATTTGGATTTTCTTTGCTAATTGTGGTTACAGGATATAGATTATTTTCATCTTCTCGCTCTAAGACTTGAAGAGGAAATTTCCATTTTTTTATGATCTTATCTCTCTTTAGCTTATACTCTTTAATTACAATATCTTTTGCATTGGCAGGTAAATCCAAAAGTGATGGCATTTTTTTAAACTCTTCATAATCTGCTAAATGATTATCTATTGGCATGTATATTTTCTTCTTAATATTATTTGGTAAAAAAGAATCAATATTTATAAGGCATCTGCATTCATGATTGTCTGCGTCTAATGTCGAAAAATCCTCATATATATAACCATTATTAAAATCATCCTTTAATTTCTTGGGAACATTTGGCTGATGTTCTTTAGATATAAAGCTACTAAAGTAGTTTCTAGTTAAATCAAAAATTTTTAATTTTGCTTCAGCATAACTGTCAATGCTTTTATGATAATCTAAATGATCATTTCCTATATTCATTAGTGATACATTTGTAAATGGGATTTTTAATCTTTCCTGCTCTAATGCATGAGAAGATAATTCAATACAAACATACTGAACTTGAGATTTAATTAATGTAAAAATTTCATATATTTCAAATATATCTGGAGTTGTTTTAGATGTTACTGAATTATTGAATTCCTCATCCCTAAATTTAAATCCTAATGTTCCAATATAAACTGAGTTAGCACCAAGATTTGTAAGAATTTGATGACAAAAATAAGCTGAGGTTGTTTTGCCATTTGTTCCTGTAAAGCCAAGAAACTCAGTTCCTGCAGAACTATGAAAGTCTAATCCTAAGGATACATCCTTTTCTATAGAATAAAATACTTGAAGAAATTGATATATTTTAATATCTCGAGAGTATGCTGGTATTAATTCAAAATCAGGGCCAGTATGAAATGTATTTTCTAATTTTGTTCTTTTGTTCAAATCATCAATAAAAAAAACATTAGCTCTATCCGTTTTATATTTTGGATCATTATGAACAACAATAGATGCACCTAATTCTAGCGCTTCAGAAATATACTTACTTCCATGTTCTTTCTCTCCTTGAAGAGCAAAGAATATCGAATTTTCTTTTACCTTTTTAGAGTTATTTGTTACATCAGATATTTTTATTCCTTTTGGAAATTTAATTCCTAAAATACCTTCTAATTCACTCATCTTCAAAATAACCTAAATGATTTAATGAACTCTCTGCAATCTTTGCAAATAATGGGGCTGCAACTGCACCACCTGTATATGCATTAAGTCCAGGGCTGTCTATTGATACAAAAATTGTTAGTGATTCTTCGCTTAATGGAGTTATGCCAATAAAAGATGCAATATATGAATCTTCTGCATATCCAGAACCTCTTCTTGTTTGGTGGGCTGTCCCAGTCTTACC
>CACEZB010000007.1 GCA_902563835.1 uncultured SAR86 cluster bacterium
AGAAATTAGTAGAGAATCTCTTGAATATGCACGCTCAAGAAGTTTTGAATCTGACATGCTTGAAAAAATGACAAAAGAAGTTTTAAAGCAAAGCTTTAGTGATCTTAAAATTTTAATTCTAGAAAACGGTCTTAGGATAAAATCATGATTAAGAATATCCACAAAATTTTTATTTTTTTAGTTTTTGTTGTTTTCATTCAAAATGGTTTGGCTCAGGTCAATATGCCACCTATTGAAGATGACAAATTCTTTGATGCCCTAAACCAAGAATTAGAATTTTTCGAGGCAGATTGGATAGACAATCATTCTATTACAAGAGATATTATTCTTGGGGCCTCATGGGTGAATCAGGATGATCAAGAAAATTACTTAGGCCAAGTTATTTTTACTGACAAAAAATTAAAAAGAAAGCTAAATAATAAAGGTAATGTTAAAAATGAAATAGCAGTTTTATTAGTAGTTATTACAAATAATTCAAAATACAGAATAATATTTGATGGAAGTTCGACAAGCATTATTATTGCTGAAAAAAATAAGATTCAAAAAAGTGAATTCGAAGATGTTATTAAAAAATTTAACTTTAAGGCCGGCAGATTTGGAAAGGCAATTTCAGAAATATCAACTTTAGGCATTGCGAGTTCCAAGGGCTATGATGAAATGAGAATTGGTTCAATAAGATCTAACCTTTTAAAAAAATCTATTAAAAAAACAATTATTGAGCCAGGCGAATCATCATCAAGTTTATTATTTATACCTGCCTCATTAATTAATAATAATTCAATTATTTCAATACCTATACAAAACTTAAGAAGATTAATTTACCTAGACCTTCAACTAAATTTACCAACAGAAACATCTTAAATATTTTCCCCTACGGGATGCCAATTTGCTATAAAGCCGACATTAGTGGGCTTTTTTATTAAGATCATTCAACGGATAAAAATTGGATAAGATGTTTTGAGATTTTCTAAGTCATCTTCATAAACAGAATCTAATGCTGCAGTTAGACTCCCACGAGCTTCTTCATCTTCCATTCTTTTAATTGATTTTTCCATTCCTCGATACATTTCTTTGTGGTTAGAGCATTCTTCTTTATAAACAGCTAAAGCTTCTTCAAAACAATCCCACATCAAAACATAGTTGAAGAAAGTTTTTTTTGAAAAGGCTGGACTAATAATCCAGCTAGGACAGCAATTATCAGCAATTCCATGCGAATCAAGAGTTAAGAAATTATATTTTCGAAAAAACTGTTTATTGATTTTTGCTGCATTAAATCCAATTAACCAAGTTGATACAAAAGCAGCTCTTGTTAAGCATTCGTTAGATGAGTGGTTTATAAAATGTTCTGATGAGCACATGCAGACAGTGTATCCTCGTTCAGCATTTCCACATACAGCACCACGCCTTGGACTTACCATGTATTTTTCAGCTCGATAATTTAAAAAATCTAATTGTTCTTCAAGTTTGTTCACAATACTTATCCTAAACAATGTGTTTTATTTTGACAAATCGATGTGGCATTATTACTGGAATGAAAAAATTCCTATCTCTATTACTTCTATCGCCTTTAGCAGTATCTAATGACTTCAATATTGATTCAGCCAAGGAGATAGCAATAAAAAATCTAGATAAGCTGACATCTTTGAAGCCAGAATGTGTGAGTTTTTATTTTGAAGGGCGGAATGAAACTAAAACAAAATTCTGGTTTGAAATCAGAGAGCTTCATAATAAAGATTGTGGAGGCGACCCATACACAGCTCCTATTATTGCAAGTGTATATGTAACAGATACAAAAGAGATATTTGTATATAACTTAATCTGTAATGATTATTATCGAATAGATTACTACAGTTGGGATATGGACTGTAATTAATAACAGATTTAAAATTTATTTATTAATCTATCCTAAAAATGCATTTTATTTTATCTAATTAATTTTGGAATTATTTCATATTGAGCAAGTATCCCAAAAAGAATCACAAATAAGAAAGCAAATAAAATATTTAAATTCTTCTTTTCCATCCATTCAAATGAGTTCTCTAAAACTTTTCTTATCCATTTGTCAGTTCTATCCACCAATGAAACCGCTTTTCTAGTCCATTTATCAGTCACTTCAATTAATGGAATTAAAAGTGCTGCAATGATAAGCCATATAATCCCATTCAAGACTACATCAATAATCCAGCCAACTACTATCCAATTAATTTCCATGTATTTTATTAGAGTAAAAGAAAATAAATTAAATTAAAAGTTTTTAACTATTCACCTCATATTTAATGTAAGATTGCCTTTTCTTAATAAGGATATAATTAATGAATATATACGTAGGTAATATTTCTTGGGGTTTAAACGACCAAGATCTTGAAAATCTTTTTGCAGAGCATGGAACAGTGACTTCTGCAAAAATTATCACTGACAGGATGACAAATCGCTCAAGAGGGTTTGGATTCGTTGAAATGAGTGATGGTGCTGAAAAAGCTATAGAAGCTTTAAATGGCGCTGAAGTAGATGGAAGAGAGTTAGTCGTTAACGAATCAAAGCCAAGAGATAAGAGTTAATTTAAACTTTCCAAAGCTTCAACCATCTTTTCTTGTACTTTTAGTACTGCTTGGTATGGTCTAATCATTACTTTGAATTTGATAATTTGTCCGTCTTGATTCCATTCAATTATGTCAACACCATTGACTGAGATATCATCGATATATGTTTCAAATTCTAAAACCGAGTGAAGGCCGTCATGAATTTCTTTAGTATATTTAAACTTTTCCATGTTAAATGAATTACCTGCTGCTTGAAGATACATCATGGTAATCGCTTTTCCTTCTAATGGTTTAAATACTACAGGTGAAGAAAATACTGCATTTTCAGCCAAAAGCTTATCTAATAATTCGGGATCATCACCTTTAACAACTTCATGCCATTTATGGATTAATTCTTTTGCCGTTTTCATAATTGATTCCTAAAAAATGAGTTTTGTTTTGATAATCTCATATGGCATTATAGACATGTATTTTTATATATAAAAAACAAAATGATTATCGGCGTTCCAAAAGAAGTAAAAAATAATGAAAGCAGGATAGGTCTCACCCCAGATTCTGTAGAGACCTTAGTCAAGGAAGGGCATGAGATTCTAATTCAAAAAAATGCTGGTGCTAATATCGGCTTTTTAGATGAGCAATATATTCAATCAGGAGCAAAAATAATTGATTCTGCTGAAGATGTTTATAAATCTTCAGAAATGATTGTAAAAGTTAAAGAGCCAATTCCAGAGGAATATAATTTTTTACGAGAAGACTTAACACTTTTTACATATTTGCATCTTGCTGGGGATGCTGAAAATGCAAAAAAATTAATTGATACAGGTGTTAGAGGAATTGCATATGAAACCGTTACTGCTAGTGATGGCTCTATGCCATTGTTAGCACCTATGAGCACGATCGCTGGCCAATTAGCATTTATTGTAGGCTCATACCATCTTTTAAAACACAATAAAGGTAAGGGTGTAATGATTGGGAAACTAGATGAAATTGAGCCAAGGGTGGTAACAGTAATAGGCGCAGGTGTAGCCGGTACTCAATCAATTATTAAAGCAATGGATAATAATGCTTTAGTTAAAGTAGTTGATTCATCACAAGCAAAGCTAGATAACCTTGAATCAAAATTTGGATCAAACAATATCGAATATATTTTATCAACGAACGATTCTATTCAATCTTCGATTAATGAATCTGATTTGGTTATTGGTTCTGTTTATGTGGTTGGAAAGGAAGCTCCTAAAGTTGTAAAGAGGGACATGTTATCTTCAATGAGTCCTGGTACAGTCATGGTAGATGTTTCCATAGATCAAGGTGGTTGCTTTGAAACTAGTAAACCCACAACTCATGATAATCCTACATTCCTAGAAAATGATATTGTTCATTATTGTGTAACCAATATGCCTGGTGCAGTTCCTTTGACAGCAACCCAAGCTCTTAATAAAGTTACATTGTCTTTTATAAAAGATCTTGCAAATAAAGGAATTATGAAAGCCTTAGAGGAAGATAAACATTTAAAAAATGGTTTAAATATACAAAATGGCTTAATAACTCATTCTGGAGTTAAAGAGGCATTAGGATAATAAAAAAAGGAGAAATTTATGGAAAGAGTATTAGTAACTGGCGCAACTGGATATATAGGACTGCATTGCGTAGATCAGCTTTTAAAACAAGGCTATGCTGTTAATGGTTCTGTCAGGAGTCCAGAAAGAAAAGATGAAATCTTTGAAGCTTTAAAAAAGAACCATACTCCAACTGATAATTTAAATATTTTTACTTTCAACTTAACCGAAGATGCGGGTTGGGATGAAGGAATGATGGGTTGTGATTATGTGCTTCATGTAGCATCACCAATTTCATTGGATGCGCAGGATGAAGAATATTTCGTGGGACCTGCGGTAGCTGGTGTTGAACGAGCATTAAAATTTGCCAAGAAACATCAAGTAAAAAAAGTAGTTCTTACTTCATCTGTTGCAGCTATTTTTGAAACCACAGTACTCAAACAATACTATGATGAAAGTGACTGGTCTGATCCAAATAAACCTGAAATTGGTCATTATGCAAAAAGTAAAACATTGGCTGAAATGGCTGCATGGGATTTTGTTAAAAACGAGGGAAATCCATTTGAATTTGCTGTTATAAACCCAGCACTAGTGATAGGGCCATCTCTATCTGGTGACTTAGGAGAATCAAATAAAGCTATTTCATTACTTGTGGGTGGGAAAATGCCTGTCACAGTGCCATTACAGTTTGGTTATGTGGATGTAAGGGATGTTGCGGCAGCCCATATTTTAGCAATGCAAAACCCTTCAAGTAATGGTGAAAGGTTTGCTCTTTCAGAAAAAGATCTATGGTACAAGGATGTAGCCAAGCTTTTAAGAAAAAATGGTTTTGACAAAGCACCGAAAATAAATCTACCCAAATGGACTGCAAAATTTTTAGCTAACTTTAGTAATGAAATAAAATTTGCACTACCCAATATTGGAAGAGTTCGAAGTGTTAAAAATACCTCAAAAGCAAAAGATGTTTTAGGCTGGAATCCAAGACCTGCGGAAGAATCCATATTAGAAATTGCCAATCAAATAAAAGATATGGGCTTAATTAAATAATCCCTGGAATTACGGCTTTTCTGTTTTTAGGGTAATTATCAAAGTTATCTTGATACCATTTATGATGAGCTATCGCTCTAGGAAACAAATTAGCAATCGTCCATATTAAAAATACAGCACCTGCTGAACTCCAAGTCAAAATTGCCCATCCAGCCCATTCAATAATCTCACCAAAATAGTTAGGAGAGGATATATATTTATAGAGAAATTTATTTGGAATATGGTAGCCGCTTCCTTTTTCCTTTCGTAAAGCAATCATTAAATAATCTGACTTTATATTTATAAACATACCTAATACAAATATTAGAGTCCCAATTAAAAAAGTTGGCGATGCAAGCCACTCGATTGAATATTGAGAAAAAACAAAAATACCAAAAAATTGAATACTTACATTAACGTGATTAAAAAAAAGTGCTGACAAAGGAATGGTCATTGGCATTTCTTTTTTATCCATATTGACCAAAAAAGGGTAGATAAAAGTTCTATGAACATAATGCACGAGCCATAGAAAGAGAAAAATAAAATTGACAATATTTAATTTATCAAAATATATAACACTTAAGATAATCATTAGATATACACACGGAGACTCCATTAACACCCATCCAAGCCTTGCAGGAATTTTTTTACCCCAGCCGCTTTTGATATGGCGACCATAAGGCGCATTCTCATAAAAAAGATATATAAATGTTATAAATCCTATTAGGACCCAAGTAATTAAAAAAATATTAAATGTATTCATAAAATTATTATAAAAACAAAGTTTACAGTTTTGATTCTAAATCATAAACTTAGCAGTAAGTTTTTTTAAGGGGGTTATCTTGGAAGATTTTGATTTTGTTATTTTAGGGGCTGGCTCGGCTGGATGTGTTCTTGCAAATAGATTGAGCGCTAACCCAGAATACAAAGTTTGTTTAATTGAGGCAGGGTCTAAAGATAGCGACCCAAGAATACATATCCCTATTGGCTTTGCTTTTTTTGGCGCTGAAAATCCAGTAAGTTGGAATTATGAAACTGTACCCCAAAAAGAGTTTGAAAAAGTTGTAGTTGCAGAACCAGAAGCAGCTGTTGTTGATACAGCAGGTGGATTGCATAAAGTGGAGACAGAATCACTCGAACATAGAAAAGGATTCCAACCGCGTGGAAAAGTCTTGGGTGGATCGAGCTCAATTAATGCAATGTTATATGTAAGGGGCCATAGATGGGATTATAATCATTGGTCTAACTTAGGAAATGATGGTTGGTCATATAAAGAAATCTTGCCTTACTTTAAAAAAGCTGAACATAACGAAATGTTTGATGATGATTATCATGGCCAAGATGGCCCTTTAAATGTATCTAAGATTAGACATGAAAATACACCAGTAAAAGACTTTGTAAAGACAGGTTCAGAAGTCTTTGGATATAACGAAGATTTTAATGGTGCAAATCAAGAGGGTATAGGCTTCTATCAATGTACTCAAAAAAATGGAAAAAGGTGGAGTGCCGCAAAAGGATATCTGGTACCAAGCTTGGATAGAGAAAATTTAACTGTTATGACAGATACAACTATTAATAAAATTATTCTTGAAGAAGAAGGGATTGATTATAAAAAAGCAGTAGGAGTTGAATGCATTAATAAAAATGGAGAATATTTTAAAATTAATGCCAAAAAAGAAGTTCTTTTATCATCGGGAGCTTTTGGTTCACCGCAAATAATGCTTAGATCCGGAATTGGACCAGCAGAAGAAATTTTAAAACATGATATAGAACACCAGCATGACTTGCCTGGAGTTGGTAAAAATTTACAAGACCATATTGATTACTTAACAGTCCATAGATATAACTCAATGGAATTAATTGGAATTTCACTTAAATCAGTCTTCTTAAAATTTCCAATAGAGATACTAAAGTATATTTTTAAAAAAGTGGGGTTATTCACTTCAACAATTGCAGAGGCTGGAGGCTTTATTAAATCAAAAGAAGATAAAGAAATTCCCGATATTCAATTACATTTTATTCCTACAATGGTTGTTGATCATGGAAGAACACAACTTTGGGGTCATGGCTTAGGTTGTCATATGTGTCTTTTACGACCCAAATCTAGGGGTGTGGTTACCCTTAATTCATCAGATCCTTTTGACGATCCAAAAATAGATCCAAAATTTTTATCTCACCCAGATGATATGCAAGACATGATTGCTGGATATAAAAAAATGATGTCCATTATGAATAAAGAATCCTTCTCTAAATACACAGCTAAGCACACCATGAGACCAATAGACATAAATGATGATAATGATATAGAGCAAGCTATAAGAGAAGAAGCAGATACCGTATATCACCCTGTCGGAACTTGTAAAATGGGTAATGATGAAATGGCTGTTGTCGATAATACTTTAAAAGTTCATGGGATAGATGGCCTAAGGGTTGTAGATGCATCAATTATGCCAACTCTTGTAGGTGGAAATACCAATGCACCAACAATTATGATTGGTGAAAAAGCTTCTGATATGATATTAAGTGATTGGAATTGATTTTCCTTAAATGAAAAAATTCTTTACATTAGCAACATTAATTTTAAGCATAGGATTAATTGCTGATAACTATTATCTTATTGATGTCAGAACTCCAGAAGAATTTAAATCTGGTTATCTTGAAGATGCAATAAACATTGAATGGCAAAATATTAAAGATCTAAATAAACAAATTAAAAAAGATGACAAAATATATTTGTATTGCAGGAGTGGAAACAGATCGGGTAAAGCAACAGATATTTTAATTGCTTTGGGTTATAAAAATGTAATAAATGCAGGAGGGCTCAAAGAGGCCTCAGAGAACCTTAGCCTAAAGATTATTAAGTAAGATTTATTTATGCGAAATTTTTTTAGTTTTTTATCTAAATTTTCTAATAAAAAAATTATATGTTTTGATGGCGGTGGAGTTAGAACAATAGCATCAATAGTTTTCTTACAAAAACTCGAAGCAGCAAGTGGTAAAAAAATTATTGATATATTTGATATGTTCATAGGCACAAGTGCTGGCTCATTTAATGCTGCTTGTTTCGCCTTTGGCGGATTAAGCGCTGACAAGATCAAAAGATATTGGTCCCATCAATATTTAGAGAAGATTATGAAATCATCATTTTTTTGGGATAAAGCTTCCTTAATTCAAGCTAGGCCTAGATATGAAGATGAAGGTAGACTTGAGGTTTTAGAAGAAATATTTGGTGAAAATACCTTAAAAGAATCTAATAAACCTTTTCTCTCCCTTTCTTATGATATTGAGAAAAGAATTCATGTAATTCATGATTCTATCAATACCCCTGATATTAGATTTGTAGATGCTGTTGCAGCCTCAAGTGCAGCACCAATGTATTTTCCAACCTATCAAATGCCCGATAAATCTTGGATGATTGATGGCAGTATAGTGACAAATAATCCAACTTTAATAGGCTATCTATATGCAAAAGAAATATTAGAAACAGAGAACATTAAAATTCTTAGCATTGGCTCAGGTCAAAATAAAAATAAAATTAATGGAGATACTTCTACTAAGTGGGGTGGTGTTGGTTGGCTAAGAAACGATATTATGGGCATGTTATTAGATTCAGAAATTCATAATGAAATATCTAGTGATATTTTTAAAGATAATTATTTAAGAATTAATTCTCCTCTAGGAAAGGTAAATAGATTTTTAGATGATGACTCTGAAGAAAATCTTGAAAGAATACATTTGATGGGTATGGAATGGTGGACTAAACACGGCGATTCAGTTCTTAAATTTTTAGAGGAATAGATAATTTTTTATATATAATCGAATTATGAAATCATACAAGCTTTTAGCTATTTTAATTTTTATTTCTTCATGTGGCGGCGGCGGTGGCGGAGGAGGCTCAGCTGCAATACCTTTTGCTATAACTTTAGCATCAAGTATATTTACGATAGATGAAGATATTACATTAACAGGTTCAGTGGGCGCCACTGCAAATGAAAACGTTACTTTAAATTATTCACTTCAATCATCAACTTCTAATGGTTCTTTGACTTTCTCAGATACCACTGGGTCTATAACTTATATACCTAACCAAAATTTTAATGGCCAAGATCAATTCACTTACTCTGTAACTGCGGTAGAAAAAAATGTTACAAGAAATGCAACAGTAACCATCAATATTACCCCGGTAAATGATGCTCCAGTGGTAACAATGGATTCAAAAACAGATCTTAATGAAAATAATCTTTTATTTGATCAAAATCCTACATATGCAATCACTTACAGCGATGTTGATAATACAGAAGAAGAGTTGACCTTTAGTGCTAAAGTTAATAGGGTTGTAGTTCCATCAACATTTACATCAACTGGAAGTGGTAAAGGTAATATTTCAATTGATTTAAGTTCTCTTTCAGCAGCTGGCTTATTTAATGCTGAAATTATTGTCTCTGATGGAAATTTAACTGGATCAGATACTTATTCCACTTGGCATATATCGAATAAAACTACAGTTACTATTAATCAAGATGATGATCCAGAAGATGGATATGATGGTGGGGCAAAAACAGAAAAGGATTATCATGTTTATTATGTAATAGGTAACCCAAGCTCGACAGGAAGAACTAAATATCTTTTTATAGGTGATTCATTAGATGGTGAAACTGATTTAAATTTATATAGAAGGGCATTAATAGCATCAATCAATAAATTAAATAGTTCAGATGCTGGTATATTTTTTAGTGATAAATATTTTACTGTCGTCTCTGCTGAGCCCGTTGACCCTGACGGGACATCGCCTGTTGGAGTTAGAACAGGTTGTTATGATTGGGATGAAGATGTTTATTGTATAAGCAAAATGGATACAGCAATTTTTGATGTTTTGCTTCCAAACAATGTGCTTGTATCTACATTGACCAGATTAGAGGGAAGGGGAGTAAATCAGGGGTATAAAAATATTCAGAGAATTAGAGCAGATGACCCTGAGAGAACTAGACATACTCTTATGCATGAGCTTGGACATGCTCATGGGAATATGGGAGATGAATATAGAAGCGATGAAAGAGACTTAACTGACCCAGGGTATAGGGTTAATACTACTACCCAAGCAGATGTATACGAGCTTAAATGGAAACACCATATTGATGATCTTCAAAATGTATTAGGAAAAGATATTCAAGTTTGCTACAACTATGCTGATGGCACTATAGGTGACTGGGATGAACTTGGAATTAAAGTTGAAGACTGTGATTGTTTGGCAAATATTTGGGATGCAAATGGTAATTTTGTAGAAAAAAATCCTGATTGTGCTGGCGTTGGTCATTTTGAAGGAAATTATTATGGTTTATACGATAATTATAGACCTACTTTTTGTTCGGTTATGGATAGTTGTACTAGTGGTGGTTATGGCAAAGTTAATGTTGAAGGTTTTGCAATAGGTTCTTTAGAGAACCAAGGTTTTTATCGTGGTGACGATGTCAGATTGGTCAGAGATGATACAAATGCAAATATAGGTTTTGAAATTTCAATGGATGTGGAATATGACACTTCAGAAGTCACACTTAAATGGTATAAAGACGGCGTAGAACTAACATCAATGCAAGATATAAAAACCGTTATTTTTGATAGACCTTCAGATAACGGCATTGAGATAT
Organism: uncultured SAR86 cluster bacterium; assembly: GCA_902563835.1. GTDB lineage: Bacteria > Pseudomonadota > Gammaproteobacteria > Magnimaribacterales > D2472 > SAR86A. The sequence continues at coordinate 10,768 of CACEZB010000007.1, forward strand.
ATACAGCAAAGGCAATAGATCTGACCGGTACAATTACTGTTCCAGATGATATTTTAAATAATGATGATTTTTATGAAGGTGCGTTTCAGTCTTCATTTTACTGGTGCGCATATAACTCTAGTGGATCATGTAATTGGTCATATGATCCTGACCCTAGCACATATTCACAATATGATTACGGTTACATGAGAGGACCTCTTGGTGTAACATGGGCTATAAATTGGGAAAAATGGTAAAAATATTTTATATATTTGGAATTTTAATTCTTACTTCTTTTATAGAAGCTAGGCCTCTTCCAGATATAAGCATTAACCCTCAACATAATGTTGTAAATCCGCCCATTGAAGATATTGCTAAGATTTATACTATATCAGGCACAAAAGATGGAATCTCTTTAAAGAAGAAGACTATCGCGAAACCACAATTTAGTTCGTTAAAAAATTTAAGACTCTTAACCCCAAGAGATAAATATGCTTTAAAAGTATTAGACAAAACAAAGAAAGAAAGTATTCTCCTTGGTCTTGGGGATCCATTCTATGTTCATGCTCAGCATATAGATTATGAAGGTAGTAGATATTTTGGTGGAAATGTAGATGCTCAATTTGAAATCGCTTTTCCATTAGATATGGATGTTTCATATATCATTTTAATGACACAAGATGGGAAGATATTAAGAGAGATTAACGAAATTGAAGTCAAATAAAAGGAAACTCTATCCCTAAAAATCTTTAAATATTTTGTAATTTTCATTCGATTTATAATTGCTTGAAAGGTTTTAACTTAAGGAGTATATTAACTTTCCAATGCGGTACTAGCTCAGTTGGTAGAGCGTCTGCTTGCCAAGCAGAAGGCCGCCGGTTCGAGACCGGCGTACCGCACCAATTCCAATCATAATTTTTGGTATTAAAATTGCATATATAATATGTATACTAATAACTCATAATTAATAGGAGGAAATATGAGAAAAATTTTATATAGCTTTTTTGCTATCTTATTCATTTCATCTCAATCATTACTTGCAGCAGGATATATAGCTACATACTCTATGAAGGTATCAAATCCAGCAGCTTATGTAGAAGCAATGGATGAATTAATGTCTTCAAAATGGGGTAAAGATTTTCCAGCAGCAGTTTCTATTCATAGCTATGCATTTAATGGCTATGATGATGCGACTCATGTAGTTGTATTAAATTACAATGATGTAGAAAGCGCTGGAAAAGGTACAGCTTCTTTTGTTGATCCAACATTTCAAAACTTTTTAGCAAAAACATCTTCAATAGTTGAAAATGTAGAGCAATCATTAAGTATGAAATTAATGGGTGGCGGAAATCAGGATCCAGAAAACAACCAAGTCTATACCGTGTATAGAATGAAAGTTAAAGACCCTGCGTCCTATGCAAAAGCTTATGCCAAAGTAACAAAAGCACAAGAAGAAGCTGGAAATGTAGCAGGTAGCTATGGACTGCGACAACAAGTTGGTGGAAGTGTAGGTTATTATACTCACTATGCATTTACTTCTGCTGGCTCTGTAACAGAAGCTCTTGAGGGTGGCGAGACATTATATTCAAGTGATTCATTTGCAAAATTTTCTAAAGATATAGCAAGTAACAGAGAATTGGTGAATATATCAATGCTAGTAAATGTAAAAACATATAATTCTAATTAATTATTTTTAGAAGTGTTATTAAAGGGAGTTCTACTCCCTTTTTTTTTATCTATAGCTAATTTAAGATTGCATTGTGAGATATTTAAAAACAATTTCAATATTATTCTTTATTTATTCATGTGGCGGAGGTGGATCTTCAAATTCACCTACTGAAATTGACAATCCATCCAATCAGAATCCAAATGTAATTATTGAGTCTTGTTCGAATACCACTAGAACAGGTATGCAAAAATGCGATTTAAAACATGATGGTCTAGATAGATATTATTTTATTTATAAGCCAGATAATCTAAATACAAATATCAGCGTGCCAGTTTTATTTGCTCTTCATGGATATGGATCATCAGCGCTCAGTCACCTTACTTATACTAATTACTTTCCTCTTGCTGATAGAGATAATTTTATAGTTTTGTATCCGCAAGGCACTACAACTCCCACTCTATCTTCGCATTGGAATGTTGGTGGTTGGACATCTAAAAGTACTGTAAAAGATATCGAATTTATAGAAACAATAATTGATTTAGTAAAAGATAAAATTCAAATTGATGAAACAAGAATTTATTCTTCAGGAATGTCTAATGGTGGATATATGAGCTATTCTTTAGCATGTAACCTAAGTGGTAAGATTGCAGCAATTGCATCTGTAACTGGCTCAATGACTCCAGATAATTTTGATGATTGTTCCCCATCTGCACCAAGATCGATTCTTCAAATACACGGTTTACAGGATTTTGTTGTGCCATATGTTGGCAGTTCAGGATCAAAAAGTATTCAAGATGTAATCGATTTTTGGGTTAATCATAATTCATGCAGTTTAGAACCAAATAGAGTAATAAAGTATTCAGATTTGGCATTAGTTAATTTTGATACTTACGAAAATTGTTTAAATAATACCAATGTAAAACTAATACTTCATCCAGAGATGGGACACTCATGGCCATTTATCAATACTTATAATATAAGCGCATCCGACGAAGTTTGGAATTTTGTTTCAAAATACGATTTAAGTGGAAAAATTAATTAGTTATTCCTATTACTAACATTTAGATATTTTTTGATGTATTATTTATTTTGTATTCGCACACTCATACATATATCAAATAGGAGACTTTATGAAAAATATGTTTTTAACATTATTATTATTTTCGGGCGGGATTGTATTTGCTCAAGATAATACTGAATACAAGTATGAACCAGAAGCTAATAAGGCTGAATATTTTATTGGCACATATAATACAGGCAAGGATTTAGATGATCTTGTTGCTTGGTATAATAAATTTGCTAAATGGACAAAAAATCAAGATGGTGCTTTTGATAGCATGTCCACCGCAATTCTTACTCCCGTTTTTCATTCTAATTTGAATGCTGTTGAGGTCATGTGGTCAAATAATTGGCCTACGCCTACTGCACAATTTAATGGAATGGAAAAATGGTTTACTGGTGGAGGGCCAAAGTTAGCAGAGTCACTGCCAACAACTTGGTCTGAAGCTATTGATGCGTGGCAGTGGGTTGTTTCTGAACCATCAAGCTTAGAAGCAGGCAATATGATGTATGCTACTTATTCTGATTGTTCACTTGAAGAAGGGTACACGTTAAGAAAGGTATATGATCTTTATAAGGATTTTGCTATTTATGCTCAATCAGTTGGTGACACCGTAGGAAGAAAAATTATTGTTCCTGATGCAGGCAGACAATTACCTGATGGAGTAGATTTTGTAAGATTGATGTACAGCTCTTCAATTTCAGAAAGAGGAGAAAATGCAGATAGATATTTCTCTAAGCTAGCAGACTCAGAAGCTTCTGTAAATTTAAAAGGTTTTTCATGCACTAATGGAAGATCTTACTTAGGTATGTCGATGACGGCATTTAATTAAACTTTAGAAAGGAGAAAATTATGAGATTTTTAATAATTTCAATGTTGATGTTTTCAATGGCAGGATATGCTCAAGAAGAAGACTCAAGAGAACCAGCTCCCGGTGTTATTGAATTAACTGTAGTAAAGGTTAAAACTAATTATATTCAGGATTATTTGGATGGATTAGAATTAACTTGGGTTGCAGCAAATAAAATTCAACAAGAAATGGGAATCATCGATGGCTTTAATGTTTATGTTGGTAATAATAGCCATGTATATCTTTCGGTTTCTTATCCAAATTTTGCAGCAATGGATCCATGGTCGGATGAACAGCAAGCTGAATTTGAAAAGAAATTTAGAAAAGTTATATCCGAACAAGATCAAGCTTCTACAGCTCAGGGATATGAAGATATTCGTGAGATAGTTAGAGTTGAGATGATAAATAGAATTATTTTTAATTAAGGAGAATATATGAAAATATTATTAAGTTTAAGCTTATTATTTTCTTTTTCAGTTTTTGCTGATGACCATGAAAGTGATAAGCCAATGTATGCACCCAATGTTGCTGAATATTATGTAAGTTCACTCAAAGATGGCAAAGGTATGGATGACATGATGAGATGGGCGGCCAAATGGGAAAAGTGGGCAACAACAGGTGATGCTGCTGCAGCAAATGCTGATTACAGCGCATCAATGTTAGTTCCATATTATGGAGTTAATTTAGATACTTTTGATTTTCTTTGGTTAGGAATAAATTCTAATCCAGAAGCACAAGCGGTAGGAAATGATTACTGGGTTAACAATGGCAGCAGACTTTTAGAAGAGTTACCTGTTACTAATTCACAAGTAATTAATACTTGGCAAAGAACTATATCTGAAACCCCTGATGGGACTGCAGGTTATGTGGTATATCAAGACTGTACTTATGGTGAAGGCGTTACTGGAGAACAGCTCTATGATGCATACTTTGCTTTTGCTCAAGCGGCTAAAGAGTTAGGTGACGTAGCAGGTAGAAAGTTAATTTGGCCTTCAATGGGGATAACTCCTGGATGGGATTATGATTACGTTCAAGCTGTATTTACTTCATCCATTACAGACTATGGTAAAAATTGGACAAATTTCTGGTCTGGCAAAGCACAAGAAATGCCTGAATGGAAGGCACTTAATGATCTTGGCAGTGAATGTGAAAATCAAAGATCATTTACAATAGTACCAGTTAAAAGCGCTAGTTAAATTAACTATAACTAAAATTTTAAAGGAGGCTTTATGCCTCCTTTTTATTTATAAGGCATAATTGTTTCATGGAAGATTATTCAAAGCATATTGCAATAATTGGAGCAGGAATATCTGGTCTCGCTCTAGGTAATATCTTAAAAAAAAATAATATACCCTGTGTAATCTTTGAAAGATATTCAGATATTAGCGAGCATGGGGCTGGAATATCCATCTCTCCAAATGGACTCACAGTATTAAAAGAATTAAATTTATTAAAAGATCTTAAAGATATTTCGGGCAACCCCAAAGATGCTATTTTTTATTCAAATCTAAAAAAAATTACACAAATCGACGTTAATGTTATTACTACTTCAAGAAAATCTTTATATAAGGTCTTGCTTAATAAATATATTGCTATGAATGGAGAAATTTTTTTCAATCACCAATTAATAGATTTTAATTTGGATAACAAGAATATCCTCTTTTCTAATAATTTATCATACAGGGTATCTCATATTGCTGCCTGTGATGGAATAAGATCAATATGCAGAGAAAAATTTATTGACCAAACACAACCTACGTATAGTGGATATTCTGTTTGGCGAGCAATTTTAGATAAAGAACAAGCAGAGATAAGATTTCACTTAGGTTCAAATTTTCATGTAGTTACATACCCAATATCAAACAATCAGACGAGTTTTGTAGCTGCCATAAAAACAGATAAAGAAGAAAAAGATTCATGGAAACAAAAAGGATCCATTAAAGACCTAGAATCCGATTTACCTTTTGAAATTATACAAGAATACGAATCATTAAAAGAAAATGATGAGATATATAAATGGGGAGTATATATAAGGCCTGAAATCGATTTGTTATTTAAAGAAAACATTACATTCTTAGGAGATGCAGCCCATCCAATAGTCCCATTTATAGGACAAGGCGGGTGTCTTGCATTAGAAGATGCATCTATATTCGGTAATTTAGTTTCCTTATACAAGAATGATTATTTAAAAATACAAGAAGCCTATAAAAGAATTAGACTACCAAGAGTTAAAAAAATCCATCATTCATCCATTTCTCAGGGCAGGTTAAATCATATTAAAAATCCTATATTAAAAATTGTAAGAAATTTTATGATGAAATATACAAATATCATTTCAATTACAACCAGCAAAATATGGAATTACGATCCATCTTCTGAAATTAAGAAAATTATTTAAGGAATTTATAATTATTGGTTTTTAATCCAACTTGATATAATTTATATATGAAAATTTTTTCTAAATTTTTTAAATCATCTACATCTAAAGAAAGAGTAATCAATGAAATAAAATTGGATATTTCAGATAACCTTAAAGAATTTGTACAAGATGAGCTATTGCCAGGATTAAACATCTCGCCTGAATATTTTTGGAGCTCATTTCAAGAAATTTTAAATAGTTTTTCTAAAAAAAATAAAGAATTATTAGATAAAAGAAAAGATTTACAAGAAAAAATTGATCTCTGGCACATTGAAAATAAAAATAAAGATTTTGATATAGGGCAATATAAAAAATTTCTTACTGATATCGGATACCTTCATCCTAGAAGTAATAATTTTTCAATTAAAACATCAAATGTCGACCCTGAAATAAGAAAGATTGCAGGTCCTCAGCTTGTGGTCCCGGTCATGAATGCAAGATTTGCATTAAATGCTACTAATGCAAGATGGGGGAGTTTATACGATGCCCTGTACGGCACTGATATGATAAGTGAATCTGAAGGCGCAATTAGAGAAGGTGGATATAATCCTATTAGAGGTGATAGGGTAATTGCTTTTGCAAAAAATTTTTTAGATGAAACGTTCCCTCTTGAGAATGGAACTTTTAACAAGGCAACCAATTTTGAATTTATCGATAGTGAAATTGTTATCACTCTTAATGATGGATCGAAGACTCATCTTTTAAACAAAGATCAATATATAGGCTACATGGATAAGGGAGAGGGCGCTTACGGCCTGCTCTTTAAAAATAATAATTTACATATTGAGATTCAAGTTGATAGATCTCATCCAATTGGCCAAGATGATTCAGCAGGCATTAAGGATATATTAGTAGAATCTGCAATTACCACAATTCAAGACTGCGAAGACTCAGTTGCAGCAGTTGACGATGAAGACAAAATTATCGTTTATAGAAATTGGCTAGGTCTTATGAAAGGGGATTTAAAAAGATCTTTTAATAAGAATGGTAAGTATCTAACAAGAGAATTAAATGGGGACAGAAGGTATTTATTAAAAAATGGAAAAATGATACTGCTTCCAGGAAGAAGTTTATTATTGGTTCGAAATGTTGGCCATTTGATGACAAATCCTGCAATTAAGGATGAAAATGGTAATGAAGTTCCTGAAGGTATCATGGATGGGTTTTTTACTATTTGCGCTTCAATACATGATCTTATTGGTAATGGTTTATATAAGAATTCTAAAACTAAAAGTATTTATATAGTAAAACCTAAGATGCATGGACCAGAAGAAGTGCAATTTACATGTGATTTATTTTCAGCAATTGAAGATATATTTGATCTTCCACAAAATACTGTAAAGCTTGGAATTATGGATGAAGAACGAAGAACTACCGTTAATCTAAAAGAATGTATCGAAGTTGCCAAACACAGAGTAATTTTTATTAATACAGGCTTTCTTGATAGAACTGGCGATGAAATACATACAAGCATGGAAGCTGGTCCAATGGTCACAAAGGGTTTGATGAAGGAGCAAAAATGGATTAATGCTTATGAGAATTGGAATGTTGATATTGGACTAGAAACTGGTTTTAAAGGAAACGCTCAAATAGGAAAAGGGATGTGGGCAATGCCTGATGAGATGTTAGAGATGTATAAGTCAAAAACAATACATCCTAAATCTGGCGCAAATTGTGCATGGGTACCATCACCGACTGCTGCGACGATTCATGCAATTCATTATCATCAGATCTCTGTTCAAGATGAACAAGATAAAATTATAAAAAGGGAAAAAGCTAAATTAGAAGATATCTTGTCTATACCCTTGATAAGCTCTGATAGTTTACCAAGTCCCCAAGAGATACAAAAAGAATTAGACAACAATGCACAAGGTATCCTTGGATATGTTGTTAGGTGGGTAGATCAAGGAGTAGGTTGTTCGAAAGTTCCTGATATTAATGATGTTGGCTTAATGGAAGATAGAGCAACTTGCAGGATTTCAAGTCAGCATATTTCTAATTGGTTATATCATGATCTTTGTTCAGAAGAGCAAGTCATAGATACTATGAAAAAGATGGCTAGAATTGTAGATATACAAAATAAGGATGATACCAACTATAGGCCAATGGCCCCATCATTTGATGGAATAGCTTTTAAAGCTGCATGTGATTTAGCAACAAAGGGAAAAGATCAGCCTAGCGGATACACAGAACCAATTCTTCACGAGATGAGGTTAAAAAGAAAGTAAGATGTCAAAAGGTTATTGGGTTGTCAGAGCAAATGTTAATAATGTAAAAGAGTATTCAAAATATGTTGAAATTGCTACTGGGATTATAAAGAATTATAACGGTAAATTTTTAATTAGAGGTGGGCAACAAACAGAATTTGAAGAGAAAGGATATGAGAGAACAGTAGTGGCTGAATTTAATTCTTATAATGATGCATTAGAATGTTATAACTCTAGTGAATATCAGTCCGCATTAGTTCATGTTAAGGATTCTGCCTTAAGATTATTTACAGTCGTAGAAGGTATTTAGATTTTATGCTTATCAGTTTCGTCTCTATGTTTTTTTAGATACTTCATAAATGGAGTTCCCCCGGTTCCTCTTATAGTAGAACCACCGCTTCCAAATGGATTAACAATTTGTGCTTGTTTATGAATATAAGTTGCCGCATATTCAAGATGTTGAGATCTGAATTTATGAATCTCCTCTAGACATTGGTTATATTCTTTAATTAATTTCTTGGATTTAGTAATTAAATTTTTTACTTGCGATCTTTGTTCAACATCTTCAATCAGTTTTCTATGTTTTGGTGGCATATAATCTCTCATTTCATTTAAGTAGTGTCTCAAATTATCATTTGTATGAGTAATTCCTAATGCCCCATCAAGTAAGGGTATTATGCTACTTTGAGCTCCAGTTTCGCCCCTATAAAACTGTGGCTTATTATTAAATTGATTTTCATATATTAGACCTTGTTTTAAATCAGGGTTATTTTTTGTACCAAATATATATGGCCGTACTCTATGGTAGTAAATATAAGGGTCACACTTCTCTGGCATTTTTGCAAAAATATAATTAACTTTTTTTAATGAGTCTCTTATTCTGCTTAAATGTTTAGAAAAATCTTTAGTTTTATTTTTTTCATTTAAAAATGAAAGTTCGCATGCTGAGTCTATTGCATCACTTGCTGCATCTTCAATACATACATGAATTGTCACAAACCAATCTTCATCAACACCACCCAAAAAATTATTTATCAATGCTACATTATCTAATGAGATAGGTTCGTCTTTATTAATCTTATACCAATTATCTAAACAATAACTTGCATAGCTTAGTATAGGAGGCCTGCCCAAATATTTTGATAGTTTTACCCATGGTTTTGATATCACCTCTGGAAGAATTCTTTGAGGACTCTTTCCGCCCCAAATATATGCATGAGCAATAAAACTAAGGTGCGCCATTGCAAGATTAATCTCTTTAGCTTTTTTATTTTTTATTAGAATATCTACTGAAAGGTCATTTTTTATTAGTTTATTAATCTTTGATTGAACCTGGTTAGTTAAAAGTAATTTAGGAAGTTGTGCTGCAATATTTTGAAGTAAATCTAAAGATTTAGATCTAGTGTTATAAGAATTTATCGGCGGTTTTTTTGGTAAAAATGTATGCATATTTCAATATATATTAAACATATAAAATATGAAAAATACTACTAAAATATTTGGTATAAAAAAAAGTAATTTTTTTTTAAAAAAAGTGTTGACAAGAATTAATTTTGGAGTAATATAAACCTTACCAATAATTTTCGACTAGTGACCAACTGCAGACGGAAAACCTAGAGAAAAATTAAAGGCAGAGACCAAAGGGTGAAAGCATTTATAAGAGTCGATGATAAAAAACAGCTTATAAATCCACCAAGAATACAAGAGAAAGTATTCAAGGAGCTAAAGAAAATCTCACTTTAGACCCCTAAGGACCTCGACTTAAAGAAACAGAGCTAGACTCTGTTTTTTTTTGCCTAAAATATCCAATATTTTTTATTTTCTTAAATAATTTAAAATTTATTGTAGAATTAATTAATATTGGAGTTGAATTGCCACCAAAAGATATAGATCCAGTTGAAACATTAGAATGGATTGATGCCATAAATAGTGTTATTGACGAAGAGGGCTTAGAAAGAGCTTCCTATCTTTTAACTAGAGTTGCAGAAAAGCTAAATCAAGAAGGAGCCGTACCTTCTTATAATTTAACAACTCCATTCAAAAATTCTATTTCAGTTAAAGATGAAGCCAAAATGCCTGGCGATTTACTTATGGAAAGAAGAATAAGATCTTTGATCAGGTGGAATGCGCTTGTTATGGTTTTAAGAGCAAATAAGAATGATGACGAATTAGGTGGACATATTTCTACTTTTTCTTCAGCAGCCACATTATATGATGTCGGCTTTAATTATTTTTTTAGAGGATCAGATAACCATCTTGAAGATATGATTTATTTTCAAGGACATTGTTCTCCTGGCATATATGCAAGAAGTTATTTGGAAGGTTATTTAAATGAAGATGATTTAGATAATTTTAGACGAGAGGTTACTAAACCAGGACTATCATCATATCCTCATCCTTGGTTAATGCCTGATTATTGGCAATTTCCAGTAGTCTCAATGGGATTGGGACCAATTTTAGGAATATATCAAGCGCATGTTATGAGATATTTATCAGCAAGAGGTTTAGTCTCAAGAAATGATAGAAAAGTATGGGTATTTTGTGGTGATGGTGAGATGGATGAACCTGAATCAAAAGGTGCTATTGGTTTAGCAGGAAGAGAACAGTTAGAAAATTTAATATTTGTTGTAAATTGTAATTTGCAAAGGCTTGATGGTCCTGTCAGAGGAAATGGAAAAATTATCCAAGAGCTTGAAGGAGCATTTAGAGGCGAAGGCTGGAATGTAATTAAGGTCGTATGGGGGAGGTTCTGGGACCCAATTATTGAAAAAGATACTGAGGGCAAACTTCAAGAAATAATGGATGCAGTAGTAGATGGAGAGCTTCAAAATTTCAAAGCTAAAGGTGGGGCTTATACAAGAAAAAATTTTTTTGCTAGAGATCCATCGGTATTAGAGATGGTTAAGGATTTAAGTGATGAAGATATTTACAGGCTTAATAGAGGTGGTCATGATCCTTATAAGGTATATGCTGCATATCATAAAGCAGTTAACTCAAAGGGTGCCCCAACAGTTATATTAGCTTTAACAACTAAGGGATATGGAACTGGCTCTAGAGAAGCTGATAACACAACACATCAAGTAAAAAAACTATCGTTAGAAAATATTAAATCTTTTAGAGATAAATTTGATATTCCAATTTCAGATTCCGAGATAGAAAAATTACCTTATGTTAGACCACCAGAAGATTCTCCAGAAATTCAATATTTAAAAAAAACTAGAAAAGCATTAGGAGGGTTTATTCCAAGAAGGAGAATGTCTTCAGAAATTTTAAAAATGCCAAATAGAAAAATATTTGAAAAATTATATCAATCAAGCGGTGATAGAAAAATTTCTACTACCATGGCAATTGTGAGAATAATTACAGATTTATTAAAAGATAATAATATTGGAGAAAGAGTTGTTCCAATTGTTCCAGATGAAGCAAGAACTTTTGGCATGGAGGCGCTATTTAGACAGGTTGGTATATATTCGTCTCAAGGTCAAAAATATGAACCAGAAGATGCAGATAAAGTTATGTGGTATAAAGAATCTAAAGATGGTGTCATGCTAGAAGAAGGGATTACTGAGGCAGGAGCTTTTAGTGCTTGGACTGCTCTTGCAACAGCATATAGTAATTATGACCTCCCTATGATTCCTTTTTATTTATTTTATTCAATGTTTGGATTTCAAAGAGTTCATGATTTGTCTTGGGCTGCAGGTGATACCCAAGCTAGAGGCTTTTTAATTGGAGCAACCTCTGGAAGAACAACACTTAATGGGGAGGGGTTACAACATCAAGATGGACACAGTCATATACTTTCTTCAACTATTCCAAATTGTCTTTCTTATGATCCTGCATATAGCTATGAAGTGGCTGTAATTTTACAAGACGGCATTAAAAAAATGTATGTAGATCAAAAAAACTATTTTTATTACATAACAACTATGAATGAAACGTATCATCACCCCGAAATGCCAAAAGGTAGTGAGGAAGGAATTATCAAAGGTATGTATAAAATTCAAAGCTCTGATAAACCAAAAATACGTTTATTAGGTTCTGGCGCTATATTAAATGAGGCATTAAAGGCATCTGATATTCTTAAAAAATATGATATTGAATCAGAAATATGGAGCGTTACCAGCTTTAATCTGTTAAGAAAAAATGGCATGGAAATAGAAAGAATAAATCAATTAGATCCATTAAATACTAAATTAACATACGTTGAAGAATGCTTTGCTGATGAAGACATCCCTGTTATCGCAGCATCTGATTACATGAGAGCATATGCAGAACAGATAAGGCCATATATACATAACGATTATACAACCCTAGGGACTGATGGTTATGGAAGAAGTGATTCAAGAAAAAATTTAAGGGAATTTTTTGAAGTAAATGATCTCAGTATCTCAAGAGCTGCAATATACTCACTTTTTAAGAAGAATTTAATTTCTGAAGAAAAAATTAAAAAAATTTATAAAGATCTAAATATTGATCCTAGCAAACCAAATCCTTGGGAGGTTTGATGGCAGACATACAAATTATAAACTTACCTGATTTTGGAGAATTTGATGATGTTGAGGTTATTGAGGTTTGTGTAAAGGAAGGGCAATTAGTAGATAAAGAGGAACCAATAATTGTTCTTGAGACAGATAAAGCAGCTATGGAAATTCCAGCCTCAGTGAATGGATTTATCCATAAAGTTTTATTAAAAGAAGGTGATAAGGTAAAAATAGGTATGCCTTTCTTAGAAATTAAAATAGACCCATCAACTGCTAAAGATGACATCAAATCAAATGATTTAAAAGATAAAAAAGAAGAATTAGCCCCTGATGAAAATAATATTGATCAAGAAATTTCATATAAAGAAAAAAAGAATTTCAATAAAAAGAAAAATACTTCAATACATTCTGGCCCAGCTACTAGGAAATTGGCCAGAGAGTTTGGTATTGATTTAAATCAAATTACAGGATCAGGCCCAAGCAATAGAATTCTTAAGGAAGACTTACATAATTATGTTAAAAATATTCTTAACAATACATCTGCTAATAATACTGTTTCTTCAAAACCAAATATTGATTTTTCTATATGGGGTAGCATTAAAGAAGAAAAGCTAACTAAATTTAAAAAGACAGCTTTAGATAATTTACATTCTTCATGGGTTAACATCCCTCATGTAACTCAACATGATGAGGCTGATATTTCAGATTTATTAGAACTTCGTTTAAAACTTAATAAAAAACATAAAGTTAAAATTTCTCCATTAGCATATATTGTTAAATCTACAGTAGAAAGTTTAAAACATTTTCCTGAAATGAATTCATCACTTTCAAATGATAAAGAATCAATTATTTTTAAGGATTATTTTAATATTGGTATTGCTATTGATACAGATGATGGTCTTATAGTTCCAAATATTAAGAATGCTAATGAAAAATCTATATCAGAAATTTCGATTGAGATTAGTAAATTATCAGAACTTGCAAAAAAAAGAAGAATAACAAAAGACATGATGTCAGGCGCAACCTTTACAATTTCTTCATTAGGTGGATTTGGAGGAAAGTTTTTTACTCCCATTATTAACCCGCCAGAAGTTGGCATTCTTGGCTTATCAAAAATACATGATGTTGTTAAATTAAATGAATCAATACCATACTCACAAAAATGTCTTCCTATGTCATTGTCTTATGATCATAGAGTTATTAATGGGGTATATGCTGTTAATTTTTTAAATCACTTAATCAGCGCACTTGCTGATATAAAATTATTAGAAAAATCTTTTAAAAAAATATAAATAAATTTATACAACGGATAAAAATAAGTATTTCTTTTTTTTACTAATAGTTTCTGTATAATCACATTCCATAATGGCAGACAAAAAACAAACTAAAGTTTATTTAATTCCTGAAGATGAGACTAGAGATAGTCACACATATCACTATACAGCGATTAAAACTAGAAAATTTACTCTAGAAAATAAAAAAATGAGATTAAAAAAATTTAATCCTGTAAAGAGAATTCACGAATGGTTTGTTGAAGCAAAATTGCCACCACATAACTAATTTTCAGTTAACCTCAGTTTCGTCGAAGATATATCATCTCTAAATATTGTTTCATCAAAACCAGTACACCTGTCTTTGATGCTATTAGGTATTTTTATATCATCTAAACAAATAAATTTATTTCCTACCTTTCTACCAAAGACTAAAAAATTTATATTGTGATCATTAAACCTATCAATATGCAGCATCATATTTTTATGATTTTTATAAAATTTTTCATCGAATACTCTCATTAAAGTATCAGCTCCAATTATGAATACTGAGTTTGGAAACATTTCAGCTTTCTCACTAAATCTTCCTGCTGAAGTTAACATCCAACTTTCATTATCTTTAAATTGTTCAATAGTTCTTTTTATTTCATAAAATGTTAAGGGTGGTTTATCTGCATTATTTGCACATATCTCAAAAGTTGTATGCATTCCAGTTTTCTTTTCAGCTAACTCTTTCATCTTAATATGCCCTTCATGAAGAGGGTTAAAAGAGCCTGGGAAGATTAATTCATGCTTATTTTGATTATTAGTAATAAAACCAACCTTATTATTAAATAATTTCTTCCAAGACTTTTCAGCATTTATAGTTTCTATTTTTACTTCTTCATCATGCTTTGGTAGGTCAAATTTAAATCCACAAGATTCTGCGATGAGGCTTATTGCATATGCTGTAATTAATGCCTCTTCTTCTTCTCGCGTTCTTTTTCCTTTATCTAAAAAGCACTCAAGATATTTTGTATAGTCATATGCTTGAACAACAATAAAAAATTTATGTTCGCCTCTTTTTTCATATGTTGTAGTGAGGTTTGCTGTTATAGCTACACCTAGTAGATATTTTGATTTAGAAATATTATCAATTTCTTTAGATTTTTTATATGCATTTGCAGCCATGCTCAAACATGTTTCTAATGAACAATAATGATCAGGCTCTTTATTTAAGAATGTATTCATAGATTCCTTTGAATAGGGAATATAGGACTCTAAGATTGTTTTGCTTGCACCAGGGACCTCTAATAAAGATGAAATCGCATTTGTACCGCCACCACTTGATACATATGTAAGTTTAAAAGGGGAATCATGGATACTTTTAACTATGTCTAGATATTTGTTCAATTTATACAAGGTTAGTTAGTTTATATATTTTAACCTAATAATCATTTTTCATTGTTAAAATAAAGGTTATGAAAATTAACCGAATATTTACTTTTATTTATATATTTTCAATTTCTTATTTTATTCAATCAAGTGAAATAGAAAAATCAACTTATGCGTTATGGGATAAACCAGACGTAGACCTGTTATATGTTTTACCAAAACAAATAAACTCTGATACTAGGGTTTTATTTATAATGCATGGCGGCTCAAGAGATGCCGAAAGATATATAAGTTACTGGTTAGAACCAGCAAAAGACAAAAATGTAATATTGGTTGCCCCACATTTTACAAAAAGTAACTTTCCTTATTATCAAACGTTAGGTATGGCAAATTTTTCAGGAAAAGTTATAGATGATAAAAGACTTTGGTTGAATGATTCAATAGCATCCTTTTTTGCTTATTTCAAAAATAAATATGCTCTAAAACATAATGAATATCTTATGTTTGGTTTTTCAGGCGGAACACAATTTATACATAGATATCTTATGTATGGTGATGATATGGCAATAGATAAAGCAGCAATTGGAAGTGCTGGTTGGTACACCTTTATAAATGATGAAAAATTTCCATATGGAATAAAAAATATGCCACCAAAGAAGGGAAGAATAGAATGGTTAATGTCAAAAGAGATACTTTTTTTACTTGGAGATAAGGATAATGATCCAAATCATTCAAGTTTAAATAAATCTAGGGGCGCAAAAAAACAAGGAAAGCATAGATTAGATAGAGGAAATAGGTATTTTGAAAATTTAATATATATAGGCAACCAATTTAATGTACCCTTTAGATGGAGATATCAGGTTATTAATGGGTTAGATCATAATACAAAGGGTATGTCTGAAGCAGCAACAGACTTTCTTCTTATCGACTTAAATTATCAAAATTAATGCAATTGAAACTTATGAAGATTTCTTATTTAACAATATTAGCAACTTTTTTTCTTTTTTCTTGTTCAAAAAATATTGATAATAATATTGAAATTAATCAATTGATTACTCCAGATTATAACTTTTCAAATTATTTCTTTGATTGTAACTTAAATGATGGATCTTCATTGTTACAACTTGAATCGTTCTTATCAGGTTTTATAAAGAATGACATTTTCCAAAATACATCCTCATATTCTTTGAAAGTCTTTTTCCCTGAAAATGATACCGTTGATAAATTTAAAATAAGTATTAAAAACTATACCGCCAATGATATTTTTACAGATGTCATCAATGAACTAAGTAAGAATGGTTTTGATGCAGTGGCTTCATGTAATTTTAATTCAAATTTATTTAATGGTCTTAGCTTATATGACTATACTGATAAAAAACAAAATATATCAAATAATGCTGAGATCTTAAGATGTTTTTATAAACCAGGCTTTAATTATGGGACATTTAGAATTTCATTAGATAGATTTATAAGTAAAATGAACCAGTTAAAAATTCAATATGGGATTGAATACTTTCAAGAAGAATTAAATTCAGGTGAATTCATATGGATTAATTATTTTTATCAAGAAGATTTTAAAAATAATATATCTACTCAATGGTTAAGCGATCCAGATTCTACAGATATAAAAAATGAATTTCTTGATAATGCTGAGTGCATTGATTCAAATACCTATAGATTTTTTCAAATCTAATATAAAGATAACAATTTAAGAAATATGGAGCAATATGTTCACATTTTTATTATAATTTCTCGACCATTGCGGGTGTGGTGTTAATGGCTAGCACAATAGCCTTCCAAGCTATTGGTACGGGTTCGAATCCCGTCACCCGCTCCAATTATCTTCTGATAGCAACACCTGAGAAATCAACATTGTTACACTCGAAAGCCTGTCCAGATGAATCAGCAATCCCACTTTCCATATATTTAGTATAAGCGATTTCTTTATCAGCATTATTTGCCCATAAATCTAGCCATACAAAATCTGGTTTTGGATTCACATCAAATGTAGGCTCTAATAGGGCATACCAGTATGTATCACTCCAATTAGTTGAAGCAATATCATTTCTAAATGTTTCAAGTGAAGACTCTGAATAACCTTCTTTGTAATTACAAAAATTAAATCTGTTTACAAATTGTCCAGAATTATTTTCAACTTTAGGAGCCTGTCCAACAGTTGATTTAAATAGGTAAACATTATCAAAGTCAGGCTCCATAATTCCATCTATTGTTACATCCCATGCTGATTGTTGATTTGTAGTCCAATCCTCCCAACATTCATCACGCCCACTTTGAGAATCCCATAACATAACCCAAATGAAGTCATATTCCTCATTAGCGACCTCAGGAATTAATATGTTTGCGCCTCTCATTCCTGAGCAATCCATATTATCTACGATGCCATTCCAAGAAGTTATCAACATTGCTAGATTCTCAGTATTAAAATCTGGACCGGCTTTATGCCAAACATATTCGACCATATTCTGTGCATTTGAAGAAGCATCTTGATCATTTTGGGAACAAGCACCAATTAAAAATATTGTAGTTAAAAGTAAAGTAATTTTTTTCATATTAGTTCAATCAAATAAATATACTAGATAGTATTTATAACATATTTTATTTATTGTAAGTATAAAAAAGCAGACATGGTGCCTGCTTTTAAGACCCAGGGGATATATGATTTAGAGGATATTCAAAAGGTCTATACTTATATGACTATAAAAATACTCAAAAGTTCATATTTTTTTATAAAAAAATAAAATACAGCACCTAATATCAAACATGAGCCTAATGGTATTTCTTTTGTAAAGGCCTTATTTAAGAATAAAAACAAAGCACAGCCTATAATGGCCCCTAAAAACAATATTAAGCCCAATGAGAATGGTCCAAACATACTTCCTATAGCTCCAAATAAAATAAAGTCGCCTCCGCCAATTCCATCTTTTTTATATATAGCCTTAAAAACAAAATTTACCAACCAGAGCGAAAAATACCCAATTAAAAAACCTAAAGAAGAAAACTGGATAGGGTTTAAGTTAAATAAGTAATTTAGATCGTCAATAAACATATTAAAAAATACATTACTAATAAAACCAGTTATGACTAGCAGAAGATTAATTGAAAAGGGTAAATAATAAAATTTTAAATCTAAATAAAATAAAACATAAAATAAATAAGTTATGAGTATTAAAAAATATAAGAATATACTTATGCCATATACATTTAATGCAACAAGCCCTACAAATAAAAAAAAGATTTCTGTTAAAGGATAAAAAATAGAAATATTTGATTTACAAGAATTACATTTGCCTTTTTGAATTAAGTACCCAAGCAAAGGGATTAGATAAATTGGTTTAATTGTAGTTTTACAGTTTGGACAAAAAGACCTCGGAAATAATAAGTTAATATTTGGATTATCTTCTATAAAAATAAGGGAGAGCCTATAAATAGTGCTTGAGGCAAAACTTCCAATGCAAAGAAAAATTAATGAGAGTAAGAATAAATCAATCGTACTTATTGTATTTAGGCCATATTGGTAATCGTAATTGAAAATGTTAATCAATTTATTTTTTACGAGTTATATAAAAACAAATAATCAATAGGGTTATTGCAGGAACAGCGTATGCGCCAATTATAAGTAATTTATCAATCATTTATTTTTCCTGAAGCAAAAGCATCAGGCCTTCTAAAATCACCATATCCATAATATCTATCTTTATCAAACATGATTGTTTGAACGCATGTTAACGGTTCTTTTATTTCTATCTCATAACCCATTGTTTCTAGACTATCCTTCATTTCATTTTCTATTGATAGTTCCATCTCTAGAATATCTGGTTGCCATTGATGATGAATCCTTTTTGCAAAGGTTGCTTGTTCTAAATCCATATCAAAATCAATTATATTTAAAATAGATTGCAGAACTGCAGATATTATTCTTGAGCCACCTGGGCTGCCTGTTGTAAAAAATAATTCGTTATCTTTCATTACAATTGTCGGTGTCATAGAGCTCAAAGGTCTTTTATATGGAACTATTTCATTAGCTTCTGCTCCCAATAAACCAAATTGATTTGGTATTCCTGGAGCTGCTGAGAAATCATCCATTTCATTATTCATTATTATTCCAGTTCCTTTGATTACAACTCCAGAACCAAATGTAGAATTTAATGTATATGTTGAGGAAACAACGTTTCCATTTTTATCAGCAACTGAAAAGTGCGTTGTTTCTGGACTTTCATCATTTAAATACATCCCAGGATAGATGTTTTTAGATGGTATGCTGGATCCAATTTTAATACTGTTAAATATTTCACCTGCATAATTAGGACTGGTAATTTTTTCTATCGGAACTTCATAAAAGTCAGGGTCACCTAGATATTTTGATCTATCGGCATAGGCATGTTTCATGACTTCGGTAAGTAAATTTATATATTCTGATGAATTATGTTCAAATTCATTAAGTTTATAGTTTTCTAAAATATTAAGCATCTGTATTATATGCACTCCACCAGAAGAGGGCGGTCCCATAGTAATAACTTTATTACCTCTGTAATCAGAACTTAAAGGCTCTCGCCACACAGCAACATAATTTTTTAAATCATCTATTGAAATTAAACCGCCATTTGACGCCATTTCATTTGCAATTTTTTGTGCCACCTCTCCTTCATAAAAACCTTTTTTGCCTTTAGATGAAATAATCCTTAAAGTTTGTGCTAAATCTTTTTGAATTAATTTTTTATTTTTAAAATCTGGATAATCTTTTTGGAAAATACTTTTAGTTTCTGAATAAAAAGATAATTTTTCATTATATTCTAATAAAACATCTGCCATATATGGAGTAATATCAAAACCATTTTCAGCATAAAAAATTGCATCTTCCAGGAGTTCATGCCATGGCAAAGACCCAAATTTTTTGTGCACCTCCCAGAGGCCCGCAACTGTTCCAGGAACACCACTTGCTAAATATCCAAATGTAGAGAGTTTTAACTCATTAAATGAACCATCATCATTTAAATACATATCACGGTAAGACAATATAGGCGCTCTCTCTCTATAATCTATAGAGTATGGCTTATTGGTTTTCTCATCGAACATAACCATAAAGCCACCTCCGCCTATATTTCCTGCTCTGGGCAATACAACTGCTAGAGTAAATGCTATTGCAATTGATGCATCATAGGCATTGCCACCTTTATTTAGTATTTTTTCACCGACAGCAGTTGCTAAGAAGTGTTGAGTAGTAATCATTCCATTAGGACTGATAGCCATTTCTTTTTGAGCAGGCTCATATCCTAATGTTTTTAGGTATGATATTGGTTCAAATGAATATAAATTAAATGAAGCAATGAAAATAATAAAAAAACATGAGATTTGTTTTTTAGTTAGTATGCTTATTTGCAATTTCTTTTGCCCATTTGTAATCTGCTTTTCCATTTGGAGCCCTTTGAACGTTGTCTACAAGTATTAGTTTTTTCGGTAATTTGTATCCTGCAATAAACGTTCTGGTTGATTCAATAAGCTCAGATTCTGAAATCTCAAACCCTTCAGTTAAAGATGCAACTGCGACAACTCTTTGACCAAATTTATCATCATCTACACCAACTACCAGACAATCAAAGACTTCATCGTTTCTTTTGATTGCTTCCTCTACCTCTTCTGGGTAGATTTTTTCACCTGCAGAATTTATACAATTACTTCCTCTGCCTAATAATGTTATGGTTCCATCAGCTTCAAGTTTTGCATAATCTCCAGGAAAACTATATCTAGTTCCATTAACTTCTCTAAAAGTTTCGGCAGATTTTTTTTCATCTTTATAATAGCCAACAGGTACCAAACCACTAGTCCCAATAAGACCAATCTTATCTGATCCTGGTTCTAAGATTTCTCCGTCATCAGCCATAATTATGACACCAGGATTAATTGAAAATTTTGCAGTTTTTGGTGGGTTATCTCTCGTAGATACTGAACTACCCATACCGCCTTCAGTGGAACCCATAGTGTCCATTAAAAACATATCATGATGTTTTAAAAGTCCATTCTTAACATCCTCACTCCACATAACACCACTAGAAATAATTGTTTGAACAGTACTTATGTTATATGGTTTCCCGGATGATTCAGCTGCATCTAAGGCATCCAGCATAGGTTTTGCAAAAGCATCACCAACTATCACAATATTAGTTACATTTTTATCCTCAACTTGCGTCCAAAGCTGGTTTGCATCAAATCCTAAATTTGGTGTTGTAATAACCGTTCCGCCCAAAAGCAGAGGAAGGAAAGCTCCTAACCACATACCTGTACCATGCATAAGAGGGCAGCCAACAAGACTTTTTACAAAATTATTATTTTCTTTTTGATCAATAATTCTTTGTTCTAGGTTATTAATATCTTCTGGAACTTCATATCCCATGGCCTTTAAAGTTCTAAATAAAAATACCAGGAATTCACCTTGTTTATACATAACACCTTTTGGCATTCCTGTGGTTCCACCCGTATACAACATATAGATTGTATTCGGATCTCTATGGATTCTTTCCATAGGCTGACAATCATTTATAAGATCATCATATTTTAGGCAACCTTCAAATTTAGATTCAGTGCCATCAGAGATTTCAATCCAAGCTTTTACATTTGGTAATGATTTTGAAATCTTATTAATTCTATCTCCATAACATGCGTGATAAAAAACTGCTTCTGAGTCTGAATTATCTAGAAGATATATTAGTTCTTCTTCTACATACCTATAGTTAACATTAATAGGGACCCCACCAATCTTAAAAATAGCATTTTGGCAAACAAGATACTCATTAGAATTATTTAAATATAGTCCAGCTTTTGAATTGGCTGATAGGCCAGCCTCTGAAAGAGCTGTAGCAATTTTGCTAGATGTTAAATCATAATCTTTCCATGAAACGACATCTTCGCCGCATATCAGTGCATCATTATCTGGAATAATGTCTGAAATCATCTCCCATACTGAAGCAAAATCTAAATTCATACCATTCCCCCTTTAAATATTAAAATTATTAATTAATATTAGTTATTTCCAATACTAATAATACTATCGTTATAATAACTAATCTAAAACAAAATATTAATAATAGTAATTAAATAAATGAAAGATCCAAACATATTATTTAAAGATATAACAGAACAATTAACGTCTTCTGGTCAATTGTTTGAAACAAGAGAATATACAAATTCTAAAGGTATATCGCTGCGTGAGTATGCTTCTTTTCCAGATAATTTAAGAGGTTATTTTGATTTTGGACTATTGCATGCTGATAAAGAGTTTTTAATTTATGACTCTGAACGATTTTTATATAAAGATGTAATAGCTAAGGCCGCTCAGGTTGGAAATGCATTAATATCAGAAGGAATTAAAAAGGGAGATCGTGTTGCTATCTGTATGCAAAATAATCCAGAGTTTATATTTGCATATATGGGGATTACAGGTATAGGAGCGGTATGTGTTCCTTTAAATTCATGGTGGGTTCCTGATGAAGTTATATATGCACTTGAGCATTCAGAAGCTAAGTTATTATTTGGTGATCAAAAAAGATTACAGGGATTGGAAAACTTAAAAGATGTAAAAAAAATTATTACTAGTTATACCCCTGATGATAACTTCATTTCCTTCTCTGAATTTATTAAAGATCATTCAAGCGAATGGCCGGATATTGAAATAAGCCGCGATGACCAGGCTACTATCTATTACACATCTGGTTCTACAGGTAAGCCAAAGGGTGTTTTATCCTCTCAAAGAGGGGTTATCTCTTCAATGTTTAGCTGGGCTTGTATGTCAACCATTCTTAGCGAAAGAGAAAAAATAATGGGCAATGATTCAACTCCATTAGCAAGCTCAGAATCTTCAATTCTTTTATGTGTTCCGTTATTTCATGCTACCGGAAGTCATGTAGCCTTTTTGATGTCTATTTTGGTCGGAAGAAAAGTTGTAATGATGAAAAAATGGGATGCTGGAGATGCTATCAAGCTTATTCATGAAGAGAAGGTTTCAGACATAACTGGAGTGCCTACGCAAACATGGGAATTATTAAATCATCCTGATAGAGAAAAATATGATTTATCTTCACTTAGAACTCTTGGTGGCGGAGGGGGTCCTAGGCCTGCAGAACATGTTAAGTTGTTGGATGAGAATTTTAAAGGTCGACCTGGTATTGGTTATGGGTTAACTGAAACTAATGCATTAGGAACTCTAGCTAATGGTGATGAATATGTTTCTCATCCATCTACAGCTGGTAGAGTTGTTCCACCATTAACTGAAATTAAAATCTTTGATGAGAACTGGAACGAACTGCCTGAGGGTGAAATCGGTGAAATTGCCATTAGATCAGAGTCAAATATGTTAGGTTATTGGAAAAACGAAGAAGCAACTTCAGAATGCATGAATAATGAAGGATGGTTTAGGTCAGGGGATATGGGTAAATTTGAAGGCCCATTCTTATTTATACTTGACCGTATTAAAGATATGGTAATCAGAGGTGGAGAAAATATAGCATGCCCTGAAGTAGAAAATGCGATTTATGAACATCCAGATGTTCTTGAAGCATGTGTATTTGGAATACCGGATGAAAGATTAGGCGAAATCTTATGCACTGCCATTTATCTTAAAAAAGGGGCGAAATTAGACAAAGATACATTAGTTCAATTCTTATCAAATAAATTAGCTGCATTTAAAATTCCAGCAATCATAGAATTCTCTTCAGTTAATTTACCATTAGTAGCTTCAGGTAAGTTTGATAAACCTGCCTTAAGGAAAATGTTCACCAAGGATTAATTTTTATTCTTTTACTTTAAAAATCCTAAAAAAAGAGTAAAAATGATAATCCAATAATTATTTTATGAGTTTAAAGATATTAATAATTGAAGATGAGCCCGATATTCGTAAGAATCTTGAGTATAACTTAAGTCGCGAGGGTTACTCTGTGCTGACCGCTGCATCTATTGCAGAGGCTGAGCAGTTAATTTATTCAAATAATTTATCTTTAATACTTTTAGACTTAATGTTGCCTGATGGTTCAGGGTTAGATTTATGTAAAAAAATGAAATCTGATCCTAATGTGCAAAATTTACCAATTATTATATTAACAGCCAAAGATGATGAGGTTGATAAAGTAGTAGGTTTTGAGCTTGGGGCAGATGACTATGTAACAAAGCCATTTAGCGTAAGAGAGCTTATTTTAAGAATAAAAGCTGTGTTAAAAAGAGGAGATAACAAGAAGGATATAGTTGAGATAGATAGACAATTTGGAGATTTAAAAATTGATATCGATTCTCATGAGGTATACGTAGATGGTGATTTAGTTAATTTAACCGCATTAGAATTTAAACTTCTTATTCAACTGGTCGATAGAAGGGGCAGAGTTCAATCTAGAGAACAATTATTGGCTGATGTTTGGGGTTATAGTGCTGAAGTTACAACAAGAACTGTTGATACACATATAAAGAGATTAAGAGAAAAACTCGGGAGCATGGGAAAGTATGTTCAAACTATAAGAGGCGTAGGTTATAAGTTTTCACGATCTCCAGACCAATAAATGATAAAAGAATTTATCAATATCCATAAAATTTTCACCCGATTAAAATCAAAAGTAAGTTTTACTTCAAAGCAAAGAGATCAATATGGTTATGTTTTAGATGATCTAGGAGACGGTATAGTCGTTATTGATGAAGATGGAAATATAACTTTTGAGAATGAACAATTTTCTCAAATATTAAATCTTGAAAAGGTTTCAGGTAGAAATATTACCGAATTAGGTATCCATTCTTTAGACTATTTATTTAGAAGGGCAAAAAAAGAAAAAAGTGATGATATTGAGTTTGAAATTGAATTAAGTGATAAAACTACAAGATGGGTTCTTGGAACAATGAACCAATCTAAAAATACAAAAGAATATATTTTAGTACTTCATGATATAACTCAATTAAGAAGCTTTAGTTCCATGAGAAGAGATTTTATTTCAAACCTATCACATGAATTAAGAACCCCTGTTAGTGTTATAAGAGCAAATTCAGAAACATTAATCGATAGTGCGTTGGATGATAAAAAACAAGCAAAAGTATTTGCAAAGGCTATTCTTCATAATGCAGAGAGACTTACAGATATGGTATCGTCACTACTAGATCTGTCTAGAATAGAATACGGGGAATTAAAGTTAAACTTCCAGGAAATAGACTTAAATAAATTTTTTGAAAATTTTATTGGCTCTATTTCTAATTTATCAAAGAAAAAAAATATAAATATATTATATAAACCAAATCATGAAGGTTTAATCAAAGGCGATCTTCAAGCAATAGAAAGAATTATGAATAATTTGATTGATAATGCTATTAAATATTCGGATGAAGGATCCGATATTGAAATTTTTACAGAAAATGATGAAAAATATATAAAAGTTATGGTAGCTGATAGTGGCTCTGGTATATCAGAAGAGGATCAAGATCATATTTTTAGTAGATTTTATAGAACTGCATCGGCCAGAGCTACTGATAATCAAGGGAGTGGGCTAGGATTGGCTATTGTTAAACACCTTGTAAATAATTTAAACGGCGATGTTGGGATTGATTCTAAAGAGAAAACTGGTTCTATTTTCTGGTTTTCACTCCCAAAAACCCAATAAATAAGCACTTTACATATAATTAGTAATATATTAATATGTCACACAAATGTCACATATATGTTACATATATGTAATACGGAGCTAAACATGGTTAAAACAATTTGGAATAAAATTCACAGATTCATGAAATCCGGAAGGCTCAATAAAGTTATCAGAATTTCTGGAATCAGATAAAAGTGCTACATAATAGAAAATGAGCTAAAATTATTAGCTCATTTTTTATTATGGACTATATAAAAACAAAGAAAATATTGATATCAGTTTTGGCGCTGATTACTTTCGCGCTTTTAATAACTTTTCTCATTTCTTTTTCAAATAAACCAGAAATAAAAGAAATTAATATTACTAATATGACTGATTTTGCATTCACCGCATCTAATACTTCTTTTAGTGAATCAGAAAATGACATTTCTAAAATTCCATCATTTGATTATGAATTAATCGGATATAGATCAGGTATAAATGACTCTTCGGTAATTTTAAAAAAAGGTAGTAAGGAATATGTAGTTTATAAAGGAGAAATGCTAGAAGGTGCATACGAGCTTATTAATGTTACACAAGATGAAGTGATTTTTAAAAATAAAGAAAAGTTATACAAGATTGAGAACCTAGTAGGTAAGCAATTATGAATAAGATTTTAAAAAATCTATTCTTAATTGTTATTTTTACATTGTTTACCAATTTGGGTGCTCAAGAAACATTTATTCTAAATTATGAAGATGTTGATATTAAAAAGGTTACTCAAGACATAGCCCAATTTTCAAAAAAAACAATTATTTTAGACCCTAGGGTTAAAGGTAAAGTCACAATTTATTCAAATGCAAATCTAGATAGAGATCAAGTATGGGATGTTTATTTAAGAACAATTCAAGTAAATGGATTTGGTGCTATATCTGAAGATGGTTTTTTAAGAGTTGTTCCTGAAAATGAAGCAACAAGAGATGACACATCAAACTATTCAAATGGTAGCTTTGAGACTGCGGTTATTCCATTAATAAATAGATCTACTGATGAAATCTTGCCAATGATTAAACCTATCTCTAGTAGACAATCTCATTTGTCAGCTATTACATCAATTAATTCAATTTTATTGGTTGATCGCGCAAGTAATGTTGCTAGGATTAGAAACTTATTAGAAGACTTGGACAAAAATAACACTGCAAAGATCACAATAATAAAATTAGATAATCTCTCATCTATAGAAGCCGTAAGAATTTTAGATAGACTAAAAACACAAAATAATCCAACGATCAATCAATTTATAGCTATTCCATTCGCACCATCAAATTCAGTGATCTTATCTGCAAATGATTTAATTACTAATAATGTTATATCTACATTAAATTCATTAGACCAAGATATTACTTCTGATGATTCAATAAATGTTATTTATCTTAAATATGCCCAAGCTGCCGACATATCATCTATCTTAAATTCTATTTCAGGAAGTTTTATTTCTGATGCTGAGGGACAAAAGACTGTAATTACACATCATGATAAAACTAATTCTTTAATTATTTCATCGCCTGAAGAAAATTTGAATTCAATTAGAAATATTGTTTCAAAATTAGATATTAGAAGAGCGCAAGTTCTTGTAGAGGCTATTGTTGTAGATCTTTCTGAAAAAGCAGCAAAAAGTTTAGGGGTTGAGGCAATATATTCAGGCAATGATGAGGACAGTATACCAATTGGAATAACAAGATTCTCAGGATCGGGAGCTGATTTATTAGCAATAACTGGTGCTCAAGCTGACGATCAAGACGTAACTCTTACAAATACTGCAATTTCATCATTATTAAATACACAGGGCCTAGTTGCTGGATTTGGAGATCTGACAAAAGGAGAAGATAATTTTGTAGGTATTCTTAATGCAATTGCAGAAGATACGGACTCAAATATCTTATCTACACCTTCAATACTTGCTATGGATAATGAGCCTGCAAGACTTTTTATAGGTCAAGAAATTCCAATTACAACTGGAGAAAGTTTGGGAACAAATAATTCTAATCCTTTTAGAACCACATCAAGACAAGAAGTAGGCATTGAGTTAGAAATAACTCCACAAATCAATGAAGGCGCCTCGGTAATATTAAATATCAAACAAGGTGTCTCAGGAGTAGCTGGCGTAGCTCAAAGCGGCATAGACTTAATTACAAATAAGAGAGAAATTGAGACAACTGTTTTGGTTGATAATAATCAAATAATTGTTTTAGGTGGACTTATAGATGAAGACATCCAAGAGGTAGTTTCAAAGGTTCCGGTATTAGGATCAATTCCATTATTAGGAAAAATATTTCAATCCTCATCCTCTACAACTAATACAAAAAACCTTATGGTTTTTCTTAAACCAACAATTCTTATTAACTCTGATACAGCTAATGAGATTTCATTAGAAAAATATAACTATATTAAGGCTCAACAAGAATCCAACAATAAGAAGATTATCGACCTAACTAAGTCTAAAGAATAACGATGGACGAAGTTATTAATGAAAACATTAAATCAGATGTGTTGCCATATGATTTTGTTAAAGAAAATAATGTTATCGCTTCAAAAACAAAAAATGGATACCTTGTAACATCTCCAAGGAAACTTTCTAAAAATCTCTATCAAGAAGTTCAAAGATTTCTTAACTCAAGTTTTAAATTTGAACTTTGTGATCCTGGAAAGTTTAATGAAATTTTAACAAATTCGTTTGCTGCAACAAATCACCAAAATGATATATCTGAAGAACTTTCGGATGAATTTGATTTGCAAGATTTTGCAGGAAGCATTAATGCCACTGAAGATTTACTTAGTGGAAATAATGACACTCCAATAATTAAACTAATTAACGGCATTATTAGTCAAGCTATAAAAAGCAGGGCATCAGACATACATTTTGAACCATATGAAGACCATATTGCCATTCGTTTTAGGATTGATGGCATTTTAAAAGAAATTCTTAGACAAGATAGCAAAATTGCTTCTGTCTTAATTTCAAGGATAAAAATCATATCTGGTTTAGATATATCTGAAAGAAGATTACCACAAGATGGAAGAGTATCACTTTCATTAGGTGACAAGAGTGTTGATGTTAGGGTATCTTCTCTTCCATCATCTTATGGTGAAAGAATAGTTTTAAGAATTTTAGACAAACAAGCTGCTCAAATAAATATAGATGACCTTGGATTACCACCTAAAATTTTAGCTAACTACAAATCTTCTTTAAAGAATCCTGAAGGAATAATACTCTTTACTGGACCAACAGGATCAGGAAAGACTACAACATTATATGCAGGATTACGTTATTTAAGTGACTCTTCTCAGAATATTCTTACTGTTGAAGATCCGATTGAATATACATTAAATGGAATAGGCCAGACCCAGGTGAATAACAAGACAGGCTATACCTTTGCTAAAGGATTAAGAGCAATTCTTAGACAAGATCCAGATATTGTAATGGTAGGTGAAATGAGGGATATTGAAACAGCCCAAATAGGAATTCAATCAAGCTTAACAGGACATCTTGTATTATCAACAGTGCATACAAATAGCGCTGTGGCAGCAATAACAAGATTAAGAGATATGGGAATTGAATCATTTTTATTAGCTTCAAGTCTAAGAACAATCATTTCGCAAAGATTGGTTAGACGACTATGCCCGCATTGTAAAACTAAAGATAAACCAAGCATTAAATCCATAGATATATTTGGGTTAGACAAAAATAAATCAGTTTATTCTGCTAAAGGGTGTGATGAGTGCAATCATACTGGTTATCAGGGCAGGATTGCTATTGCTGAATGTATTCAAATTGATAAAACGTTAAAAGACTTTATTCATAACAACGCATCTGAGAATGAAATTTCAGAATATGTTTTCAAAGATAATCAATCCATAGATCAAGCATCCGTAGATTTAATTACTAGCGGGGTAACCTCTTGTGAAGAAATTATAAGAATTAATAATATTCAAGAAGATGCCAGCATATAGTTATACAGCAATTACCGACACAGGTATCAAGAAGAAGGGTATTTTAAGTGCTAATTCTGAAAGAGAAGCAAGAAGGTTAGTAAAAGACTTACAGTTAACCCCCCTTAAAATTTATGAATCCAAAGACTTGGGCAAAGCATTAAAAATAAAAAATAAAGATATTGTTATTATGACAAGACAGCTTGCTACCTTACTAGAAGCGAATACGCCTATAGTTGATGCAATAGAAATAACTGCAAATCAATTAACAAATAAAAATCTTGTTTATATACTCTTTAATCTTAAAGAAGATATTATTCAAGGAAAAAGACTTGGCAATTCAATGAAAAAATATCCAGGCGTCTTTTCAGATACATACACATCAATGGTTTCAGCAGGTGATGCATCTGGAAATTTAGACAAGGTATTTACTAGATTGGCAGATTATCTTGAAGAAAGTTCATCCATAAGACAAAAAGTTGTTTCCGCTTTGACCTATCCTATAATTCTTATTGGTTTCTCTTTAGTTGTAATTATATCTTTGTTAGCATTTGTGCTTCCAAAGGTTATCAGTCAATTCATAAAGGCAGGTGCTGAGCTACCTTTTATAACCAAATTATTATTAGGAATATCAAACAATATTATTCCGATTTTACTTATTTCGCTTTGTTTGGGTGTTGGTATTTATTACTCATATAAGAACTATGTTAAAGATAAAAAGAACAAAATAAATGTTCATAAAAAAATACTTAATATCCCTTTGATAGGAAACTTTATTCTAGATTCTGAATTAGAAAGGTTCTCGAGCACAATGGAATTACTTCTTGCATCAGGTACAAATTTAGATGTTGCTTTAGAAGAGTGCTCTAAGATTTTTAATAATAAATATCTATCAAGTGTAGTTTTAGATGCAAAAAAAGATGTTATTGAAGGTAAGGATTTTATTAACGCTTTAAAAAAAGATGCAATTTTTCCAGATATCTTTATTCAATTAATCTCTAGCGGATATAGATCTGGAAATTTAATTAAGATGTTTAAAAAAGTTTCTATTTTTATGAAATCTGAGATTGAAAATAAGAGGGCTATATTTCTATCATTACTTGAACCTGTTGTAATTATTTTGATGGGCGGATTTATAATGATGATTGTTCTAGCTATACTTATACCTATAATGCAGATGAATACATTAGCAATATGAAAAATTTAAAAAAAGGATTTACTTTAATTGAACTAATGGCTGTTCTTGTCATTTTAGGAATCTTAGCAACAATTGTGGTTGTGAGTGTGGACCCAGTTTTTCAGAGAGCGAATCTTGAAAAAATTAGAGCAGATATGACTAATACAAGTAAGGCTTTGGAATTGTATAAATTTAATGAATTAACATATCCATCAACGTCCCAAGGTTTGGATGCATTAGTAACCCCTCATTCAGAATTAAAAAATACTTTTTTATACCCTGAAGGCGGATATATATCCTCAATACCAAAAGACCCATGGGGCAGAGAGTATATATATGAACATCCTCCTAGAAGGTCAGCAAAATATGATTTATATACTCTAGGTGCAGACGGTATTCAGGGTGGATCAGGTGAGGATGCTGATTTTGGTAATTGGATGCAGTAATAAGGAATTGAATAAAGGCTTTACGCTAGTTGAGATACTTGTTGCTTTAATTATCATAGGAATCACAACAACCTTAGTCATCTTAAACTTTAGTTCATTAAGTTCAGTTACTAAACAAGTTAATACCATTGAAGATAATATTAATTTCTTAACTGAAGAGAGTATAGTTACTGGCAATATAATTGGTTGGTACTTTAATGCAAATGAGCAATATGCTGCTTATTTGTTAGATGAAGATAAACAAAAAATAATTAAAGATTTGAATAAATCATCATGGGTAGATACTCAATCTTTAAAGAAGACCTTTAAATTTTTAGACGGAACTAAAATTGAGCTCGGTGAAAAGGAATATAAAACACCTTTATTAGTATTTTACCCATCAGGCGAAAATTCAGGGGGAATAATAGATATATATTATGAAGAATACATTCAACGAATAGTTATAAATAATAATGGAAAAATTAATAATGAAGTCGTTAATTATTAAACCTATAGATAAAGGATTTAGTTTGATAGAGGTTGTGGTTGCATTATTTATTTTAAGTATTTCAGTTATCACCATATATAACTTAATAATATCAACTGCAGTATCATCTTATGACCTTGAACAAAGATATCTTGCAAAAGAAGTTGCAAACAACAGAATTGCGTTAATTAATACTATTGAAAAACCGCTAAAACCCCTTCAAAGAAATGGCCAAATGGTCATGGGTGGAATAGATTGGCATTGGAACGAATCTATTACAAATAGTGAACGTGACGAATTTTATGAATACGTGATCTTAGTTCGACACCAAGGTGAAGAAAAATATATATACCAAACCAAAGGCTTCTTAATAAATGAATAAAGGTTTCACATTAATTGAGATTCTTGTTTCATTAATTATTCTTTCAATGATAGCAATAATCTCTTCTAATATTCTTCAATCATCATTAGAAACAGAGCGAATATCATCACAAAGACTGCAATCAGCAAGAACATTAAATTTTTCTTCTATTATTTTAAGAAGAGATATAAGGCAAATAATTAATGTTCCATTAAGAGATAATTATGGAAATCAGATAAAAGGAACCTTTGTGGGAAACAATGCTGATAAGAGAATATTTTTTAATACTAAAATAAAATCTATTTCAGATGACATCTCACCAATAAAAAGAATTGAATATGTATTAGAAGACGACGTCCTTAAAAGAAAACAATTTTATTCATCCAATCCCTATAACGTAAATGAATATATAGATTCAAATTTAATAGAGGGTCTCTCAGATATAAATATTGCATTTATGTTTGAGCAACAATGGCACCAAAAATGGCCCATAAACCCATTAACAGAAAGAAAAATACCTGAACTAATTAAGTTTGAATTTAAAAAAGATAACAAAGATTATTTATGGATAATCGAACCAAATATTGAATATGCACCATAAGAATAAAGGCATTGTTTTAATATCAATTTTACTAATAGTTCTTTTGCTTTCTTCTATAGCAGTTTTATTTGGAAATAAATATTTAATCTCATTAAAAAGAGCTCAATATATAGAGTTTCAAACCCTAGCTATTAATATTTTTAGAAATATAGAATCTCTATCAAAAGATAAGATAAAAAAAGAGTTTAAATTTAATTCTGCTAAATTAACCAAACAAAACCCAATTCTAAATAATGATTTTATTTTAAATATTAATGATGCAGAAGTTATAAGCAGGGTATCTGATGCTTCTAGCTGTTTTAATATTAATTCATTAGTTTCTTTCACTAAAGGTAATTACGTTGAAAATGAAAAATCTATAAATGCTTTTAAAAGATTGATGTATTTAGCTGAAGTAGAAAATAATGTTACTGAAGAAGCAATTGATCAAATAATTGATTGGATTGATAAAGATTCAAATCCAAGAGCTTATGGTTTAGAGGATTATTATTATTCAGGTCCATTGCATAATCCAAGAGAATACAGCGCTATGAGATTAATAGTGTCAATTGACGAATTAAAAAGCATTCCTGCAATAAGACAAATCAATTGGGACATATTTAAACAATATTTCTGCGCATTACCATCAGCATCAAACCTTTCATTTAATATAAATACACTTTCAATTGATGATGCTTACCTTATAAGCTCAATATTTCCAAACATTAGCCTAAAGAATGCAGAATATATAATTGATAACATTCCAGAAGAAGGGTTTGATAATTTTGTTACGTTTGAAAAAGCTTTTCCAGAATTAGATTTTAGCTCTCCTTATGGCAATATTTTATATTCTTCAAATATATTTGAAATTACTACTACAGTTAAATTTGATAAATATATCGCAACCTCTATAAGTAAGATGATTTATGAAAATAATAAAAATGGCTATATTATTTCAAGAATTTATAATGGTATTTAATGAGTACTTATATCACATATCCAACTGACGCTACTCTAAAAAATTTATCTTTTTGTAAAAGCAATGATAAGTATAAAAAAATATACAAGACTTCTGATTTGCATGAATTTAACTCTCTGTCCCATAAAGATATCTTGATATATTTAATACCTTCTTCCCTTGTTAGTAGCTATAAATTTGAAAAGAATCCTAAAACTTCAAATCAAAACAATATAGCAAATTTTATTTCTGATATTGATACTGATATTGTTAGCGAAGTTTCAGATAATGAATTTTTTGTTTTTGATAACCATGGCTTTGTTATTGATAAGTCTATATATAAAAAGTTAAATGGAATATTAAATTCATTAAAATGCAAAGTAATTCTAATTCCAGATTACTTTATTAATCATAATAAGGATTCTGATCATATAACTGAGTTTAATGACTCATATTTGTTTTCTTTTAGCGATGGCACTGGCAGTTCGGTTGATAGTGGTTCTATAGACCAATATATAGATGTTATAAAAGAATCAAATCCTGATTTCAGCCCATTTCTATACTTACAAAAAGATAATTCTGTTGAGTGCTTAAAAGATTATGAAAATAAAAATAAATTTTCATTAAATGATTTTGCTAATAATAATTTTTTAGAGTTACCTAACTTATATAAATTTAATTTTTCTCTTAGGAATATATATTCAAAATTAAATTTCAGTAAATCTGAATTATATTTATGTTTAGGTCTTATTGCTGCGAGTATTTTGTTGCCTTATTTCTTAATAGCTCAAAATAACAAATACACAAATATTTATGAATTAGAAACTTTTAATATTTTTAAAAAGATAGACAAAAATACAAAGAGGGTAGTTACCCCTAGAATTCAAATAGATCAATTAATTAATCAAATACCTAGTTCATTTCAATCACAGACTTTGAATGAATCTAAATTTGATAATTTAGATTTTATGACTGCTATAGGAGAAAAATTTATTAGTGAAGTAAATATAAATTTTAGTACCAATATCGCAATAATCACTATTAAAGAAATACCTCAGACCCAATACAAACTTATAAAAAATATCTCTGATAGATTTAATATCTCAGTATTAAAAGAAGATGTTCAAATATCAGACAACACCATTTCTGGAAAAATAAGCATAAAACTTGATGATGAATAATATATTTAACAATCTACAACCAAGAGAAAAGAATCTAATATTCCTAACTATATTATTAATCTTTATATTCCTAGTATTTTTTCTTTTAAATAATATTATTAAAGATTTAAATTTTTCAAATAAGAAACTATATAAAGCAAAGTCTGATTATGAATATGTTGTATCTAAGGCTTCGGTATTAGAAAGAAGTCAAATTAGTTCATTATTAGGAATAAACCAAATTAAATCAGTAATAGAGTCGTATCCTTCAACCCAAGTATCAGATGTCAAAATCGAGGAAATAGAAGATACTATTAAACTAACATTTAGAACTGAAAGTTTAAAAAGTTCAATCGTACTCTCTGATGATTTATCAATGAAAGTCAATAAAGCTTTAACGAATGTTATTTATTCTAATATTGATAACCAACAAGTAACGACGCTTTTATTCAAATAATTAAAATTTATTACATAAAATTTTCTTTATAGTCACATATCTGTAACACATCAACTGTTAAATTAAATCCGTATTTAACTTACTATTTTAAATTATGGAAAATTTATTTTTAGATCCAACGATAATTCTACTAATAGCAGCATTTGCTGGTTTTTTTATGGCATTTGGTATTGGCGCCAACGATGTTGCAAATGCTATGGGAACCTCTGTTGGAAGCAAAGCAATTACATTTAAACAAGCAATATTTATTGCAGCTATTTTCGAATTTTTAGGAGCCTACCTTGCTGGTGGTGAAGTAACTTCAACTATTCGTAAGGGAATAGTTTCACCTGATTTATATGTCGGACAAGAGAATATTTTTATAATCGGAATGATGTCGGCATTATTTGCTGCAGCTACATGGTTGCTAATTGCAAGCTCAAGAGGATGGCCTGTATCAACAACTCATTCAATAGTTGGCTCAATAGTAGGTTTCGTAATTATTTCTATGGGTTTTGCAGCTGTTTCATGGGGAAAGGTTGGAACCATTGCAGCAAGCTGGGTTGTCTCACCGGCAGTATCAGGAACAATGGCTTTTTGTATTTTTCTAAGTGCAAAAAAATTAATTTTAGATAGAAGAGATCCTGAACAAGCAGCAGTATCTTTGATACCTTTTTATGGATTTTTTGTCGCAGTAGTTATAGGTCTTGTAACTGCAAGAAAAGGATTGAAGCATGTCGGACTTCCCTTAACAGACAATGAAGTCGTGCTAGTTACAATCGGCTTTGGTATTTTAGTTACTATTGTTACAGCAATATTATTGAATTTAAATAAAGAAAAAATAAGAGAATATGGCGTTGAGTCAGCATTCGCAATTTTAATGATTGTGACAGCATCTGCCATGGCTTTTGCTCATGGTTCCAATGATGTCGCAAATGCAATTGGCCCAATGTCTGCTATTATTAGCGTTGCTTCAGAAGGCGCAATTGGTGCAAAAGCTGCAGTCAGTCCCTGGGTTCTATTAATTGGTGGTGCAGGTATTGTATTTGGACTTGCCATGCTTGGCGGTAGAGTGATTAAGACGGTAGGCAGTAAGATAACTCATTTAACACCAAGTCTTGGTTTTTCAGCAGAAATGGCGGCAGCATCTACAGTTGTTGCAGCAACATACATTGGTTTTCCAATATCAACAACACATACTTTGGTTGGTGCTGTTATTGGTGTTGGTCTTGCTAAAGGAGTATCACATCTTGATCTAGGATCAATTGGAAGAATTATATTGTCATGGCTTGTTACGATTCCAGCTGGCGCGACTTTAACAATAATATTCTATTTCTTACTAAGATTCGTTTTTGGTGTTTAAAAATTATGAAATTTATAAATATTAAGTATCTATGTATAACTTTTTTGAGTGTTTCATCATTAAATTTACTATCCGAATCTGATTTTTATGGAAAGATAAATGTAAGTTATGAAAGTGCTGATAAAGATACATCTTCTGAAACAGATTTTAAGAATAATGCATCAAGATTAGGTATTAAGGGTAAGTTTGATATTAATAATGGTCTAAAAATTTCTTTTCAAATTGAAAATGAGATTGATCCAACTGATGGAAGATTTAGAGCTGATGGAGAAAAAGTCTTCAAAGAAAGAAACACATTTTTAGCGTTAGAAGGAAATTTTGGAAGACTGTTTAGTGGAACGCATGATACTGCTTTTAAAGTTGCACAATTAAAAGTTGATTTATTTAATGATACTAGAGCAGATATTAAATATTTATTCCAAGGTGAAAATAGGATGAATAGTTTTGTTGCGTATACAACACCAGAACTAATTGATGGCCTTAAAGTAACTATAAACTCTATTAGCCAATCAACAGGAACCTTTGAATCGTATTCAGTTAATTATTCAACCGGATCTGCAAAATTGGCGTTTGCTTTAGATTCAAATGGAAAGGGATATGATAGTAGAAGATTTACAACAATGTTTCCAATGGAATCACTTGGTATTGATGTTGGTTTGATGTATCAATCATCTGAAAAAATCTCTACTGGAGTATCTGAAAATGGTTATCTTTTAAGTCTTAAGAAGAAAGTGTCAGATAAAGGCAGTGTCTATCTTCAGACTGCTAGCTCAGATATAAAGTTAGAATCTGGTAAGCAAAACTCAATCGGATACGATTATAAAATATCTAAAATTGCTAAGGTCTTTTTTCATTATTCAGATTTAGAGAGTGATAAAACATCTAAGAATGCAGAATATGTTTCTGTAGGATTTGAATATAAGTTTTAATTTATAAAAGGGGTTTATAGCCCCTTTTTACTTTTATCTGATTTACTTTTCTCAACATTTGTCCATAATAAATTTATGGATCAAGCGCCTAAACAAGAAAGAAGCAGAAAAAGGATTGAGGTTATATTAACTACTGCTGAAAATATTTTATTAGAAGATGGAATTGATTCAGTAACAATTGCAAATATTTCAAAAGTATCCGGCTTAAAAAGAACTTCAACTTACAAATTTTTTCAAACTCCAGAATCAATAAAAGCTGCCTTAGCAACAAAATATTTATTAGACCTTGCGAAAGATTTTTCTATCAAATCATCAGATATTAATTCTAGTGAACTATCCGTAATAGTTATGAGATCTGTTGAGATTATTCATAATTATTTTTTATCATCTGCTGCCGCGCAATCTCTAGTGCTTTCAAATACAACTTCTCTACCAGTAACAAAAGAACCCTTTAATGAATTATCATCTTGTGTTCAAGAATTCATCGAAAGTAATATTGAACTACCACAGTTTTTTAATAAAGATGGCGTATTTAGAGTATTTACTCAGATCATAATTTCTATTTTTTCATTAAACACTAGAGAAAATGGCGATTTAAATGAGGTAGGAAAAATTGAAGCAAATAGAGCAGCATATGCCTATATGCTTAATTGGGTAAATCAATCAAGTTAAATCAATGTTAAGAACAAAATCTTTCAACCTTTTATTCTTATTCATATTGATTTTTTATGTTCATAATTTATATGCATTAAAAGAGTTTTCAATTTCTGCAATATTTGAAACGCCGCAAGTAAAATTTAATGGAAACGCTGATGACCCTGCAATATGGTTAAATAAAAATGATCCTAATTTATCAATAATATTTGGAACAGATAAATATAACGGCATATATTCATACAACTTAAAAGGAGAAACCATTGGTTTTTCAAATGCAGGAAGTATTAATAATATCGATCTTAGAACTCATAATGATATGACATATATTTTTGGAACTGATTCAGCTAATAATAATATTAATGTATGGGTTTATAAAAATTCATATCTGCATCAAAAATCAATGGAAGGAGATTTTAGTATTGATGAAGAGCCTCACTTTTTTGATAAGGTTAATTTTTTAGCTTACGGAGTATGCGGAGGCCTAATAAACAATAAAGAAATAATAGTGTTTGTAACAGAGGCAAAAGGACCTAGGGTTAAACTTTGGAAATTCTCTAATAATAATCTAGAGATTATGAATACCTTTAATAATAGCAATGCATCTGAATCGGAAGGATGTGTATTTGACGATGAAAATAATAAACTTTTTATTTCTGAAGAAAATGAGCGAGGTGTCATTAGATCATATTCCTTATCAAAGGATTTGTTACTTACAAACAAGATCAATATAGATGATAGAAATGGGAATGTTGTTGGAGACCCTGAAGGCTTAGCTTTATTAAAAACAACATCAAATGATGGCTACCTTATTGCATCTTCACAGGGAAACAGCACATTTAATATTTATGATAGAAATAAGCCGCATAAATTTATTGGTTCTTTTAAGATTACCCAAGATTCTTTTATTGATGGGGTTACAGATACTGATGGTTTAGAAATCGTAAATACTTATCTTAATGATGATTTTCCAAATGGATTGTTAGTTGTGCAAGATGGAAAGAATACTGGTGAAAATACTCTTCCTAAAGAAAACTTTAAACTCTTATCTTTATCAGAAGTTAAGAAATATCTAATTTATCAAGAAAACTAATAATATCTTTTGATAGGGTCTCAGGTTGTTCAAGTGCTGCAAAGTGACCTCCTTGATGAGTATTCCATTGAACAATATTATAAATTTTCTCAGCCCATACTCTTGGTGGAGCTATCAGGTCTCTGTTGAACAGCGCTCCAGCCATAGGTTGTTGAATTTTTTCAAATGAAAAACCAAAATCACCATTTTCTTTATATATTCTTGTTGAGGATGTTATTGATTGAGAGAACCAATATAGAGAAATAATTGCTAATACTTCATCATTACTTACGACAAGTTTATTTTCTTCACCTTCAAACCAGCCATAAAACTTTTCCACAATCCATGCCGCAAGACCAACTGGTGAGTCATTCAGCCCATAGCCTAAAGTTTGAGGTTTGGTTTTTTGGATTTCATAGTACCCAAATCCTTCTTGCTTATACTTTTCATAATTTCCCATTAATAATTCTTCTTCTTTTGTAACTCCCTCCATCGGATCATCTTGATCGCTTGGTGGCCAAGCAAGAACCATATTTGAATGAAGCCCTATGCAATTCTCTGGAAATAATTCCGCCATCCATTTACTTATAGTTGCACCCCAGTCACCACCTTGAACAACATATTTCTTATAACCTAGCGCCATTATTAATTCATGTTGCAATTTTGCTATTTCACCCGAGTTCATTCCAACTTTTGTTGGTTTATCAGAAAAACCAAACCCGGGAAGGGCGGGACAAATAATATCCAATGGAATTGGACTATCTTTCTGGAGTATAGGAATAATTTTAAGAAATTCTTGAATACTACCTGGCCAGCCATGCGTCATAACTAAGGCCATCGCATTATCCTTATTTGATTTTGCATGAAGATAGTGAATCTTTAAACCAGAACTAGTCTGAAATCTATAACTTCCAATATCATTGATCTTTTTTTCATGTTCGCGCCAATCAAATTCATTGGCCCATTGATTTGCAAGGTCTTTTAAAAAATTTA
Source organism: uncultured SAR86 cluster bacterium (assembly GCA_902563835.1). GTDB lineage: Bacteria > Pseudomonadota > Gammaproteobacteria > Magnimaribacterales > D2472 > SAR86A. Next base: position 51,264 of record CACEZB010000007.1, read on the forward strand.
AATCCGTACCATGGGACCAATTATTATTTATTTCATCAGGCCATCTTGTTAGAGCTATCTTTTGCTTTAATAAATCAATATCTTCGTTACTAACTTTTATATCGTATTGTTCAATCATGGTATTAATGTTTGTATTTAATTAATTTATCTCAATATTAGAAAACATTGAAGTAAAATATCATCTTTACTTAAATTATGTTTGAAGCAATTGAATCATTTCTAACTCAAAACTCACAACTCGCATGGGCGGCAGTGTTTGCCTTTGCGTTCTTGGAATCTTTTATTTTATCTGGATTAATTATTTCAAGTGCAATTTTATTTTCAGTGTGCGTGTTTGTATATAGTATGGGATTAATGCCTCTTTATGCTATTGTCCCAATGGCTGCACTAGGTGCTCATCTTGGAGATGTGTCTGGTTTTTTATTTGGAAAAACAGTTGGCCCAAGCTTGATGTCAACAAAGTTTATGCTCAAACGAGAGAAGGCTGTAAAAAGGGCACAAAAATTCTTAGATAAAACTGGTTCATATACTGTTTTAATAGGAAGATTTGTTCCAGCCATAAGAGCTCTTGTACCTTTTTTACTTGGTATTTCTAACATAAACACTGTAAGATTTTATATTGCTGATGTCATTGCCTGTATATGCTGGGGAATAGCACTAGGTTTTTTAGTTATCGGCGTTGGCTCAATTTTAGGATAATTTTATGTTAACTATTTTTATTTTAGTCGTAAGTACAATCGCAGTGATGTATTTATTATTTCAATTAATTAATGCTGGAAGACAGGGTAGACTTCTTCAAACATTAAGAGATTTATTAATTATTTTTCTAGCAATTTTAATGACTGCTGCAATTTTTTATATAGGCTTTAGATTCTTTAGAGTGTTTTTATAATTATGTCTTTAACTTTATTTGAAAAAATAATTAATAAAGAGATTCCAGCAGAAATATTATATGAAGATGATATATCAATAGTAATAAAAGATATCAGCCCACAAGCTCCGACCCATTTATTAATAATTCCAAAAAAAGTAATTCCTAAATTATCTGATGCTACAGATGAAGACCAAGATATCTTAGGTCATTTGATGCTTTTAGCAGGAAAAATAGCTGATCAGTTAGGTTTAGATGAAACATTTAGGTTAGTAGTAAATAATGGTGCTAAAGCAGGTCAGAGTGTATTTCATCTACACCTTCACTTGCTATCAGGCAGAACGCTTAATTGGCCGCCTGGTTAAAAGAATAAGTAAGCTCCCAAACCAAGAACAAAGACAATCACACCTATTCCAACAAGAAATAATGTTCCGTATTTTATAGTTGTATTATCATCCATTTGCATTCTCCTTTAATTTATAATTATATTAAAAAATATTCCTTTTCAACATATTTAATGATTTAACCTGTAAACTTACATAAATTTATAGTATTTTTCAAAATAATAAAATGTCTAAACTTGAAAAAGCATGGATCTCATACGATCTTGGTAACTCAGCATTTGCTACAACTGTTTTAGCAGCATTTTTTCCATTATTTTTTCCAGAGTTTTGGGGAAGGGATTTAACCTCAGTTCAGTCTGCAGCATACTTACTATGGACAATAGCTCTTTCTAACTTTCTTCTTTTTATAAGCGCACCTGTCATTGGAGCATTAACAGATATTAATGGGTCAACAAAAAAGATTTTTATAACTTTCACAACGATCTCAATTATTTGTGTAGGAGTATTATTTTTTACTGAAGCAGGAATGTGGGTATCTGCTTTAATCTTTTTTGGCGTAGCCAATTATTTCTTTTCTGCCGGTAATATTTTGTATGACAAAATTTTGGTAAAAATTACAAGTCCTAATCGATATTCAAAAATTTCTGGAATAGGGTATGCATGGGGCTATTTTGGTGGCGGCTTACTATTTTTAATTAATTCAGTAATGTTTATGTTCTGGGAAAGCTTATGGTTTGAGAACTCTGCTGAAGCAATTTTGTTTGCCTTTCTAACAGTTTCTATATGGTGGTTTTTATTTCTTCTTCCTTTAGCTATCACTTATAAAGATGAAAAGAATATTCAACATAAAATTCAGCACAATGTAATTGTAGAATCATTTAAGAAAACTTATTCAACAATAAAATCTATCTCTGAAAATAAAAAGATATTTTTATTTTTACTAGCATTTTTCTTGTACATAGATGGGGTTCATACTGTAATGAGTTCTGCTGTGCTGTATGCAAAACTATTGAGCTTAGATAATAGTGCAATTATTGTTGGTTTATTAATAGTTCAATTCGTTGCATTTCCATTCACTCTTATATGGGCATATGTAGCTGAAAAATACAATGATAAGTTGGTAATTAATCTTTCAATCTTGATATACATTGGAGTAATAATATTCTCACTTACATTATCTAATGCAATTGAGTTTTATGTTCTTGCTGCACTAGTTGGTAGTGTGCAAGGTGGGATACAAGCAAGTTCAAGATCCTTTTTTGCAACAATAATTCCAGCTGAAAGATCTGGAGAATTTTTTGGTTTCTTTAATATGTTTGGTAAAGCTGGGGCTTTCATAGGTCCCACACTTGTTGGAGTGGCGCTATCGCCTGATAATATCCAATTAGGTTTATTGCCTGTTATTTTATTATTTGTTCTTGGCGGTATTGTTCTATTAAAAGTAAAACATGAAGCTGTTTAGCACAAAGTCTATAATTTTTTATAGTTTATTAGGAGCAATTACTGCTTTTGTAATAGCTCCATTTATTAGAAGCTTTCTTGACTATTCTGTTACGGTTGAATTACTTATTACGACAACTATCATCATTCCAATGTATGCAGTGATAACTAGACTTGCAAGAAAATATCTTTAATTATTTTTTAGTGTCTCAAATAATAACTTTGGCCTGTCTGTAATGATTCCATCAACTTTGAGTTGTATTAAATATTTGAAAGTTTCAATATCATTTATAGTCCATACCATGATTTTTATATTTTTAGACTTGAGATATTCAACAAATTTTTTAGTTACTATCCTTAAACCATAATATTTCATTGGAACCTGTAAACAATCTCCTTTAAGAGGACCATTAATTAATTTATATCTTGAAAGTAAAGTTTTGAAGACCTCGTTTGGTCCCATTGATATACATAAGTTTGGTGAAATAGACCTAACACGCTCTAATCTTTTACTGCTGAAGCTGGCAACACATACTCTATCCGATGAATTAGTCTTTTCAATAACATTTAAAGCTGATTCAACAACCTCATCAGTTTTGAAATCTATTTGAAATGATAATTCAGGAAACTGATTCAAGGCGTCTTCTAGTCTAGGAATTTTACAATTGTTAAATATGGTGAGACTTTCAATTTCATCACTTTTTAATGAATCAAATTTTTTTGGTATATCACAAATTCTTTTAAGGTCATCATCATGAAATATATACGGAACTCCATCAGAAGATACCTGAACATCTGTTTCAATGAACTTACAACCCAAAGACTGTGAGTATTCAAAAGATTCAAGTGTATTTTCATATGATTCTTCAGCACCACCCCTGTGTGCCAGAACCTCGATTCCTTTGTAATTTAGATAAGTTTTCATTTAAGGCTATTGTATACATTATTAATGTAAAATATATCCTACATATAAAGTTCAAAAAATTTTTTGTGGATAAATTTGATTCGATAAGGCCTTATAACGACACAGAGGCTAATAATGTGTTAATAGATCTTTCTAATAACAGAAGATTTCTAAAAATGCTATTCACTACAGGCGAGTTTGATCATATTAGATATCTGCCTTTTTCAAGAAAAATCTTAAGCTATTTATTAAAAAAAAGAATCAAGAACATTGATTCCATAGAAAAATATCAAAGTATTTTTGAGGGCGTTGTTTTAGATGTAATTAAAAAATCTATTACAAATTTTACAGTATCAGGAATTGAAAATATTGACTCTAATAAAGGATATTTATTTATTGCCAATCATAGAGATATAACGCTCGATTCTGCATTATTAAATTTAAGTTTGCATCAAAATAACCTATCTACCACATACAATGCGGTTGGTAATAATTTATTAAGTGAAAAATGGGCATCTGACCTTATGAGATTAAATAAAAGCTTTATTATTGATAGAAGTGACAAATCAAAGAAAGATATATATCAGAGCTTATACCTAGCTTCTGAATTTATTTTTAATACTATTAAGAGGCATGAATCTATATGGATTGCTCAAAAACAAGGCAGATCTAAAGATGGCAATGATTTTACTGATCCATCGGTTTTAAAAATGATACACCTAAATGGAAGGAAAGGAACATCTCTTCATGAATATTTAAATAATTTAAATGTTATTCCAGTTTCAATTTCATATGAAAAAGATCCCAATGATCTTACAAAGGCACGTGAACTTTTTTTAACAGATTTAAATAATGAATATATTAAAGAACCTAAAGAAGATTTAATAAGTATATCTGAGGGTATAAGAGGGCATAAGGGCAATGTTTCACTATCTATTGGATCACAGCTTAATTTTTCTACTGACTCTTATGATGATGCTGCTAATTTAATTACAGATAAAATTAATAAATTATATAAAATCCATCCTACAAATATTGCTGCTGCAATTATTCAAGGTAAGGAAATACCAGCAAATGATTTTTCAGAAAATGATCTAGATGCTGCAATCATTTACTTAAATGAAAGAATGGAAAATATTGCAGATGAAATACATCCTTATTTTTTAGATCAATATAGCAATTCACTAAATACTTAAGAATTAAAGGCAACACTTAAACTGCATATCATCATAGAAAGGGGGAGATTTATGAATGAATAATGCATGTGTTGCCTTTAAGTTAGTTACATTTATAAGCTGTATCCTTGTTCATTATGTTCGTATACATCAAGACCTTCCTCTTCACCTTCTTCTGATACTCTAATTTCAGTAAACATATTTAGAACCCTTAATATTATGTATGTAACAACTAATGTCCAAATACCAATTACTAAAACTCCTTGAAGTTGAATTAAAAGCTGGGCAATAACACCATCATCAGATATACCCGATGCACCAGAACCCAAGAACCCATTAGGGTCACCAACAATAGCTAACATGATAATTCCAAGTATTCCTCCAACTCCATGAACTGGGAAAACATCTAAAGAATCATCAATTTCAAATGTTGATTTAACCATTTGAGTTGCATAAAAACATATAAAACCAGCCAATAAACCAATCAATAATGCACCACCAGGTCCTACAGTGCCTGATGCTGGTGTGATTGTTGCCAATCCAGCAACCATTCCAGTTGCGATACCAATCATGGTAGCTTTACCAGATTTAATCCATTCAATACCCATCCAGGTTAATGCTGCAACGGATGCACTTATATGTGTAACCAACATTGCCATACCTGCTGAACCATCTGCTGCTACAGCACTGCCTGCATTAAATCCGAACCATCCTACCCACAACATTGATGCACCAATCATCACCATAGTTCTATTATGTGGAGGGAGAGCAATTTTATTAAATCCTTTCCTTGGACCAAGATAAATAGCTGCAACAAGCGCGCCTACACCACAAGTGGCATGAACAACCAAGCCTCCTGCAAAATCTATAACTCCAATACTTCCAAGGTATCCTCCACCCCAAACCATATGGCAGGCTGGTACATAGACTAATGTAAACCAAGCAATTGAAAAAAGACACATTGCTGAAAATCTCATTCTTTCAGCAAAAGCACCTACCACGAGTGCAGGGGTAATTATTGCGAATGTCATCTGGAATGTTATAAAAAGAGACTCAGGTAATGTACCACTTAAAGAATCTCTTCCTACGCCACTTAAAAATAAGGCACTAAAATCGCCAAAAAAACTTCCATCACCTTTAAATGCAAGACTGTATCCGTAGACAACCCAACAAACAGACATTAAGCAAGCTATAGTGAAGCATTGCATTAATATAGAAAGGACATTTTTAGATCTAACCAGACCGCCATAAAACAATGCCAAACCTGGCAATGTCATAAATAAAACTAATGCAGTTGCAGTTAATATCCAAGCTGTGTCACCAGAATCTAATTCACTGGCTGTTAAACTAGGTACAAATAATAGTACCAATCCTATTCTTAATAATGTATTCAAAATATTTCCCCCTGATAATTGTTTAATTCTATATATTAATATAAGCAATTTATATGCCAAAAAAAAGATTAAAAAACGTCTTCTTTTTGAACAAAAGTAAATTTAATGCCCTCTTAATGAAAAGGGCTGTTTATTAACAACCCTTTCACAATAATGAGATAACACAAATTATTTAAATTCAGGATAAGCTTCTATACCTATTTCAGATACATCAAGACCAAGATCTTGTTCTTCATCACTTGCTCTTATTGGCATTATAGAATTTATAGCAATAGTAGCTAATAAACTCATAACAAATGTAAATCCTGCAATTGATATTACGCCAACTAATTGTGTAATAAATGATGCACCGCCTGTAAAACTTACAGCTAATACTCCAAATATACCTACTATTCCATGAGCAGATATAGCTCCAACTGGATCATCAATACCTTTTTTCTCTAAAGTTAAGATAGAAAAATATACTAATATACCTCCTAATGCTCCAACTATAATAGCTGTTCCACCTGAGGGACTTAATGGATCTGCGGTAATAGCTACTAAACCAGCAATAGCACCATTCATAGCCATAGTTACATCCATTTTACCTGTCATAAATAAGCTAATTAGCAAGGCAGCAACAACTCCACCTGCAGCAGCCATATTTGTATTTAAAAATACCTGGCTGACAGCAATAGCACTCCCTTCACTTGCCACCGCAAGTTCAGAACCACCATTAAAACCAAACCAACCTAACCATAGTATCCATACACCCAATGCTGCCATTGGTATATTTGAGCCTGGCATTGGATTTACTGAACCGTTAGAGGAGTATTTTCCTTTTCTTGGCCCTAAGACTAAGACAACTGCTAAGGCAGCTGCTGCACCGCAAAGGTGAACAGTCCCTGAACCAGCATAATCAGAATAACCCATTTCACTAAGAAAACCTCCGCCCCAGTTCCAATAACCTTGAATAGGATATATAAAACCAGTTAGAACAATAGCAAACATAAAAAATGGTAATAATTTCATTCTTCCAGCAACCGCTCCAGATACAATTGACATTGCTGTAGCAACAAAAACCACTTGGAAAAAGAAGTCAGCTTGCTGAGAATAATCCATACCATAAGGTATACCAATTTCTTCGTTAGGTAATCCAGTTGATAATCCTAAAGATGTTCCAATTGCTGGAATATAACCTTCTAATAGACCTCCAAATGCACCACCTGATGGATACATTAGTACAAAACCACAAACTAAATACATGATACATGCAATAGAATATAGGCCTAAATTTTTTGTGACAATTTCTGATACATCTTTCTTTTGAACAAGTCCAGCTTCTAGCATGGTAAAACCAGCTGCCATCCACATAACTAATGCTCCTGCCATTACGGCATAAAATGTATCTAATGCAAATTTAATTTCTTCCATAATATTTCCTTAATTTAAATAGCTTCAGAACCGGTTTCACCAGTTCTTATTCTTATAACGTCATCAACGCTAGATATAAAGATTTTCCCATCGCCAATTTTTCCTGTATTAGCGGTTTTGACTATTACATCTATAACATTTTGAGTTTTTTCATCATCCACTAAAATATCTAATTTTATTTTAGGTAATGTATCTACTGAATATTCTGCACCACGGTACATTTCAGTATGGCCTTTTTGTCTTCCATAACCTTTAACTTCAGTTATAGTCAGTCCTTCAACACCAGCCTCTACAAGTGCCTCTCTAACTTCTTGAAGTTTAAAGGGTTTAATAATTGCGCTTACTAATTTCATAATAAATTTAGAAACTTGCTGAAACTGAAAATACAATTGCATCTTCATCTGCGCCGTAACCATCATCAGAAAAATCTGAGTATGCTAGACCACAATCATAAGTGCCGCATGTAAAACCATATGAGATACTTAAATTATCTCCATAATCATCATATTGACCATATGCAATACCTAGTGCTCCAATTCCATAAGATACTTCTGTATAGTCAGGGGCCCCATCTTGTCCTAAGGCAAAGGTAAGACCTAAATCACCCATACTTAATCCAAGAACAATTTCTTCAAAATCTAGGCCTGTGTCATTCTCTGGATAATCAAAAGCAACATATCCTAGATCAACACCAATTCCACCCATTTCAAATCCATATCCAAAGTAGTAATCAAGTTCACTTCCTGCACCATCATTGAAATTAACATTAGATCCCCAAATACCAGCATAGAATCCACTATCATTAGCATAATCAAAACCACCTTGAATAGCAGGACCATCTGATTGAGTCATTCCTCTCCATATGTAATCAGATGTAAAGCTAACATTAGCACTCACAGCTGAATACGATGGCAAGGAAATAAATGTTATTAATAAAAGTAATTTTTTCATTTTTTTTCTCCTTAAATTAAAAAAACTTACACTTATTTATATGCAATTTCTGTGCCAAACATAAAATATTATTTTATTTATATAAAAAAAGTTATAATTTTTATTACATTTATAAGGAACATTAATGAAATTAAAAGATAAAGTGGCACTAGTTACAGGTGGTGCATCAGGTTTAGGTCAAGCAACTGTTGAAGCATTCGTGGCAAAAGGCGCCAAAGCAGTTATTTTAGATATTAATGAAGATAAAGCTAACGCAATTATTAAAGATTTAGGCGATGATAATGTTATTTTTATCTCTACAGATATTATGGAAGAAGACCCTGTGGTTGATGCAGTTAATCAAATAAAAGATAAATTTGGAGCATTACACATTGCTGTAAATTGTGCTGGCACAGGCTATCCTGGAAGAATACTTGGGAAAGAAGCTCCACATCCACTTGATGCATTTAAATTTATTATCAATTTAAATCTTGTAGGAACATTTAATGTTATGAGAATTGCAGCTGAACTAATGGATAAAAACGATCCAGGTTCAAAAGGCGAAAAAGGAGTAATAATAAATACAGCATCTATAGCAGGGTATGAGGGTCAAATTGGTCAGTCAGCATATAGCGCATCAAAGGCAGGCGTTATTGGCTTAACTCTAACAGCTGCAAGAGATTTAGCTAGACATGCTGTCAGAGTATGTACTATAGCTCCAGGTATTTTCGATACTCCATTAATGCAACTAGCACCAGATAAAGTAAGAGATCCATTATTAGAGTCAACTCAATTTCCTCACAGGTTTGGACAACCAAATGAATTTGCTGATTTAGCAGTCCATATAGTTGAAAATGCCTATCTTAATGGTGAAACTATTAGGCTTGATTCCGGAATGAGGATGAAGCCTAGATAAATTATTGAACAGCTGTCCAATAAGTCAAAGCTATAACAGCTACAATAATTAAGAATAATATTACTCTTGAATCAGATTTACTATCTAGATTAGCTTCATCTGATTCGTAGTATTTTTTATAATCATCATCTTTCATATTTATTCTCCGTGTTTAATAACAACTCTTCCAATTTGACCGCCATCTAAAATTTTTTTAATTTCATTATCTATTTCTTTAATATTTACTGTCTTTGTTTGATTATTAAGATCAATTTGCCATTCATTAGCTAAAAGATTCCATAATTCTTTTTTAAGATCAATAGGAGATTCTGCTGAATCAACTCCTGATAGTTGAACACCTCTTAAAATAAAAGGAAAAACAGATGAAGTGAACATGGCACCCCCGACATTTCCACAACAAGAGACTATGCCATGATTAGATATCATTGATACCATTTTTGCTAACATTTCTCCACCAACAGTATCAACAGCTGATGAATATACTGCTTTATCAAGAGGTTTTAATGGCTCTGACATAAAATCATTTCTAGCAATTATTTTAGTTGCACCCATTGAGGTTAGTTTCTCATTTTCATCTGGTTTACCAGTTATCGCATGGACCTCATACCCAAGTTTTGATAATAAACTAACTGCTATAGATCCAACTCCACCAGTAGCGCCTGAAACTAAAACCGGAAGAGTGTTTGAAATACCACCTTTTATAATTTTATTTACACACTCTGCTGCTGTAATTCCAGCAGTGCCATGACACATAGCATTATAAAAAGATAAATTTTCAGGTAATTTAATTACCCATTCTGATGGTAGATGAACAATTTCTCCAAACCCACCAAATTCTGCCATTCCTATTTTATATCCAGTAGCAATGACTTCATCACCAGGTATAAAGTCGTCAGAAGAAGATTCTATAATCACTCCTGCAACATCTACACCAGGAACAAATGGATATGACCTTACAACGCCTTTTGCGCCAGTTGCTGCAAGAGCATCTTTATAATTTAAAGAAGAATACTTAACTTTAATCAAAAGTCGACCTTCTTGTAATACTGGTGTATCAAGCTCTTTTACAGACCCTATATATTCTCCATTATTTTCTTCAACTAAATATGCTTTGTATTTCATATTTATTTTTCTGATAAATATTTTTCCGCATCAAGCGCAGCCATACAACCAAAACCGGCAGAAGTTACAGCTTGTCTGTAAATTTGATCAGAAACATCTCCAGCTGCAAAAACGCCTTCTACAGAGGTGCTTGTTATAGAACCTTTTAAACCTGATTTTATTAATATGTAACCATTATCCATATCTAATTGATTATTAAAAATATCAGTATTTGGTTTATGTCCTATTGCAATAAATATTCCCATAACATCTTTTTTAATCTCACTGCCTTTAGTATCAATTACCATACCATTCACGCCCATATCATCACCTAAGACTTCCTTAAGCTGTGAGTCCCATAAAATTTCAATTTTGCCTGCCTTTTCTTCTTTAAATATTCTCTCTTGTAGAATTTTTTCAGCTCTTAATTCATCTCTTCTGTGTACTAAATATACTTTTGAACATATTCTTGATAAATATAAAGCCTCTTCTGCAGCTGTATTTCCTCCACCTATTACAGCAACTTCCTGATCTTTGTAAAAGAAACCATCACATGTTGCACAAGCTGAGACTCCTTTTCCTAGATAGTTTTGTTCAGAGGGAAGGCCTAGATACATTGCACTAGCACCAGTTGCAATAATAAGAGCATCACTGGTGTATTCAGATGTCCCAATTAATTTAAATGGTTTAGTTTTAAGATCTACCTCATTGATATGATCATTGACAACCTTTACATCAAATTGTTCAACATGTTTTTTCATTCTGTCCATTAGTTCTGGACCTTGAAGACCATCGCTATCTCCTGGCCAATTCTCAACATCAGTTGTTGTTGTTAGCTGGCCACCTTCTTGCATGCCAGCAATAATAATTGGATTTAATCCTGCTCTTGCAGCATAAACACCTGCAGCATAACCAGCAGGGCCTGAACCTAATATAATTAATTTATGATGATCGTTAGACATTATGGAAATTATAATTGAATATAAAGAAATTGTTATCGTTTATGCCTATAATTACTATAAGATTTAAGTAAAATAATTAAATGCCTCCATATATAAAAAACACACTTTTAAATTTTTTTAGTTTTTTTCTAATCGCTTTTTCTTTATATATTTTTATTTCATTAATATCTTACAACCCAAGTGACTCAGGTTTTTTTAATAAAAATTCATCAATTGATATTAATAATTTAGGTGGACCCCTTGGAGCATCTATCTCTGACTTTTTAATTACTTTATTTGGCTACGGCAGTTTTCTAATACTTTTAATTGGTTGTGTTTGGTCTATACAATCATTATTTTTAGATTCAGAAAGCTCTACAAACAAAACTTTAGTTAGATTAGCTAGCTCAATTTTTTTACTTCTTTGTTTCTCTTCTATTGGCGAATTTTATTTTATGAATAAATTTGGCGGCATTGTAGGTAGTAATATTCTTAATATTTTATCTTCATCTTTGGGTAGCATAGGTACGCTTATTTTTCTTGTTATTTTAGTAATTCCAGCAACATCTTTATCTTTTAATTTTTCATGGATCAATGCCATTGATCAAACTGGAATTATTATTGTTAACCTTCTTAAGTTTATCTTAGAGCAAATAAAATCTTTTCTAGGCTATATTAAAAAAATAATAATTTTATTTTTTTCTAGTATTAAAAAAATTGTCCAGACATTACAAGATAATAATAAAACCATTAAGAGGGAAAAAAAATCCAACCCCAAAATAAGCAATGAACCCCAGATAAAAGAAAAGACAACTGATGAACCAAAGAATAACAAACAACAAGACTTACCTTTATCCAAAGAAAATCTATTAAAAGAAGTACCCAAAGAAAATATTGAAATTGAACCAGAAGAACAAAAAGAAAAAACTGTAATGCCAAGCACTGAGCTATTAGATAGAGCTCTTGATGATGGTGCCTCATTATCTGAAAGTGAATTAAGTCAAATAGCTTCGTTATTAGAAGATAAATTAGAAGAGTTTGGTATAGAGGCTACTGTTGAATCAGTATTACCAGGCCCTGTTGTAACCAGATTTGAAATTCAACCCGCACCTGGAACGAAAGCAAGCAAGATAACTAATATTGCCCAAGATATAGCACGATCTCTTTCAGTAAGTAGCGTCAGGGTAGTTGAAGTTATAGAAGGAAAATCCTTTGTAGGTATAGAAATACCAAATAACAATAGAAAAATGGTCAGATTGACTGAAATTTTATCTTCAAAAGCTTTTAAATCTTCACCATCAAATTTAAGCGTAGCTCTTGGTCAAGATATTTCTGGTAATCCAATAGTGGTTGATCTATCTAAGATGCCGCATATGCTTGTAGCAGGAACCACAGGATCAGGTAAATCTGTGGGATTAAATGCAATGTTATTAAGTCTTCTGTTTAAATCCGATCCAGAAGATGTGAGATTGATTTTAGTTGATCCAAAAATGTTAGAACTTGCAGTTTATGATGGCATTCCTCACTTATTAACTCCTGTTATAACTGATATGACAGATGCAGCAAATGGTCTTAGGTGGTGCGTCGCTGAAATGGATAGACGTTATAAACTTATGTCCATGATGGGAGTAAGAAATTTAGCTGGCTTTAATAAAAAAATACAAGATGCAGAAAAAAATGGTAAGCAGATAGTTAATCCACTTAATGAAGATGAAGAAGAGTATTTGGAAGTACTTCCATCTATTGTTGTTGTCGTTGATGAATTTGCAGACATGATGATGTTGGTTGGGAAAAAAGTAGAACATTTAATTGCAAGAATAGCTCAAAAAGCTAGAGCAGCTGGCATCCATCTTGTTTTAGCTACTCAAAGACCATCAGTTGATGTTATTACAGGATTAATTAAAGCTAACATTCCAACAAGAATTGCTTTTCAGGTTTCTACCAAAATTGATTCAAGAACAATTCTTGATCAAGGTGGTGCAGAACAATTATTAGGGTATGGCGATATGTTATATCTTCCTCCAGGCGTTGGTGTTCCAGTTAGAGTTCACGGTGCTTTTGTTGGTGATGATGAAGTTCATAGAGTTGTCAATGATTGGAAATCAAGAGCTAAACCAAATTATGTTGAAGAAATAGTTTCTTCAGTCCAAGATACTGGACCAATACCAGGATGGTCGGGCGCAGACACTAGTTCGCCAGAAGATGCAGATGAATTATATGATGAAGCAGTTAATTTTGTGCTTGAATCAAGGCGAGCATCAATATCTGCAGTCCAAAGAAAACTTAGGATTGGTTATAACAGAGCAGCAAGACTTATTGAAACAATGGAGGAGGCTGGTATTGTTTCAGAAATGAGCTCTAATGGCTCAAGAGAAGTTTTAGTTCCTAAAAGAGACTGATTTGAAAGACAAGCTCCTTTCATTATTATTGATATTTGCTATAAATTGTTTTTCAGATACCTCTGAGCAATTAAATAATTTTTTTAATAATGAATTGTTTTTTATACAAACCAGCATAAATAAATTAAATAATACTTCTGATGAGTCCAAAGGAACCTACATAAAAAATGATGACAAATCGATTGTTATAGAAATCAACTCACCATTTAGAGAAAAGTATTTTATAAATAATAATGAAATTAAAATTCATGACCTTGATTTTAATCAAATAAAAAAAATACCTATAAATGATAAAAATGAAACCATGTTGATTAATTTTTTATCTGATGGGTTTCCTAAAAATTTTAATAATAAGATTGCTATTAATGAAAAGATTTTTTTTATAGACTTTATAAACGAAAATACCGTTCAAATTAAATTTAAAGATAATATGCAAATAGATAACGTAATTAAGTTTTATAAAAATGATTAGTAATATTATATTTATTGGAATTGGAGGGGCCTTAGGGGCTGTATCTAGATTTGGTATAAATGAACTATTCGAAAAATATTTCTTGCTTTCTAACTCATCTGGAACACTCTTTATTAATGTTGTTGGGTGTTTTTTAATAGGTTTATTAATTGGAATGTCGGCACCCACAAAAGATACGCTAT
>CACEZB010000008.1 GCA_902563835.1 uncultured SAR86 cluster bacterium
GAGTGCTAAAGAGCCTACTCCAAACCAGACACCCAATAAAAGAAATAAGTCATATACAGTAGCTAAAATCCTTTTAAGTGGAAATACTATGTATGATTTATCATTCATTTTGGTATAGTACTAAATTATTAAAAAAAATAAATTGCTATGAATACAACTTCTGACTTTTTAGGCCACCCAAAGGGCTTATTCGTATGTTTTGCCACAGAAATGTGGGAAAGATTTTCATATTATGGGATGAGAGCTCTCTTAATTCTTTACTTAACAAAACATTGGGAATTTACAGATGCAACAAGTTACTTAATTTATGGGGCATATACTTCTTTAGTTTATATCATGCCAGTTTTTGGCGGCATGTTAGCTGATCAGATTTTAGGTTCAAAAAAAGCAGTTACCTATGGTGCAATACTTTTAGTTTTCGGTCACTTAGGGATGACAGTTGAAAGTAGCGAGCAAATATTTTATCTATCACTTGCTTTAATTGTTTCTGGAGTTGGATTTTTAAAGCCAAATATTTCTACTATGGTTGGAGCATTATATAAGGAGGGTGATCCAAGACGAGATTCTGGTTTTACTATTTTTTATATGGGTATAAATATAGGTGCATTCACAGCAACTCTTTTGTGTGGTTATTTAGGAGAACAGGTCGGATGGGCTTATGGGTTTGGTGCTGCTGGAATTGGAATGCTATTTGGTTTAATAATTTTTTTATGGGGTCAAAAATATCTTGAAGGTCTTGCAGAACCTCCATCTAACAAGTACCTAGAAAAGATGAATGGAATAAGTTATGAGTATTGGGCTTATATCTCAGGCATTTTTATGGTTTTGGTAACATGGTTTCTTGTTCAAAACTCGCAACTTGTAGGACAACTTTTAGGAGGTTTTGGTGTAGTATTTATTGGAGCATGGTTACTATATGCATTATTTAGATGCCCTCCTGAAGAGAGAGATCGATTAATAGTTGTAGGTATATTAATTTTATTCTCATTAATTTTTTGGGCGCTATTTGAACAGGCTGGCTCATCTTTAAATATCCTTACTGACAGAGGAGTTGATAGAGTCATTTTTGGATGGGAAGTTCCTGCATCCATGTTTCAATCTTTAAATGCAGGCTTTATTTTTACCATAGCACCTCTATTTGCTATTTTATGGATAGCCCTTGCAAAAAGAAATATGGAGCCTTCTACGCCTATTAAGTTTTCAATTGGTATTGTTTTTGTTGGGTTAGGATTTTTAGCTCTGGTCTATGGTATGAAATCTTCTGAGGGTCTTCAAACTGGAATCTTCTGGATAATATTAATTTATTTATTGCATACTTTAGGAGAATTATGTTTATCTCCTGTTGGACTATCATCAGTAACTAAATTATCACCACAAAGAATTGTTGGATTTATGATGGGGATGTGGTTCTTTGCATCTGCAGCTGGAAATTATGTAGCTGGATTAATTGCTAGAGCTACAGCAGCAGAGTCTTCAGGAGAGTTAGGAGATGTTTTCACTCTTGCTCAAAAACAATCATTTATGGATGTCTATACTGATGTGGGGCTGATCGCAATAGGCTGTGGGATATTCTTAGCAGTTATTACTCCTATTCTAAAAAAATTAATGCATGGCGCCAACTAAAAGGAAAAGAAACCCTGTTAAGAAAAATATGGATAAATTCCATAAACCCAAAACCCATAAAGACAAAACAAAATATGACAGAAAGAAAAAATCTAAAGATTTTGATTCAGGTTGATTAAAATTTTTTTATAAATATCTTTAAGAGTCCATAGCTCACTTATTTTAATGTGCTCATCTATTTGATGGATTGATTTATTGACAGGACCCAGCTCAACAATCTCAGCATTCATCTTTGCAACAAAACGCCCATCAGAGGTACCACCTTTTGCGTTTAACTCAGGCCTATATCCAGTTATTTCTTCAGCAGAATTGGAGACAATATTTTTAAAAAAATTATTTTCTGTATAGTATGGATTTCCATTTAGGTCCCAATTCAAATCATACTTTAGCTTGAGCTCATCAAGTATTGATTCAAAATCAGATTTGAGGCTTTCCTCATTAGATTCGGGTGAAAATCTAAAATTAAATATTATTTCAAGTTCTCCTGGGACTACATTATGAGCTCCAGTACCTCCATTAATATTAGAAATTTGGAAACTAGTGGGATCAAAGTCAGCATTCCCATCATCCCAAATTTTATTATTTAATTTTGAAATCAAGTCACCTGATAAGAGAATTGGATTAATAATTTTTTCTGGATATGCGATATGTCCCTGTTTCCCAAGTATTTTTAAATGTCCACCAAGAGAACCCCTTCTTCCAATTCTTGCACAGTCAGCCACTTTTTCGGTTGAAGTTGGCTCACCTACGAGACAAAAATCTATAATTTCATTGTCTGTTATCATTTTCTCTATAAGTTCATCTATAAATCCATCATTAGCAGTGCCTTCTTCATTTGATGTTAATAAGATTGCTAATCTAAAATTCAAATCATCATTAGAGTGAAGAAACTCTTTTGAAGATTCAATGAAAGCTGCAACTGATGCTTTCATATCTGCCGCTCCTCTTCCATACAGAAGGTCGCCATCAATAGTTGCTGAAAAGGGTGGGTATTTCCATTTATCTACAGGACCAGTTGGAACTACATCGGTATGCCCTAAAAAACAAAAAAGTTTCCCTTTGTCACCAATAGTTGCATAAAGATTTTCTACATTAAGATAATTAATCCTTTCACATTTAAAATTTAAATCAATTAAGTGTTGCTCAATAATGTCAAAACAACCCATGTCTTTTGGTGATAAAGATTTAATTTGAATGAGTTTTTGAAGCAGCTCAATCATTATCATGAAGCTCTTTATTAAGCTTTATAGATTTTTTATTTTCCTTTGCTAAGACTTTGCCAGTCAAAGAGTCTCTTAAAAATAAAAGATTTGAATGTCCGGAAAGCTCAGAAGCTTTTTTTATCTCTCCTTTCCCATCGTTTAGATGCACTTTAGTCCCAGCAGTCAGATATAATCCTGCTTCAACCGTACAGTTATCTCCTAAGGAAATGCCGAGACCAGAATTTGCTCCTAAAAGACAATTTTCTCCAATAGATATTTTGACGTTGTTTCCTCCTGATAATGTTCCCATTGTGCTAGAGCCGCCTCCAAGGTCAGAGTTATTTCCAATAACCACACCAGCTGATATTCTTCCTTCTATCATTGCTTTGCCTAATGTGCCAGCATTAAAATTTACAAAACCCTCATGCATAATTGTTGTTCCTTCGCTTAAATATGCTCCAAGTCTAACTCGTGATGCGTCGGCAATTCTGACATTTTTAGGAATAATATAATCAGTTAGGCAAGGAAATTTATCTATTGATCTAATAAAAATATTATTTTTTTCATATTTTGATTCTTGCAATTTTAGATCTATATCATCAATACCAATAGGACCTATATTTGTCCATGCGACATTAGGAAGGCAGTGAAATAATCCATTAAGATTTATTGAATTAGGCAGCACTAGCTTATAAGAAAGAAGATGGAGTTTTAAATAGGCTTCTTGAACATCTTCTATTGGCCTACTTAAGTCTTCTTCAGTACATTCAATTATTATTTCTCTATCATTACTGTTTATGTTATTGATCTCATTGCTTATTTTTTTATTACCAAATTCTATGTTTGGATAAAATACATCCAAAATATCACCATTGGATGATTTGTTTGCTATTCCTACTGCTTTAATGTTCATTCTTTAATTATAAAATTAATTTATTTTATTTATACAACTTCTTTTAAAGCTTTAATAATTCCATTTATCTTGGTAGTAGATATTTTTGCTTTATTTTTACCCTCTATTTCAAATGTATCCTCTACTTTATCCCCTAATGTATTAATTCTTGAAGAGAAGATAGACATATCTTTTTTAAAAAATACTTTGGCAATATCAACAAGAAGTCCGGGCCTGTCAGCTGTTTCTATAGTAATCATATCTCTATTCTTTTCTTTATTGATAGAATGCGAGATATTAATAATTTTTTCAAAACTTACTTTTTTTATTGGCTTTTTTGGAATTTGAAGTATTTTTGAGAAATCTTTAAAGTTTCTTTTAATTCTTTGTACTAATTCTTTTAATTCATCTTTAGTAAAGGACCTATCATGATGGCTGTATTTTGTTATAAATGTATTTGCAGCAAAAGCATTATCTTTTGAAGTAAAGATATTTGCATCAATCACCTCAAGTCCAGAATGCTCTAAAATTCTAGCCATTTTCAAAAAAAGGCCCTCTGCATTTTTCACTTTAATAAAAACTTCTATCAAATTCTCAAATCTTTTCCTACATCCAATAATCATGTCTGTATTATTGTTATCTATTATTAGTCTTGCTTGCCATCTTAATGCTTCTGTTGAAATCTTATTGAAATAATTATTGTTAAGTAGATCAAAGTAATTATCTAAAATCTTATGATCTTTTTTCTCGATACTTTTGATTACATTTGTCTTTCGATCTAAAGCAATCTCTGAAGATGCCTGCATAGGCTCTTTATTTATTCTGAGTCTAGTGAGCTTATATAGATCTTTAAGCAATTGATGTTTCCACCCATTCCATAATGCAGGGTTAGTTGCCCTAATATCATTTATAGTTAATAAATATAAATAATCTAATTTTTCGATTTGTTGTATATTTTCAGCAAACTCTTTAATAGTTTCGTTGTCTGATATATCTTTCTTCTGTGATATAGATGACATAATTAAATGTTCTTTTACAAGCCAGGAAATTAAATTAGCATCAGTGTCAGACATTCCAATCCTTTTGGCAAAATTAAAGCTTGTTTTAGCCCCTATTTTTGAATGATCTCCCCCTTTACCTTTACCTAGGTCATGGAATAGACCAGCAATATATAAAATTTCAATTTTGGGAATCTTATTCATTAACTCGTGTTCAATTTCAAAACCTTTTTGTTCATGAAGTTTCATTTGCCTCATATTCCTTAAAAGTTTAAAAGTATGCTCATCTACGGTATAAACATGGAATAGATCAAATTGCATTTGGCCTACCACTTCTCCAAACTCAGGAATATATTGCTGCAAAATGCCAAGATCTTTCATTGTTTTAAGAATTGATGACAAATTGTGCTTGGATCTTAATATTTTTAAAAATTGATTAGCAAAAGTTTTATTTTTTCTAAATTGGCTATCAATTAAATTCGCATTTCTTTTTAGCAATGATTTTGTTTCTGTGTCTATTAAATTAATTGTTTTATTTTTACCAATTTCAATAAATATTTTAAATATTAATTCCTTACTCTTGCTAAGGTCAGTTGCATTAATTCCAATTTTATTTTTATGTTTGTATATACCTTTACATTTTTTAAAATGAGATGAATTTATTTCATCAAATTTTTCAAAGACAATACTATTAAAATGAGATAACACTGATGCCATTTCATAATACTTTTTCATCATTTCTTCAACTGTCTTATTGGTTTTATTTTTTCTTAATTTAGCTAAAGAAGAAATTTCTAACTGTGTTTCAAAATTTAATCTGTTTTCTTTTGATGCTATATTTGTTACGAATCTTAATGACTTAATAAAATTATATGCATCAATAGCATCTTTTATTTCATCTTTAAAAATATCTGATTCAGATATCTCATTTATTGAATTCAAATCAAAGCAATGTTGCAGTATCCATAAAGCAGTCTGAAAATCCCTCAATGTCCCAGGTGATTCCTTTAAATTAGGCTCTAGGTTATATGCAGTTGAATGAAATTGGCTATGTCTTTCTTTTTGTTCTTGAAGTTTCGTATTAAAAAATTTCTTTTTATCCCATAAATTTAAAAGAGTATTTGATATTTTCTTATCTATAACATTATTTGTAATAAGAGGTCTTCTAGTTAGATATGATGTGTATTCTTTGACATCTTCCTTAGAAATTTTCTTGATATCTTTTATTGTTCTAACTGAATGCCCAATCTTATATCCTTGATCCCATAAATATGAGATAAATTTTTCTAGATCTTCATAATTTTTGGTTTTCTTAATTTCTATAATAGATATGTCTACATCTGAACTTGGAAACATTTCTTTTCTTCCAAAGCCTCCATTAGCATAAATTACAAAGTTTTTATTGAGATTTAGTTCAATGAAGTTATCTTTGATATCTTTTTCAATAATTGTTGAATAATTATTGAGATATTTATTTACTTTAGATGGATCAAGGTAAATATTTGAGAAATCATTAATGAAGTCATTATTTATTGTTGCAATTTGTTCTTTCATACAAATTCTTCATTTCTTTTGGTAAGAATTTCCACTCCATTTTTCAAAACTGCTATTGTGTGCTCCCACTGAGCAGAGTTTCTCCCATCTTTAGTTACAACAGTCCAACCATCATTTAGAGTTTTACAATACTTTGTTCCTTGATTAATCATAGGCTCAATCGTAAAACACATTCCTTCCTTAATTTCTATTCCGGTTCCTGGCTTTCCGTAATGAAGTACTTGAGGTTCCTCATGATAGACCTTTCCTATTCCATGACCACAATAATCTTCTACTACACTATAGAAATTTTCTTCGGCGTGTTTTTGAATGGCGTGACCAATATCCCCTAAATATGCACCAGGCTTAACAACTTCTATTCCTTTATAAAGACATTCTTGAGTAACCTTTACTAATCTTTCATTATGAGGAGCACATTTACCTACTAAAAACATTTTAGAGGTATCGCCGTGCCACCCATCTTTAATTACAGTAACATCAATATTTAAGATATCACCATCTTTAAGGATCTTATTATTGTCTGGAATCCCATGACATATGACTTGATTGATGCTTGAGCATATTGTCTTTTCATAACCTTTGTATCCTATATTTGCGGGTATTGCATTCTGAATATTGACTATATGTTCATGACATAACTTATCTAATTCACCTGTTGATATACCTGGAACAATATATGGAGTAATCATATCTAGTACTTCAGCAGCTAATTTCCCAGCTACTTTCATTTTTTCAATATCATTTAAAGATTTTATTGATATTTTCATAGTTTTTTATCATTTACGTATAGACATTAGACAACTTAATCTATAAAGTACAATTTTAATGTCAGCATGTTATTTTAGCTCATTAAAATTAAAAAATTCTTTAAATAGTCAACCAAAAATTTTCTCAAAATTCTCTATTAAAATGAGGTTATTTTAATGTCTTTCAAAGCCATATTAGCATTTGAAGATGGTAGTGTATTCTATGGAAAGGGTTTTGGAAAAGAAAAATTCGATGTAGGCGAGCTTGTTTTTAATACTTCCATGACAGGATATCAAGAGATTATTACTGACCCATCATATAAAAAGCAAATTATTACTTTTACACATCCACATATTGGGAATACAGGAATAAATCAAGAGGATAATGAATCTAAAGCAATTCATGCCTCTGGAATAGTTGTTAAAAACTTTTGTGAAAAACCAAGTAATTGGAG
The DNA here is from genome assembly GCA_902563835.1 of uncultured SAR86 cluster bacterium. Lineage (GTDB taxonomy): Bacteria > Pseudomonadota > Gammaproteobacteria > Magnimaribacterales > D2472 > SAR86A. The sequence continues at coordinate 7,471 of CACEZB010000008.1, forward strand.
ATCAGACACTTCACTTGAAAATTTCTTAGTTAAAAATGATGTTATGGCTATTTCAGAAGTTGATACTCGCCAAATTACATCTATGCTTAGAGAAAACGGTGCAATGAATTGTTGTATAGGTTCCTTATCTGTTATTTCTGAGGAGGATGCAATCAAGGAAGCTAAATTATTCAAGGGGCTGAAAGGGATGGATTTAGCTCAAGTTGTTTCTTCGGCTACTGAATACGAATGGAATGAAGGAATTTGGCCTGAAAATAAAAAATCTAATGAATCTTTGCCAGTTGTTGCATATGACTATGGTATAAAAGAAAACATTCTGAGACTCTTAGCTGAACATGTTGGCGAAGTAAGGGTTGTAAATGCTCAAACTCCATATGAAGAAATTATTAAATTAAAACCTAAAGGGTTATTTTTATCAAATGGGCCTGGTGATCCTGAGCCTTGTGATTATGCAATTAGAAATATTAAGAAATTTTTAGAAGAAAAAATACCTATTTTTGGTATTTGCCTAGGCCATCAGTTGCTCGCTCTTGCTGGAGGAGCAAATACTTACAAAATGAAATTTGGGCATCATGGAGCCAATCATCCTGTTCAAGATATTTCCTCAAAAGAAGTTTTTATTACTAGTCAAAATCATGGATTCGCAGTCGATATAGATTCTCTACCTGCAAATATAGAAGTAACACATATATCATTATTTGATAAGTCCCTTCAAGGAATACAATTCAAGGATTCACCTGCTTTTAGCTTCCAAGGACATCCTGAGGCAAGTCCGGGCCCTCAAGAAATACAAACACTTTTTAATAAATTTAGTTTAATGATTAAAGAATATGCCAAGACGTAAAGATATCTCATCGATACTTATAATTGGTGCCGGCCCAATTATAATTGGACAAGCTTGCGAGTTTGATTATTCTGGGGCGCAGGCATGCAAGGCCCTAAAAGAAGAAGGATTTAGAGTAATTTTAGTTAACTCAAATCCAGCCACCATAATGACAGATCCTTTATTGGCTGATGCAACCTACATCGAGCCAATTCACTGGCAATCAGTTGAAAAAATCATAGAAAAAGAGAATCCAGATGCAATTTTACCAACCATGGGAGGCCAAACGGCTTTAAATACAGCATTAACTTTAGATAAAAAAGGCATATTAAAGAAACATGATGTAATTCTTATAGGAGCAAATCGAACAGCAATTGACAAGGCAGAAGATAGGCAGCTATTTGATGAAACAATGAAAGCAATTGATTTAGAAACACCAGCATCAGGGATAGCTCATTCAATGGCTGACGCATTAGAAGTTCAAAAAAGAATCGGATTTCCATGCATCATAAGACCATCTTTTACTATGGGAGGAACTGGTGGAGGTATTGCATATAACATTAGTGAATTTAAAGCAATTTGTGAAAAAGGATTAGAACTATCACCCACGAATGAATTATTGATTGATGAATCTCTTATAGGTTGGAAAGAGTACGAGATGGAGGTTGTAAGAGATTGTGAAGATAATTGCATAATTGTTTGCTCTATTGAAAATTTAGATCCTATGGGTATTCATACGGGCGATTCAATTACCATAGCTCCAGCTCAAACACTTACAGATAAAGAATTTCAAATAATGCGAAATGCATCTTTTAAAATTTTAAGAGAAATAGGTGTTGATACAGGAGGATCAAATGTTCAATTTGCTATAAACCCTGAAAATGGAAAAATGGTTGTTATTGAGATGAACCCAAGAGTAAGCAGATCTTCTGCTTTAGCATCAAAAGCTACCGGATTTCCAATAGCAAAAGTAGCTGCTCTTTTATCAGTTGGTTTTACCCTCGATGAATTGAAAAATGATATAACAGGTGGCTTGACCCCAGCATCATTTGAGCCAAGCATAGATTATATTGTTACAAAAATACCAAAATTTGCATTTGAAAAATTTCCTCAAGCAAGCCCAAAACTAACAACCCAAATGAAATCAGTTGGAGAGGTTATGTCTATTGGTTCAAACTTTCAAGAATCATTACAAAAAGCCTTGTGTAGTATGGAAGAGGGGTTAAATGGACTTAATTCAATAAAAACACAAGTATCAGACCTCACAAAAGAAGAGATTCAGAGTGAGTTAACTATTCCAGGCCCTAAAAGGCTTTTCTATGTGGCAGACGCAATTAGAAATAATTGGTCATTAGAGAAAATCTTTTCTTTAACAAAAATTGATTATTGGTTTTTAGATCAAATAAAAGAGTTAATAGATATTGAAACTAATTTAGTTACTATGAAGCTTAAGCAATTAGATAAGAAATATCTTAAGAAAATTAAAGAAAAGGGTTTCTCTGACAATAGAATAGCAGAGTTAGTTGGTTCAAATGAGGATGATATTAGAAAACTTAGAAAAGAATTAGAAATAATACCAATTTTTAGACGGGTAGATACATGTGCAGCAGAATTCGCAACTTCGACTTGTTATATGTATTCTTCTTATGGAGATAAATGTGAAAGTAATCCAACTGCAAAAAAGAAAATTATGGTTTTAGGTAGTGGTCCAAATAGAATTGGACAAGGAATAGAATTTGATTATTGTTGCGTACATGCTTCTTTAGCCATGCAAGAAGAAGGATATGAATCAATAATGGTTAATTGCAATCCAGAAACTGTCTCAACTGACTACGATGTATCTAATAGACTTTATTTTGAACCTATAACAGCAGAAAAAATCTTCGATATTATTGATATTGAGAAACCAGAAGGGGTTATCATTCAATTTGGCGGTCAAACTCCTTTAAAATTAGCCGATATTCTGTCAGAAAAGGGAGTAAATATTTTAGGTACTAATGTAGATGCTATTGATAGGTCTGAAGACAGAGAAAGATTCCAAGAATTAGTTAAAAAATTGTCCTTAAAACAACCTTCAAACGACACTGCAAAAAATCCAAGCGACGCTATCAAGAAAGCTATAAAAATCGGATTTCCAATTGTTGTAAGACCTTCATATGTTTTAGGCGGAAGAGCAATGCAATTAGTAAATAATACTAAAGAACTTGAAAAATATTTGAATGAAGCAGTTGAGGTTTCAAATAGCAAACCAATTCTATTAGATAGTTATTTGACAGATGCAATTGAGGTTGATGTTGATGTAGTGTCTGATGGAGAAAATATAGAGATTGGTGGAATTTTGCAACATATTGAACAAGCAGGTATTCATTCAGGAGATTCAGCATGCTCTCTTCCTCCTTACAGTTTATCAAATGAAATTCAGGAAAAGATGGCACATCAAGCTAAGAATATCGCCAAAGAGCTAGATATCATAGGATTAATGAATATTCAATTTGCTGTTAAAGATAAGGAAATATATATTATTGAGGTTAATCCTAGAGCCTCTAGAACAGTTCCATTTATCTCAAAAGCAATTGGCATCTCCCTTGCAAAGGTTGCTTCTAAAGCAATGATAGGAAAAAGCTTAAAAGACCAGCAGTTTTCTTCAAAACTACCTGATGGGCTTTCATTTGTGAAAGAGGCAGTCATGCCTTTTGATAAATTTCCTCATGTAGATCCAATTTTAGGACCTGAAATGAAATCTACTGGTGAAGTAATGGGTATCGGTCCAAATTTTGGAGAAGCATATGCCAAAGCCCAAAAAGGGGCTAATAAGGTTTTAAGAAGAAAAGGCGTTGTTTTTATAAGTGTTAAAGCTTCAGATAAAAAATATTTAGATAAATTTGTTCCAGCTATAATCGACCTTGGATTTAAGATTATAGCGACATCTGGAACAGCTGAATATATAGATAATCTTGGATATAAAGTAACAAAAGTTAACAAAGTTATGGAAGGAAGACCTCATGTTGTAGATAGTATTCTAAACAATGAAATAGATCTTGTTATTAATACAACAGAAGGATCACAATCAATCAAAGACTCTTCATCAATAAGGCAAAGCGCACTAAGAAATAAAATTTTTTGCACCACAACAATGTTTGGAGCTTTTGCTATCATTGATGCATTAGAGAACAACGAAGATGATTGGACTTACAGCACTCTTCAAGAAATAAATAATTAATAACCTATATTGTTATAATTCTTCTATGAGCAGAGTGCCACTTACAAAAGAAGGTGAAATTTCGATAAAAGAAAAACTTTCTAATTTAAAATTTGTTGAAAGACCACAAATCTCTAATGCTATTGCTGAAGCTAGGGCTCATGGAGACCTTAAAGAAAATGCTGAATATCATGCAGCAAAAGAATTACAAGGATTAATTGAGGCTAAGATTAGTGAAATGGAAAATGCTTTAGCAAATGCTCAAGTTATTGATGTAAAAGAAATACCTGAAACGGGTAGAGTTATATTTGGATCTACCGTTAAGGTTTATGACATTGAAAATGATAAAGAAATTAAATATAAAATTGTTGGTAATTTAGAATCCGACCCTGAGAAAGGCCAAATTTCTATTGATACACCTATTGCAAAAGGTTTGGTAGGAAAGTTTGTTGATGATGAAATTAATATACAAACACCATCAGGAAATTTAAAGTATGAAATTTTAGAAGTTAAACATCTTTAAATAAATGCATTCAGATAATTGGGCTAATAAAGCCAAGCAAATGGGATATCGCTCAAGAGCAGTTTTTAAATTAGAAGAAATTTTAAAGAAGATTAAATTTAAAAAAAGTTTCAATAATGTTTTAGATATTGGTAGCGCCCCAGGCGGTTGGTCCCAATATATTATTAAGAATTTTCCAAAATCTAAAGTCTATGCTGTAGACATCCTTGACATGGAACCAATCGAGGGGGTTTTCTTTTTTAAAGAGAGTATTGAAGAAATTGATTCTATAGAACCAATAAATAATTTAAAAAGAAAATTCAATCTTGTAATTTCTGATATAGCCCCCAACTTAAGTGGTATTGATGCAGTTGATAGCGAGAATATTTATATGCTAAATAAACTTTCTTTAAAGATTGCAAATGATTATTTAGATTTAGGTGGCTTAATGGTAATGAAGACTTTCCAAAACAACATGTTAAGAAGTTTAAGAAAAGATATGGAATTATCTTTTAATATAGTTCAAACTTATAAGCCTGCTGCATCAAAAAAGCAATCAGGAGAAATATATTTATTTGGAGCAAAGTAATTCATGAGTAGTTTTATAAGAAATTTAGTTGTTTGGGTTATCCTAGGATCGCTCATGTTTTATGTATTTAATAATATAGAAAATTCATCTGTAAGAGAGCAAATAAGTTATAGTCAATTTAAACAGGAACTTATATCAGATAAGATTATTAAGGTTGTATATAAAGGCGATCAAATGACGATAATTGGAGATCGACTTGATGGGTCTAAATTTGAAACTACACACCCTATCTTTAAAAAAGATGAGGCTGTCGATAATGCAATTGAAGAGCATGGAGTTATAGCTGTATATGAAAAGATAGAACAACCGTCTATTTTTTCTCAATTGCTTGTAGGCGCATTTCCTATAATCTTACTTTTAGCAATATTCTTCTTTTTTATGAGGCAAATGCAAGGCGGAATTTCTGGTAAAGGTGGTCCAATGTCATTTGGTCGAAGTAAAGCTAAATTAATGGAAGGCGGAAAAGTAAAAACTACTTTTAAAGATGTCGCAGGTTGCGAAGAGGCTAAACAAGATGTTTCAGAATTAATTGATTTCTTAAAAGACCCCACAAAATTTCAAAAGCTTGGTGGAAAGATACCAAGAGGCGTTTTAATGGTTGGTCCGCCAGGTACAGGTAAAACATTAATTGCAAGGGCAGTCGCTGGAGAAGCAAGAGTTCCTTTCTTTTCAATCTCAGGATCAGATTTTGTTGAAATGTTTGTAGGAGTTGGCGCTTCAAGAGTTAGAGATATGTTTGATCAGGCTAAAAAACAATCTCCATGTATTGTATTTATAGATGAAATTGATGCTGTTGGAAGACATAGAGGTGCAGGCCTTGGCGGAGGTCATGACGAAAGAGAGCAAACTCTTAATCAGCTATTAGTTGAAATGGATGGGTTTGAAGGAAATGATGGAGTTATAGTTATTGCAGCAACTAATAGACCAGATGTTCTAGACCCTGCTTTATTAAGACCAGGAAGATTTGATAGACAGGTAGTTGTTGACCTTCCTGATATAAGAGGAAGGGAAGCAATATTAAAGGTTCATATGAGAAAAGTCCCTTTAGATGCTGATGTTGACCCATTAGTAATTGCTAGAGGAACTCCAGGTTTTTCTGGAGCAGATTTAGCTAACTTAATAAATGAAGCAGCATTATTTGCCGCAAGATACTCTGATAAAAAAATTGATCAGTCTCATTTAGACTTAGCAAAAGATAAAATTATGATGGGTGCTGAGAGAAAATCAATGATACTTAGCGAAGAACAAAAAAGAATTACTGCTTATCATGAAGCAGGTCATGCCATTGTTGGAAGATTGTGCCCAACACATGATCCTGTATATAAAGTAACCATAATTCCAAGAGGAAGGGCATTAGGGGTAACCATGTTTTTGCCTGAAGAAGATACTTATATGCAAAGTAAAGAATATCTGCTTGGAAGAATTACTACTTTATTTGGAGGAAGAATCGCAGAGAGTATTATTAATGGAGAACAAGGTATTACAACTGGTGCATCTAATGATATTGAAGTAGCTACTGGTATTGCAACAAATATGGTAACTAAGTGGGGTTTTTCAGATGAATTAGGAACAATTAAGTATGGAGAAGATGAAGGAAGTCCATTTTTGGGAAGATCTGCTTCAAACCCAGCTCAAATTAGAAGTGATCAAACATCAAAATTAATTGATTCAGAGGTTAAAGCTATAATTGATTCATGTTACAAAAGAGCTGAGAAAATATTAAAAGAGAACTTAGATAAATTAAATGTTATGGCTGATGCGCTTTTGAAATATGAAACAATTGATGCTCCTCAAATAGATGATATTATGGCCGGAGCAACCCCCAGAGAGCCAGAAGGATGGTCTGATAATCCACCTTCAGATAAATCAAATAAAAAATCTTCAATAAAAGGCACTGCTGAAGAGTTATAATTCTTTCCCATGAATTTAAAATTTGGAACCGACGGCATTAGGGGGCCAGTCGAAAACAAAATAACTCCTGAAGCCTGTTTAAAGATTGGTCATGCAACTGGGCTCGTAATGAAAGAACTTGGTTGGGATACGGTTGTTATAGGAAAGGATACTAGAATATCAGGATATATGCTTGAATCTGCACTTCAAGCAGGTTTTATTGCTTCAGGCGTAAATGTTAATCTATTAGGACCTCTTCCTACCCCAGGCGTAGCATATCTTACAAAAACATTAAGAAATAAATTTGGTGTAGTTATAAGCGCCTCTCATAATGATTTCTTAGATAATGGTATAAAAATCTTTAATGAAGATGGTGAAAAAATATCAAGAGATATAGAAAAAAAGATTGAAAAGAATATTGCTAAAAACCTTACTCCAGTTGAAACCTCTAAAATAGGTAAAGCATATAGATTTGATGAGTCAGGACCAAGGTATATTGAATTTTGTAAATCTACAGTACCTCCAGATATTTCATTTTCTTCTCTTAGAATTGTTATTGATTGCGCTAATGGCGCTTGTTACAAGGTAAGCCCAGAAATATTTCAGGAATTAGGCGCAGAAGTAATAAAAATTGGTACCGAACCAGATGGTTACAATATTAATCAAGATTGTGGATCTACTAATCCTGGAGTTGTTCAAGATGCTGTAATTAAACATAGAGCAGATTATGGTATTTCTCTTGATGGAGATGGAGATAGGGTAATTTTAGTAGATAAAGAAGGGAATATATTAGATGGAGATGATCTTTTATATATTCTTGCTTTTGCAAATCCTAATAGAACAGGTGCCTGGTCAGGAGTTGTAGGAACCCTTATGAGCAATCTTGGGTTAGAAGATGGAATTCAGAAGCTTGGTTATAAATTTATAAGAGCTGATGTTGGAGATAAGTACGTTACCGAAATGCTTACAAAGAAGGGCTGGATGTTAGGAGGAGAGGCTTCTGGACATATTATTTGTAAAGATCTTGTTAGTACAGGTGATGGAACAATTGCAGCTTTAAAAGTTATATCCTCTTTATTGATGTTAGAAAAGAGTCCTCAAGAAGTTCTTTCTAATTATAAAAAGGTACCTCAGATTAATAAGGCAGTTCCAGTAAATAATAAGGACATTGTTAATGATAAAGACCTTAAGGTATTAATTAAAGAGATTGAATCAGATATGACTGTTGGAAGGGTTCTCGTTAGACCATCCGGAACAGAATCTAAGATAAGAATTATGGTTGAATCCCCAGAAAAGAATGTAGCTGAGAAATATGCAAAAGATATAGAAAAAATCATTAGGTCAAAATTATGATTATTGCTAATTGGAAATCAAATATTGTTGACATGAACCAATGGACTCATGATTTTGATGATGAGTATATAGTTAATGAAAGATTGCAATCTACTATTTTTGGAGTTGCTCCACCATCATTATATATTGAAACTATGCACTTAATGAGAGCTTTAAATATTCCTGGTCATTCAGCTTTACAAGAAGTATTGACTGGTGTGCAAGATGTAGACCATTCATATGGATCAAGGACAGGAGCTATATCAGTGGATATGGTTATTGACACAGGATGTAATTTTGCAATCATTGGTCATTCAGAAAGAAGAGATTTATTCAATGAAGATAATGATCTCATAAAGGAAAAACTTAAGAGTCTTAAAAATAAAGTCATGGCTGTTTTATGTATTGGAGAAACCAAAGAAGAAAATGATAAAGGTATAACGAAAGATGTGCTTAAACAGCAACTTGATATAGTCAAGGGACTTGAGTTAGATCAATCATTTACAGTTGCATATGAACCCGTTTGGGCGATCGGAAGTGGATTAACACCAGAGTCAAAAGATATAAACGAAATTCATAAATATATAAAAGATGTTGTACAATCCAATTCTGCAAATAGTCTTATACCAAAAGTTTTATATGGTGGAAGCGTTACAGATAAAAATGCTGAAAGCTTTTTTAAAGAAGAGTTTGTAGATGGTGCATTGGTTGGAGGCGCTTCATTAGATGGTTCAACTTTTGCAAAAATAGTTAACATTTTTAATAGTACTAAAAAAATATGATAATTTTTATTAAATCAATATGTATCATTTTAGCAATTGTTATAGTTGTCTTAGTCTTGTTGCAACAAGGAAAAGGCTCTGATTTAGGTTCTGCTTTTGGTGGAGGATCTTCAAATTCCATGTTTGGAGCATTAGGTCCATCTGATTTTCTTGGAAGGCTGACATATATATTAGTAGCTGTATGGTTAGCACTTTCTTTATTATTAGCTTATCTATATAAAAGCGAAAATTCAGAAGTAATCTTTGAAACCCCTTTAATCGAAGAGGCTCTTGAAGAAGGATTATCCGAAGAAATTCCTATTGAATAAGGCTTAAATGGTGCCGAAAGCGGGACTTGAACCCGCACGAGCTTGCGCTCACTAGCCCCTCAAGCTAGCGTGTCTACCAATTCCACCACTTCGGCAAAAGAACGTGATTATAACAATATTATATTTCTTCTAATATAAAAAACTTGACCTATCTTAGTTACTTTCATAAACTTCATGTTCGCTGCGTTGCGGGGTGGAGCAGTCTGGTAGCTCGTCGGGCTCATAACCCGAAGGTCGTTGGTTCAAATCCAGCCCCCGCTACCACAGTTAAATAAAATTTTTGTGGGGCAAATGCCCTTTTTTTGTATAAAAATGAACATAGAAGAGTATAGAAATATTATCGAACCTGTTGTAAACAGGAATAATTGTATTTTATGGGGTATTGAAATATTAAGAGGAAAAAAAAGAACAACTTTAAGAGTTTTTATTGATTCAAAAGAAGGTGTTGATATCAATGATTGTGAAAATGTTTCAAAAGATCTTAATTACGAACCTATGTTGGATACTACTTTGGGTGAAAATTATATATTAGAAGTTTCAACACCCGGAGTTGATAGAAAATTCTTTAATATTAACCAATTAAATGATTACATAGGAATGGAATTAGAATTCAAAACTAGAGAATTAATAGAAGGGAAAAGAAAGTTCTCTGGAATATTATCAGAATGTGATGATTCGTGTTTCTCAATTCAAAATATAAACAAGACAAATGAAATGAAATTTAAATTTACAGATATAGATTTATGCAAACTTAAACCAAACTATAATGACTTAATAAAGGAATATAATCATGCAAAGTAATGAAATTTTAGCTGTTGTTGATTCAGTCTCTACAGAGAAAGGGTTAGAAAAGAATGTTATTTTTAAAGCAATTGAGGTTGCTATAGCTTCTGCATCTCAAAGGCATTTCCATGAAGATGCTGATTTATTTGTAGAAATTAATAGAGAAACAGGCGAATATACAACCCATAGAAACTGGATTGTTTTTGATAAAGAAGATAATGAATTCCATCATGAAACTCACATATCAAAAGAGGACTCTAATCTTGAAATTGGTGAAACCTATACAAAAGTTCAAGAAAATATAATCTTTGGAAGGATAGAGACTCAAGCTGCTAGACAGGTTATGCTTCAAAAAGTAAGAGAAGCTGAAAGAGAAAAGATTGTTGAGCAGTTTAGACCACAAAATAATAAGCTTGTATCCGGTTCTGTTAAAAGAGTCACTAGAGATAATATTATTGTAGATATAACTCATGAGGCAGAGGCCTTATTACCTAGAGATAGACTAATGCCTGGAGAAATATATAAAATTAATGACAGGATAAGAGCAGTTCTTCAGATTGTTGAAGTTGAAGGCAGAGGCCCTCAATTAATGCTTAATCGATCATGCCCTGAAATGGTAACAGAGTTATTTAGCATAGAGGTTCCAGAAATAAATGAAGATGTAATTGAGATAAGAGGTGTTGCTAGAGATGCAGGATCAAGGTCAAAAATCGCAGTTAAGACAAATGATGGAAGGATAGATCCTGTAGGAGCATGTGTAGGCATGAGAGGCTCAAGAGTGCAAGCGGTTTCTTCTGAACTTGGCAATGAGAGAATAGATATAATCATTTATGATGATAATCCTGCCCAGTTAGTTATAAATGCTTTATCACCAGCCAAAGTTGAATCAATTGTAATGGATGAGGACTCTAGATCTATGGATATAGCTGTAAATGAAGATAATCTAGCATTAGCAATAGGTTCAAGGGGTCAAAATATCCGTTTGGCATCAAAATTAGTTGGATGGGATTTAAATATTATTAGTAATGAAGAAGCTGAAGCAAAAGTTAAGGTTGATGAAACAGAGTTTCTTGCAAAGGTTATTGATAGTTTAGGCGTTAAAGATGATATTGCAGAAAAAATAATTAGTGTCGGGTTAAAATCTTTTGATGAGATTGCTTATGCTGACGATGCGTTATTTATCGATTTTATCGAATCAAGCGATGAGATAAATAGAATTAAATCAGCTGCTGAAGATGTAGCACTTCTAGATGCAATGGGAGCAGTTACCGAAGAAGAAGATAACATCGAATCATTAACAGATTTAAATTTAGAAGAAGAAAATATTCAAAAGCTTTCTAAAAAAGGTATAAAAAACAAGGATGATTTAGCAGAGCTTTCTATAGATGAGCTTCAAGATATCATTGATATTAATGAAGATGATGCGTCTAAAATGATAATGAAAGCTAGAGAACATTGGTTTAATTAATAAGGAAATTATTTTGGCAATAACAGTAAAAGATTTCGCAAAAACATTAAAGATTTCTGATAAAGCTCTTCTAGAGCGAATGCAAAAAGCTGGCTTGAACCATAAAAAGAATTCTGATGAAGTAACTGCGTCTGACAAGCAGGCCCTATTAAAATTTTTAAAAGGTTCCAAATCTTCAACTTCTAAATCTGTTACTTCAGAATCAGGTGTCAAAGTTACCTCTAAAGGAAAATCATCACCTGTTAACACATCAACTAGGAGTTATTCAGATAATATTGAAGCAAAAAGAGCAGCAGCATCTGAACAATTAAAGGAACAGCAAACAAAGAGGGAAGAACAATTAAAAGCAGCAGTAAAACAAAAACAAGAACAAAGGAAAAAACAGTTTGCAAAACTAAAGGACGAATCAACCAAAGATCCTGTTGATGTTAAAGATCAATTATCAAGCGCTGTAAAAGCTTATAAGAAAAAAGAAGGTGTTATTTTTGAGGATTCAAAGCATCAGTTTGAAGCCCCTAAAGATTTTATAAAAAAAGATATTGAAGTCCCAGATAACATTCAAGTAGGTGAGCTAGCAAAATTAATGGCAGTAAAAGGTGGCGAGGTTGTTAGAAATTTAATGAGCTTAGGTGTTGTTGCTACTATTAATGATTTTATTGATCAAGAAACTGCAATATTGGTTGTAGAAGAAATTGGACATAACGGTATTGCAATTAAAGAAGAAAATATTGAAGATGATTTAGCAAATTTAATTAAATATAAAGATGAGCCAAAAACAAGACCAGCAGTGATAACTGTCATGGGACATGTTGATCATGGAAAAACTACTTTATTGGATTTCATAAGAAATACTAAAGTTGTAGATGGAGAAGCGGGAGGAATAACTCAACATATAGGAGCTTATGAAGTTGATACCCCAAAAGGAAGATTAACTTTTATTGATACACCAGGTCATGCTGCTTTTTCCTCAATGCGTGCTAGGGGAGCTAATACAACTGATATTGTTGTATTAGTAGTTGCTGCTAATGATGGAATAAAACCACAGACAGAAGAGGCAATTAATCATGCAAAAGCTGCAAATGTATCTATTGTTGTAGCAATTAATAAAATAGATATAGAAGGAGCGGATATTGATAAAGTCAAAGGTGATCTTGCTGCAAATGATTTAACACCTGAAGATTGGGGTGGAAATATTCAAATGGTACCAATTTCAGCACTTAAAGGTGATGGTGTTGAAGATCTTCTTGAAAGAATTGCACTTGAAGCTGAAATTTTAGAATTAAAAGCCCATTATGATGGAGCGGCGCAAGGGGTTGTTATAGAATCTGAATTAGATAAATTCAAAGGATCGGTAGCAACTTTCTTAATTCAAAATGGAACACTTAAAGTAGGTGATTTAGTAGTTTCAGGAAATGTAATGGGAAAAATTAAAAGCATAGTCGATAGCGATGGAAAGAAAATTAAACAAGCTATTCCATCTGCTGCAGTTGAAGTCCTTGGTTTGAATGCAGTTCCAAATGCAGGAGATCAATTTCAAGTAGTGAAAAATGATAAACAAGCAAGAGAAATAGCTGACTATAGAGTTTCTAAGGAAAAAGAAAAGAAATTACTTAAACAAAAAGATGAATCAGTAGGAGATTTATTTGAAACCTTGGGTCAGGATGGTAAAAAAGTTCTAAATGTAATTATAAAGACTGATGTTGCGGGAACATGTGAAGCAATCAATAGCGCATTAAATAATTTAGACAGTGAAAAAGCCAAAGTTAAGATTGTTTCAAGTGGAGTTGGTGGTATAACTGAGTCTGATGTAAATTTGGCAGTAGCAGTTGATTCAATTATTCTAGGTTTTAATGTTAGAGCAGATAATACTGCAAAAAAAATAATTGAAAAAGAATCTATACCCCTAAGCTATCACAGTATTATTTATGAATTACTTGATGATGTTAAAGCTAGGATGAGTGGCTTACTCGACCCAATTATTAGAGAAGAGATTGTAGGAACCGCAGAGGTTCTAGAGGTTTTCAACTCTCCAAAATTTGGTCAAGTTGCAGGTTGTTCAGTTCTAGAAGGAAATGTATCAAGAAATAAACCTGTGAGAGTGCTTAGAGATGATATTGTAATTTTTGAAGGTGAGTTAGATTCACTAAGACGTTTTAAAGAAGATGTAAACGAAGTTAAAAATGGAAATGAGTGCGGCATGGGTATAAAGAACTATAAAGATATTAAGCCTGGAGATAAAATAGAGGTATTTGATAGAAAAGAAGAATCCCAAGAGATATAAAATTTATGACATCAAATAGATCTGATAAGGTTGCTGATTTATTAAAAAAAGAAATTTCATTAATCATTACAAATGAAATTAAAGATATTAGATTACAAAACATTAATATTACTGCAGTAAAAGTATCAGATGATATTGGCATTGCAACTGTTTTTTACACGGTAATAGGTGAATCAATACATAAAAAAGAAAGCAAAATAGATGAAAAAATTCTGAAGAAATTTTCAGGAATGGTTAGATCAAATTTATCAAAAAAGATTAAGATTAGAAGAGTTCCAAAAATTAAATTTAGATTTGATGAGAGTATTGAATATTCTGAAAATATTGAAAAGCTATTAAAAAATTTAAAATAATGGATGGATTTATCCTAATTAATAAAGAAATAGGCGAGACTTCAAATAATGTTGTCCAAAAGGTAAAAAAAGCACTTAAAGCTAAAAAAGTTGGGCATTTAGGTACACTGGATCCAATCGCAGAAGGGTTATTAATTTTAGCCATAAACAAAGCAACAAAATTTTCAAGCTATTTTCTTGAATCTGATAAATCTTATGAAGTTAAAGTTGAATTAGGTAAATCTACTGATACCGATGATTCATCTGGAAAAATTATTTTTGAATCAAATATTGAGCTTTCTGAAAACATAATACGTGAAAGTTTATTTTCATTTATTGGTGAATCTGAACAGATCCCACCATTCTTTTCTGCATTAAAATATCAAGGAAAACCTTTATATAAATATGCTAGAGAAGGTCAGCTCATAATGAAGCCAGCAAGAAAGATACTTATTAAAGAAATAAATGATTACAAATATAGTAATAAGGTATGTTCATTTAAAGTTTGTTGCACAAAAGGAACTTATATTAGATCGCTTGCTAGAGATTTGGGAGAGAAACTTAAGTGTGGAGCCCATATGATAGCCCTTAAAAGGATTAGACAACATAATTTTAAATTATCTGATGCAGTAAATATTTTAGAAATATCTAAAGAAAAAATAGTACCCATTGAAACAGCCTTTAATAATTTTGAGAAAATTATTATTAATTCTGAAGACTCTAAAAAATTTATCAATGGAGTTAAAAATATTTATAACGATAATCCTGATAATTTATATAAAATTTCTAACAATGAGGGTATTTTTTTAGGAATCGGCCAAATTAAGAATAAGAACTTAAGGCACAAACAACTTGTTTAATATTCCAATAAGTTATAATATGCCTCGGCTTACTTTAGTAATGCGAGGTTAGTAAATTCATTTAATGCATTACAAGGATATAAAAATGGCATTATTAACTGAAGAAAAGGCAAATATAGTTAGTCAATATAAGAGAAATGAAGGTGATACTGGATCACCTGAGGTGCAAATAGCGCTTTTAACAGAAAATATTAATAAACTTCAAAATCATTTTAAAAATCATAACAAAGATCATCATTCCAGAACTGGTCTAATAAGAATGGTTAATCTTAGAAGAAAACTTTTAGCATATCTAAAAAGGAAAAACTCAGAAAGTTATAACGAGCTAGTTAAAAAGCTTAATCTAAGAGGATAAAAATTATCAAATATAAAAAGGAAAATCGTGGAAAATAATAAATTAGAATCTACATGTGTAGAGTTTGGGTATGGAAATCAACAAGTAAAGATCGAAACAAATAAAATTGCAAGACAAGCAACAGCTGCGGTGGTAGTAACAATAGGTGACTTAGTGGTATTAACTACCGTTGTTGCAAAAAAAGAAGCAGATCCAGGAAAAGATTTTTTTCCATTAGCAGTCTTCTATCAAGAAAAATTTTATTCTACTGGTAGGATTCCAGGCGGCTTTTTTAAAAGAGAAGCTAGGCCAACAGAAAGAGAAACATTAACTTCAAGGTTGATAGATAGACCAATTAGACCGATGTTTCCAGAAACTTTTAAAAATGAGGTTCAAATATTTAGCACTGTCATGTCTTCTGACAAGACGCAAAATCCAGATATCGCTGCAATGATAGGAGCATCTGCTGCATTAACTATTTCAGGAGTGCCTTTTGATGGCCCGATGGGGGCAGCTAGAGTTGGATTTATTGATGGAGAATATGTTTTAAATCCATCCTTTGAAGAATTGGATAATTCCTATTTAGATATGGTCGTAGCTGGAACTGATGAAGCTGTTCTTATGGTTGAGTCTGAAGCAAAAGAATTAAATGAAGACCTTATGCTAGGTGCAGTTCTTTTTGGTCACCAAGAAATGAAAGCTGTTATTAACGCGTGTAATGAATTAAAAAATAAGGCTGGAAAAGAAGAGTGGATTATTGAAGAAGATGAAAATGTTACTAACTATTATTCTGATGTTGAAAGCAAATATAAAGATGAAATAACTGAAGCTTTTAAAATATCTAATAAGTCAGATCGCAATGAAGCTCTAGCTATTATTAAAGCTAAAATAATTGAAGATTATTCAGATCTAGATGAATTTGAACTTGGCAGAGTTTTAAGTTCCTTTAAAGAATTAGAAAAAAATATTGTTAGAGGCAATATATTAAATAATATGCCTAGAATAGATGGAAGAGATTTGGATACTGTAAGACCTATTTTTGTTGAAACAGACGTTCTTCCAAGTGCACATGGATCAGCATTATTTACAAGAGGAGAGACTCAAGCTGTTGTTGTTGCAACTCTAGGCTCTTCTAGAGATGCACAAAGAATTGAAGCAATCGAAGGCGAGGGCTCAGATAATTTTATGCTTCATTATAATTTCCCAGCATATAGTGTTGGCGAGATTGGTATGCCAATGGGTCCCAAAAGACGTGAGATCGGACATGGTAATTTAGCAAAAAGAGCAATTAAAGCTGTACTACCAGATATCGATGAATTTGGTTATACCATGAGAGTTGTTTCAGAAATCACAGAGTCTAATGGTTCAAGCTCAATGGCTTCAGTCTGCGGTACATCTTTATCATTAATGGATGCTGGAGTTCCCCTTTCAAGTCCAGTTGCTGGTATAGCTATGGGGCTCATTAAAGAAGGCGATGACTTTGCAGTCCTAACTGATATCTTAGGAGATGAAGATCATTTAGGGGATATGGACTTCAAGGTTGCTGGAACTGAATCTGGTATAACTGCTCTCCAAATGGATATTAAAATTAAAGGTATAAATGAATCAATTATGGAAACTGCATTAGCAAAAGCTAAAAATGCAAGAAATCATATATTAGGCATAATGAATGAAGTAATTTCATCAGCTAAAGATTTATCTGAAAATGCTCCAGCTATGAAAACATTTATGGTTGATAAAGATAAAATTAAAGAGATTATTGGTAAAGGCGGAGCTGTAATAAAAGGAATGCAAGAAAAAACTGGAGCAACCGTTGATGTAAATGATGATGGTCTTGTTTCTGTATTTGGTCAAAATCAGGCATCAATGAAAGAATGCTTGGCTATTATTGAAGAAATTTTAGAAGAACCTGAATTAAACAAGGTATATAAAGGCAAAGTTGTTAAAATTGTAGAATTTGGTGCTTTTGTAAATATACTTCCAGGAAAAGATGGTCTTTTACACATTTCAGAGATCTCTGATGAAAGAACTGAGAACGTTAGTGATGTCTTACAAGAAGATCAAGAGATTGATGTTAAATTAATTGGGTTTGATAGAGGCAAAATGAAACTTTCTATGAAAGCATTGTCTGATAAAAACGATTAATTTGTATAAAAAATACATATAAATCACTTAATATTCTATAAAATTGTAAATGTCAAATATTGTGTCATAGGGATTTGATTCTTTTTGCAATTTATGTTCTCATGTGCCTGCAAAACATAAAAAAAACCTATAGGGGGAAATAATTATGGATAATGCATGGAAGATGATAAATGACTTAGTTAGCAATCTAACTAGTGTTATTGTTGGGATTCTAGGCCTTGGAATTGTTGGAGCTTTAGCTTTCGGCGATGTTCTAGGTCTTGACGTGATTGGTAATATAACAGCATTGGTTGAGGAATTAGCTACTGGTGGTGTTGTAGGACTACTCGTGTTAGCAGTCTTAATGAGTCTTGTTAAGTAATTTAACTTAATAGCATGATCAGGAAGGGGTAAAACCCTTCCTAATCTTTTTTAATTACATATGAATTTTAAAGTCACACTTACATCAATAACTAACTTTTTAAACAAAGTAACTCAATTATTAATTCCTTTAGTTGTAGTATCTTTATTGCTTGGAATCATTTTTGGACCTGAAACAGCTTTCGTTGGTGATGTATACAAAAATGTTTCAGATATTTTAGCAATGCTTGGAGAGGATGCTCTTCTAGTTTTAATTTCAGTTTTAATAATTCTTACATATATTAGAAAGAGTGATTAAGTCTAGTAATAAGTTTTAATCCTATCAACCACCTTCAATAATTTATTAATTATATTTAACAAATGTTATTTGTTTTTTAAATTTTATATTTAAGAAAATAATGGTGGCTATGGGTGGAATTGAACCACCGACCCCAGCGTTATGAGTGCTGTGCTCTAACCATCTGAGCTACATAGCCAATCGTTGAATGATAATCTTAAAATTAGAAGAGTCAATAATTTTTAATTTTTCATACATTGAATTTGAAATGAATTATATCTCCATCTTTTACTAGATAATCTTTACCTTCAAGCCTTAACTTTCCTTTTTCTCTTGCTCCAAGCTCACCGTTAAACTCAATAAAGTCTTCAAAATCTATAACCTCTGCTTTTATGAAACCTTTTTCAAAATCAGTATGAATAACTCCTGCTGCATTTGGGGCAGAGTAATTTTTTTTAATCGTCCATGCTCTAATCTCATTGGGTCCTACAGTAAAGAAAGTTTTTAGACCAAGTAACTCATAACCTTTAAATATAATTTTATTTAGAACAGGCTCATCCATATTCATTAATTCTAAATATTCTTTTCTTTCTTCATTGTTAAGGGTTGATATTTCTTGCTCAATTTTTATTGATGTTGGAATAACAAATGAACCTAAGTCATTTGCAATTTCTTCTAATTCCTTAAGTTTTTGATTTGATTTTTTTGTATCACTTATATTGCCAATATAAAAAGTTGGTTTAGTAGACAACAACTGAAATTGATGAATAATTTTTTGCTCTTCATCTTTGAACTTTCCAATGTCGATTAAATTCCCTTGTTCAAGCTCAATTTTTATTTCTTTTAAAATTTCATAATGAATCATATTTTGCTTATCATTTGTTTTTAATAATTTTTCACATCTAGATATTCTTTTAGAAACAGACTCAAGATCAGCAAGAATTAATTCTAAATTAATCACTTCCACATCCCTTTTTGGATTAACTGATCCATCTACATGCGTTATATTTTTATCATCAAAACATCTAACCACATGTGCAATTGCAGACATTTCTCTTATATTAGATAAAAATGAATTACCTAAACCTTCGCCACCGGATGCACCCTTAACAAGACCAGCAATATCAACCAGATCAAGTGTTGTAGGAATGATCTTTTTAGAATCCACTATCTTATTTAATTGCTCTAGTCTTTTATCTGGAAGTGGAACTTTTCCTATATTTGGATCAATGGTACAGAATGGGAAGTTTTCAGCTGGAATGTTTGATTTTGTTAGCGCATTAAAAAGAGTAGATTTACCTACATTAGGAAGCCCAACTATTCCACATTTAAATCCCATTTTTATTTTGTATGTAAAATTTTTTGAACTTTTTGTAATTGATTATTGATAATTAGCTCAAATACATCTACAAATTTAGAATAAGCATTATCTATAGATTTTTTTTCATTTGGAGAGAATTTATTTAAAACCCAATTAGTCACTTCATTTTTCATTCCAGGGCGACCGATACCCACCCTCAATCTCATAAAATCACTTTTACCAGTTCTTTTTATTATATCTCTTAGGCCATTGTGCCCTCCATGACCTCCACCTTCTTTGATTTTCAATTCTCCAGGCTCTAAATCTAAATCATCGTGGATAATTAAAAACGTATTCGTATCTAAATTATGAGATCTTAAAATTTTAGAGATTGTTCTTCCTGATTCATTTACAAAATTTGATGGGGTTATCCATAATGTTTCTGCATTATGTGATTCACCAAATTCAGCTTCATATTTTGGTTTATTTTGAAATTCTTTAAAGTATTGCTGAGATATATCTATTAGCCAATCTTTTCCAACATTATGACGCGTACCATTATATTTACTGCCTGGATTTCCTAGCCCAACAATACATAATTTATACACTTTATTAACTTTCTTCTGAGTTATCTTCTTTAGCTTCTTCTTCAGTAGGTTTTACATCTTCTCCTTCGCTTTCGCTTGAATCTGGAGCAGTTTCTTCACCTTCAGCGATTTCACTATCTTCTAGATCTGTTTCTTCAATAACTGGATCTTCCTCAATTGCTCTTGGCTCATTTATGGATACAACCATTTGGTCTGTTTCTTCAGTTAATCCTGGAATCTCAGAACCTTCTGGTAAAGAAATTTCAGTTAATCTTATAGAATCTCCAAGATGAAGAGCCTCAATATCAATATCAATTGATTCTGGAATATTTCCTGCCAGACACATAATTTCTATCTCTCTAATAGCTTTAGCTACAACACCGCCATCTTCTTTTATGCCAATGCAATCTTCTTCATTTATAAAGTTAATAGGTATGACAACTTTAAGTTTTGTTTTACTTGAAACTCTTTGAAAATCAGCATGTAGAAATTTTCCTTTTGCTGGATCTTTTTGCAATTCTTTTAATACAACCTTTTCTTCATTATCACCAGTTTTGATCAAAAGAACTTGAGTATAAAAAAGCTCATTTTGTGATGCTTTGGTTAGCTCATTTAATTTTAGTTTAATATTAAGAGTTTCTTTTTCATCGCCATAGACTATTGCTGGAACCATACCATCAATATTTCTTATTACACGTGCTTTATTTGACCCAGTTCTTTCTCTTAAGTCTGCATTTAGTATTATTTGATCTGTCATAATTTTCTCTATAAAAACATTTCACTTAGTGATTCTTCATTACTTAATCGTTTTATACACTCAGCAATTGTTGGTGCCAGTGAAATGACGCGTATTTTACTGCATTTTTGAGCTTCTTTGTTCAAAGGAATCGAATTAGTTACCACTAATTCATCAATTGATGAATTGTTTAGTCTTTCAATAGCAGGACCTGATAGTACTGGATGGGTTATATATGCCTTAACAGCTTTAGCTCCTTTTTCTTTTAATGCATCTGCTGCATTACATAATGTTCCAGCAGTATCAATAAGATCATCGGGGACAATACAAACTTTTCCATCAATATCACCAATAATATTCATAACCTCTGATTGATTAGCAACAGCTCTTCTTTTATCAATAATCGCTAAATCTGTATCATCTAATAGCTTTGCCAAAGCTCTTGATCTTACTACACCGCCAACATCTGGGGAAACAACGATAACTTCTTTTCTTTCATTATTATCCTTAATATGATCAACCATCAATTTTGTTGCATATACATTATCAGCAGGCATATCAAAGAAACCTTGAATAGTTTCTGAATGAAGGTCAATTGTTAGAACTCTATCAATACCGACTGAAGCAAACATATCGGCAACTACTTTAGCGCTTATAGGAACCCTTGCTGATCTTACTCTTCTATCTTGTCTTGCATAGCCATAGTAGGGGACGATTGCAGTTACTTTAGATGCTGATGATCTTTTTAGAGCGTCAGCAATTAACATAATTTCCATTACATTTTTATTTGTAGGTGCGCAAGTTGATTGAATTATAAATGTGTCATGACCTCTTACGTTATCTTCAATTTGAACTTTTATTTCACCGTCAGAAAATTGCCCAACATCAGCATGAGAAATATCCATACCAAGAATTTTTGAAACGTCAGAGGCTAAATCTGGATTAGCTGATCCTGTAAAGATGTCAAAGTTTTTAGCGCCCATATTTACTCCATAATATATTATAAATCATGGCTGGGGTGGTAGGATTCGAACCTACGCATGACGGGATCAAAACCCGTTGCCTTACCGCTTGGCCACACCCCAAAGTTATTTGATATAACATATCGGCGAATATTGTAATGGTTTACAGAAAAAGAATCTCCAATTACTTGGTATTTTTTTTAATATTTCATTAATTTCTTGCCTTTCTTTATATTCTACATACATACAAGATCCGCTTCCGCTAAGCTTTAAATCATAATTATTAATATTTTCATTATAAAATTTTTGAATTATATGATTCTCTTTAATAAAGATACCCCAAAAAGAATTTTGTAAATATTTATTTATATCTTCATTATTTTTTACCCAAGAATCATATAAAGAAAACATTTTCTTTGAAGAATTATGAATTTGCGGATCGATTATCAATATATTATTTTTTATTGTTTCTGTATTTTCCAATATTTCTCCAATTCCTTTAGCTAATGCATTCTTACCAAATATAAAGAAAGGAACATCCGCACCAATTTCTTTGCCAATGTTAAGCAGTCTCTCATCGCTCAGCCCAAGACCCCATAATTTATTTAAAGCCAAAATTGTTGATGCAGCATTTGAGCTTGCTCCACCTAAACCTGATCCCATAGGTATATTTTTTTCTATTTTTATATTTACTCCCGAAGAATTATTTGAATATTCTTTCATTTTGATTGCAGCTTTAAAGACCGTATTATTAGTATTTTTAAAGACAGGGTTATCTGATTCTATGGATATATCATGTTTTGATTCTTTAAAATTTAAAAAATCATACAAATCAATATATTGAAAAGATGTTTCAATATTATGATATCCATCGGTTCTTTTGTTTAATATTCTTAAATAAAGATTTATTTTAGCTGGAGATTTAGTATCTATTTCTATCATTTTTTAATAACGTATCCTTCTAGATTATATTCTTGATATTTAATGCTATAAAATGTCTTATCCTTTTTTTTATTGCAAATAAATTGATAATTAATATCTTCTTCGGTATTAAAAATATTTAAATTTTGCGATAGAAGACATTGCGTTAACCAAAAATGGAAATTAGTATTTACTAAATTAGGTACCTTAAACTGTTTCATATTCTTTGATGGGGAAAAAAGTATGTCTTTTGAGCGAAAAGTTCTAATATTTAGAACATTTCCATAAAACGGTTTCTTAATCTGTATAATAGATTCATCTTTAGATAGACTAATATTAATATTAAAAGTAGCAGAATTATTACCTTTATAGATTAATAGTTTGCCTAGATAGTTAAATGAATTTTGATCAACTGGATTTAAACTTGCACACGAAATTAAGAGACTTAGAATAAAGACATAAAAAATATTTTTTATAATGAAATTACAGTTATTTGGCATAAATCATAAAACATCCAATGTCTCTGAAAGAGAGAAATTTATTATAAATCAGTCTAATCTAGTTTTATTAGATAATCATTTAAAAAAAAATTATAGGAATGACTTCGAATCATTTTTTGGAATATCCACTTGCAATAGAACAGAGCTTTATATTTTAGGAAAAGCTGGAGTTTCTAGGAAAATCTTCAATGAAGTTTCAAAAATTTTAAAATTAAACGATATACCAAAAGATAGTTTTTATTTTCTGGATGGTCATGACGCATTGGTGCATATGTGCAAAGTAGCATCTGGTATTGACTCTCAAGTTCTTGGAGAGCAAGAAATTTTTGGACAATTTAAAAAAGCAGTCAAGAATGCAGAGGGGTTAGAAATTATTAGCACTAAGTTATTAAATCTTAGTAACAAAGTTATTGAGATTGCAAAGAAAGCTAGGACAGAAACAAATATTGGACTTAATTCTTTATCTGTTAGTGGATTAGCATTAAAGCTAGTAAGGAATATTTTTGAAAAACCGCAAAATCAAAATATTTTAGTTATTGGAGCAGGCTCTTTGGCTGCTAGCCTTGTTAATAATTTATATAAGAATGGAATAAATAAAATTAATTTAGTAAATAGAAGTATTAAGAAAATAAAACTATTAGATGATTATGAAATTATTTCTTCTTCATTTGATAGTCTGCATGATATTTTAGAAATTTCAGATATTGTAATTGCTTCAGCAGACACCGACATGCCCCTTATAGGGAAAGGAGCGATTGAAAATGCTCTTAAAAAAAGACAAAACAAGCCAATTCTTTTAATAGACTTAGGTGTTCCTAGAAATATTGAGGAAGAGATAAGAAATATTGAACAAGCATACTTATTTTCTATAGATGATATTGAAAAAATAACTCAAGAAAATTATGGACAGCGCTCTATAGAAGCTGAAAAAGCAATGAATTTAATTGTCCTAGAATCCCAAAGAGTATTAGATTCACTCTCTCTTAAAACTTTTAAAGATAAGATTAATATTCAGCTAGAAGAATTCTTAAAAGGCTTATCTTTAAAAGAAATAGAGCAATTTAAGTTTTCAAAAGATTATTCTCAATTGGCAAAATCAATTAAAGAAATGAATATAGAAAATCCAGAATTTAATAATTTTAAAGAAATAAAGAATATTGATAATCATGTAATTGAATCAATGATAAAAAGGTTTTTTGATAATGCATGATTCAATGCTAAAAAAACTCGATCAACTCCAAAAAAGGATTAAAGAAATTGAAACACTTCTGCTTGATTCTGAAACAATAAAGAATATTGATAAATATACTTTACTAAATAAAGAATTTGCAGATCTTAAGCCAATTGTTGAAAAATTTGAGGAATACAATCGGACAATAATAAGCATCAATGATGCTAATGAAATAATTAATTCTGATGAGCAGGATTTAAGACAATTAGCAGAAGAAGAATTAAAGAAATCTTTGGGGAAACCTGAATTATTAGAACAAGAGCTTAAATTAATGCTATTGCCTAAAGATTCAGCTGACGATGGCTCAGCTTATTTAGAAATAAGAGCTGGGGCTGGTGGTGATGAGGCTGGAATCTTTGCAGGAGATCTTTTTAGAATGTATTCAAGGCTTTCTGAAAGAGAAGGATGGAATTTAGAGGTCATAGATATAAAACAGTCTGAACAGGGTGGCTTGAAAGAGGTAGTAGCAAAGCTTGTTGGTAAGAGTGTTTTTAAAGTTTTAAAGTTTGAGTCAGGTGTTCATAGAGTGCAAAGAGTGCCCGAGACTGAATCGCAAGGAAGAATTCATACATCAACATGTACTGTTGCCGTATTGCCTGAAGTTCAAGAAGTACAAGATATCAATATAGACAAGAATGATCTTAGAATAGATACATTTAGAGCCTCTGGAGCTGGCGGGCAACATGTAAATAAGACAGATTCTGCAGTACGTTTAACCCATATCCCATCTGGTCTTGTAGTTGAATGTCAAGATGGAAGATCTCAGCACAAAAATAAAGAAAAAGCATTGTCGCTGTTAGCAGCCAAGCTCAAACAGCAAGAAATTGATAATCAACAAGAAAGTATTGCAAGTGAAAGAAAGATTATGGTTGGAACTGGAGATAGAAGTGAGAAAATCAGGACCTATAATTTTCCTCAAGGCAGAATGACTGATCATAGAATCAAACTTACACAACATAATTTAGACCAAATTATGGATGGTGATATAAAAACTATATGCGATGCATTATTAGCAGAGAATCAGCTAGCCATGCTTTCACAGCTTGAATCAGAATAATTGAGTAATAAGTTAAGTTATTATCAGGAAAGGCTTAATAGCGATGCTATTAAAGATGAATTTATTTTTTATCTAAAAGAAAAATTACTTTTTAGTGATAAAGATATTTATCTTGATAAAGACAAAGAGCTTAATAAAAAAGAACAAAGCCTAATTAAAGAATTTATCGACAAGAAGAAAGAGGGAGTACCTTTAGACTATATTCTAAATTCAACCAAATTTTATGAAAACGATTTCTATGTAGATTCAAGGGTTTTGATTCCAAGACCCGAAACAGAAATTTTAGTAGATTATATTAATAATAATTTCTCATCATCGTTAAAAGTTTTAGATGCCGGCACAGGCTCCGGATGTATTGGCATCTCAATAGCTCTAATGAATCCAAGCTTCCAAGTTTATGGCTCAGATTATTCAGAGGATGCATTAAATGTTGCTTTGATTAACAAGAATAATCTTAATGTAGATAATTTTTTTCTTGTTCATGCAGATTGGCTAACATCCTTTAAAAGAGAATCTTTTGATTTAATAGTAACCAATCCTCCTTATATCGCAGATCAAGATCCTCACTTAGAAAATTTAAAACATGAACCCAATAAGGCATTAGTAGCAAAAGATAATGGACTCGGAGATATAAGATTAATTGTTGAACAGTCAACTGAAGTTCTAAAGAGGGGAGGTATGCTGATGTTGGAACATGGATATCAGCAACAAGAAGAGGTTGAGAATATTTTTAAAAGAAATCATTTTTTAGATATTTTAAATTTAAAAGACTTTCAGGAGCTTCCTAGAATTACTTTAGGAACTTTAGAAAGATAATTTATTTTACAAATTTTACAAATGAATCCAGCTCTTCTCTTCTAGTTCTATAATTATTGATTGGGTCATCATAATCTGCATAACCTATTGCTACGCCACACCAAACAATCTCATTATCTGGATGCTTGGTAATTTCTTTAACAGTTTTAGGATAAATTGACCATGATTCTTGTAAGCAAAGTCCCAAACCTTTATCTATAGCGCTTAACCACAGATTCTCTAAAAACATACCTACATGACCCCAACCATTTTTTCCAAAAGATCTATCAATGGTTATTATCATGCCAAGCGGAGCGCCAAAGAAATTATAGTTTTCTCTGATTTGTTTAAAACGGGAATCTAAATCATCTTTTTCAATAGATAATGCCTTGTACATATCCGCTCCGCATTCGTACCTTCTTTTTTTATATTCATCTGCTAATGGTTTGGGATAAATATCGTATTCAATTTCTTCTTGAACACCATTATCAAAGTTATGCAATGTTTTTTCTGCTAGAGCTTGTTTAGTTTCTTCATTCAAGACATATACCTTCCATGGCTGAATATTACCTCCTGAGGGCGCAGAATTTGCTGTAATAAGAATTTCTTTAATAGTATCCATGCTTGGAACTTCATCGGTAAATGCTCTTACCGAAAATCTTTTTTCAATACCTTCTTTAATATTCATATTTTTAGTTATCAAATAATGTAGCTTCTTATATAATTTATACCATACAACCTAGAGGAGCAATTCAAATGATTGGAGACATGCAAAAATGGACGCCTAATGTTGCTGGAATTATTGAGCACGCTAGAGAAATTCATCCAAAAACAGAAGTTATTAGTAGATTAGTATCAGGTGAAATCCATAGAACAAATTATGAAGAAGTTTGTATTAGATCTAGAAAGTTAGGATCAGCCCTTGAAAAAGATGGTGTAAAGAAGGGGGACGTAGTTGCAACATTGGCCCTCAATACATATAGACATCTTGAAATGTATTATGGTATTTCTGGAATGGGAGCAATAACCCATACTCTTAATTTTAGATTACATCCAGAACAGGCAATATACATAATCAATCATGCCGAAGATAAAATTATTTTTGTAGAACTTCCATTTGTTCCTATATTAGAAGGGCTTCAAGATAAATTAGCCACAGTAGAAAAATATATTGTTTTATGTGAAGAGGGCGAGATGCCAGAAACTTCATTAAAAAATGTTATCTCTTATGAAGAGTATATTAAGGATGGAGATGAGAATTATGATTGGCCAGAATTAGATGATGATGCAGCATGTGCACTTTGCTATACGTCTGGGACCACAGGAAATCCAAAAGGGGTGCTTTATAGCCATAAATCAAATGTAATTCATGCTCAGGCAGCATTAACAGCAATGACTATCAAACCAGATGATTCAATTCTTATGGTTGTACCCTTATTTCATGTTCTAGCATGGGGAATTCCTTATTTTGGACCAATGAATGGCCTTAAATTGGTTATGCCAGGAATGCAAATGGAAGGAGAGCCTTTGTATGAATTAATAGATAAAGAAGATATAACATTAGCATTTGGTGTCCCAACAATATGGATGGGCTTATTAGCATATTGTAGAGATAACAATAAAATTTTATCCTCAGTTAAGAATACTATTATTGGAGGTTCTGCTTTGTCATTAGCAACTCTCCAAGAATTTGATGAAGTGCATGATGTGAATGTAATACATGCATGGGGCATGACTGAAATGAGTCCATTAGGCACAACAAATGTTCCAACTCCTGAAATGGAAGATATGAGCAAAGAAGAAAAATATGCAATTCAGTTAAAACAAGGTAGACCAATTTACGGAGTAGAATTGAAAGTTGTTGACGATCAAGGAAATGAACTTCCGAAAGATGGAGAATCACAAGGCCATTTAATGGTTAGAGGGCCATGGATTCTTCAAAAATATTTTAAAGCTGATAAAGATGCTGTCGATGCAGAAGGGTGGTTTGATACCGGAGATATATCTGTTTTAGATGAAGACGGATACATGACTATTAAAGATAGAGCCAAGGATGTAATTAAATCAGGAGGTGAATGGATTAGCTCAATCGATCTTGAAAATGCAGCTTTTGGACATCCTGAGGTTGCTGAGGCATGTGTTGTTGGAATTCCTCATCCAAAATGGGATGAAAGGCCAATGTTGTTTATAGTGACTAATTCTGGAGAACCAATTGAAAAAGATAGCATTATAGAATTTTTAAGCGATAAGGTTGCCAAATGGTGGTTGCCTGATGAGATTATTTTCTTAAAAGAGCTTCCACATGGTGCAACAGGCAAGCTTCAGAAATTTGAACTAAGAGAAGAATATAGCAACCATTATATGGAGAAATAATATGCTAAAAGTTGTAAAACCATCAGAAATTGATTCAGTAATTGGGACTGAAATAGGTGTATCAGACTGGGTTACTATTGATCAAGAAAGAATAAATAAATTTGCAGATGCAACAATGGATCATCAGTTTATTCATGTTGACCCTGAACAAGCAACGCCAGTATTTGGGTCAACCATTGCGCACGGATTTCTTTCATTATCTTTGGTTGCTGGAATACCATTCACTCAAGAGATAGGGATGGTGCTTGAAGGAACTAAGATGGGACTTAATTATGGCTTAGATAAAGTGAGGTTTTTAAGTCCGGTACCTGTAGATTCAAAAGTAAGAATCCACATGAAGTGTATTGATATTACTGAAAAGAACCCAGGTCAATATCTTGCAAAGACAGAAGTAACTATGGAAATTGAAGGTGTTGAGAAGCCAGCATTCGTTGCTGAAACTCTCAGTATGTTTATAACGTAAATTATTAATTTAAAAGGTTTTTTAGTATTTCGTTTATACTTTTCGGGTTTGCTTTACCTTGAGTTTCTTTCATTACTTGTCCAACAAAGAATCCAAATAATTTATCTTTTCCAGCTTTATATGAAGCAACCTGGTCTGGATTTGAATCTACCACCTTTTTAGCTATTTCTTCAAGTAATGATTCATCTTGAATTTGTACAAGACCCTTTGATTCAATTATTTCATCAACATCAGAACCACTTTCCCAAACTTCTTCAAGAACTGATTTAGCAATTTTTCCAGAAATAGTATTATCAGAAATTCTTTCGATTAATTTCCCAAAGTTTTCTGGAGTTAAATTAGATTCATCAATATCTATATTATCTTTATTTAAAAGCGCACTAATATCTCCAACCAACCATTTAGCAACTAATTTAGCATCATCAGTTTTTGAAGATGCTTCTTCAAACATATTAGCCATTGTTTTGGATGAAGATATAATTTTTGCCTCGGATTCTTCAAGACCAATTTCTGTAATATATCTTTTTTCTTTCTCTTCTGGGAGTTCTGGTAGATTATCTTTAATATCCTTTAGTTCTTTATCTGATATTACTACTGGAAGAAGATCTGGACATGGAAAATACCTATAATCATTAGCTTCTTCTTTTGAACGCATCGACCTAGTTTCATTTTTTTCACTATCATAAAGTCTTGTTTCTTGAACTACAGATTCACCACTTTCAATAACTCTTATTTGTCTATCAATTTCATAATTAATTGCTTTTTCAATAAACTTAAAAGAATTTATGTTCTTTAACTCAGCCCTTGTGCCAAGTTCTTTGTCTCCACTTTTTCTCACAGAAACATTTACATCACATCTCATCGATCCCTGTGCCATATTTCCATCACAGATATCTAAGAATGTTACAAGCTGTCTAATAGCTTTAAAATAAGACACAGCTTCTTTTGCATTTGATATTTCAGGTTCTGAGACGATCTCTAATAGGGGAGTGCCAGCCCTATTTAAATCAACACCAGTTTTACCTTCAAATAAATCATGAATTGATTTTCCTGCATCTTCCTCTAAATGAGCTCTTGTAATATTAATAACCCTTTCATATTCATCTGTTGCAATTTTAATTGAGCCTTTTTCAACAATAGGCTTGGTCATTTGGGTAATTTGATATCCTTTTGGAAGATCTGGATAGAAGTAATTTTTTCTATCAAATGACGATTCTTGATTTATTTCGGCTCCGGTTGCAAGCCCAAATCTAATCGCTTTATAAAATGCTTCTTTATTTGCTACAGGCAGGACTCCTGGTAATCCCATATCAACTAAATCAACATGTGTATTTGATTCAGCTCCAAATTCTGTAGACCCTCCAGAAAATAATTTAGACTTTGTTGAAAGCTGAACATGAATTTCTAAACCTATAACAGTTTCCCAGCTCATTCTTTCACTCCTTCAGGTGTATACATGTGCCAGTTTGTTGAAGTTTGAAACATATGTGCAAAGTTTAAGATTGAACTTTCATCAAGAAAATTACCAATGATCTGAATACCAGTAGGTTTATTATCAACATTTCCATTTGGTATAGATATAGCTGGCAAACCAGCAAGGTTTGCCGAAATTGTAAATAGATCCTCTAAATACATTTGGATCGGGTCACTACCTTTAGAACCCATTTCAAATGCAGGACCCCTTGTAGTTGGAGTCATAATCACATCTATATTAGAAAAGGCTTTATCAAAGTCATTTTTTATAAGTCTTCGAACTTGTTGTGCTTTTTTATAATAAGCATCGTAGTAACCAGCCGAAAGAACATATGAACCGATTAAGATTCTTCGTTTAACCTCATCACCAAATCCTTCTGACCTAGATTTAATATAAAGCTCTTCTAAGTCCTTAGGATCCTCAGATCTTCTTCCAAATTTAACTCCATCAAATCTCGATAAATTTGATGAGCATTCTGCTGGAGCAACGACATAATATGTAGGAACTGAAAGAGAAAGATTTGGTAAAGATATATCTATTAAATTTGCGCCTAGCGCCTCAAACTCTTTTAAAGAATCTTGATACACTTTTACCACTTCATTGTCTAAACTTGATAAATCTAAATCTTTTACGATTCCAATTTTTTTATTTTTTAAAGGTTGATTTAAATTTTCTTCAAAATTTGGAATATCATCATTTAAAGATGTTGTATCTTTTTCATCATGAGAGCACATTTGATTTAAAAGCAGGGCACAATCTTCTGCTGTTCTTGCCATTGGGCCTGCTTGATCTAGACTTGAAGCAAAAGCAATCATTCCCCACCTAGAGATTCTTCCATACGTCGGCTTAAGGCCTGTTATTCCACAAAGTGAAGCTGGTTGCCTGATTGAGCCTCCAGTATCAGTGGCAGATGCTGCTGGGACTATACCGGCAGACACTGCAGCCGCTGAACCTCCAGAGCTCCCCCCTGGAACTAAATTTTCCCCCCATGGGTTTTCAACATTACCAAAGAAACTAGTTTCATTCGAGGAACCCATAGCAAATTCATCCATATTAGTTTTACCTATAGAGATGCAGCCTGCATTTTCAAGATTTTCAATTACGGTTGCTGAATAGGGCGGGATAAAATTATTTAATATTCTTGAACCACAGGTTGTTCTAAGGTCTTTTGTACAAAAAAGATCTTTTTGAGCAATTGGAATTCCTGCAAGAGGTAGATCTGAAGGATTGTTATCTAATTCTTCAGATTTTTTAAGAGAAGGTTCTTTATTAAGTGTTATAAAAGCATTTAAATGTTTATTTTCTTCTATATGGCTGTATACCTCTTCAATTACTTCTTTATTTGATATCTCTTTTTGAGAAATCATTTTTTTAATCTCTTTTATTGTTTTATATTTTATCGTCACTCAACTACCCTAGGCACAAGAAAATAATCATCATTAGATGAAGGAGCTATTTCTAATAACTCTTTCTTAAGATTTTTAGCAGTTACTTGGTCGGTCCTTGTTTTTGCTGTTTTTTCTAGAGGATTTGTTAAAGGCTCTACATTGGAGGTATCAGCATCGTTTAATTGATCAACAAATTCAATAATATTGTCTAAATCTTGTACGATTTTTTTTTCTTTTTCATTATCAATACTTAGCCTTGATAAGTAAGATATAGTTGTTACTGTTTTCTTGTCCATATATAGGATATTATTATAGTTTAGTGGGAAGATATTAACCTAACTAACATATTAATTAAATTATTTTATTTTAGGAAATTACGTGAAATTTAACTTATTAAAGATGGTTGGAGGAGCTTTCTCTAATGATTTATCTATAGATCTAGGAACAGCAAATACTTTAATCTATACCAGAGATGTTGGAATAGTATTAAATGAACCCTCTGTGGTTGCAATAAGAGAGTCTAGAGGACAAAAAACTGTAGTAGCTGTAGGTACTGAAGCAAAAAAAATGTTAGGAAGGACTCCAGGCAATATTAAAGCGATAAGACCTCTCTCAGAAGGCGTTATAGCAGATTTCCAAGTAACGGAAAAAATGTTACAACATTTCATTGCAAAAGTTCATGAAAAGTTATTTATAAAACCAAGTCCAAGAGTATTAGTTTGTGTTCCATGTCGATCTACACAAGTAGAGAGAAGAGCGATAAGGGAGTCAGTCCTAGGCGCAGGGGCAAGAGATGTTAAATTGATTGAAGAACCAATGGCTGCAGCAATTGGTGCTGGCTTACCTGTTGAAGAGGCAAGCGGCAATATGGTTGTTGATATTGGAGGCGGGACATCTGAAATAGCAATTTTATCTCTTAATGGAGTTGTTTTTTCTGAATCAGTAAAAATAGGTGGAGATAAAATGGATGAATCTATTACCTCATGGATTAGAAGAAATTATGGATGTGTAATAGGAGACTCAACTGCTGAAAAAATAAAATATACTATTGGATGCGCTACTGCAGAATCAGATAAAACTGAAATGTCTATAACTGGAAGAAACTTAGCAGAAGGCATACCAGAAACATTCACAATAAATAGTGAACAGATTTTTGAGGCCATGAAAGATCCTTTATATGGAATTGTTAGAGCAATAAGAAATGCTTTAGAGCTTTCTCCTCCAGAATTAGCTGCGGATATTGCAGAAAGAGGTATTGTATTAACAGGCGGTGGAGCATTGTTAAGAGACCTAGATAAATTAATATCAAATTCTACTGGCATACCAGTAATAATTGCCGAAGATCCATTAACATGTGTTGCTAGAGGGGGCGGACAAGCTCTTGAAATAATGAGTAAATACAATATAGATCTCTTATCCACAGAGTAATTTAAATGACTAGGATTTCACCATCCCCTGGTCAAAAAATAATCTATTTATTATTAATCTTTTTAGGTAGCTTTATCCTATATGTTGATATAAATACTAATAATTTTCAAAAGATAAAGAATGGCTTTAATTCATTTAAAATTTCATCATTCTTTTTCATTAAAAGTTTTTCTATAAATCCAATTATAGATTTTAAAAACCATTTTCAATTCAAAGATAAATTAATAAAAGAAAATAAAAAACTTCACACAGCCCTAGAAAAAAGTTATTTAGAAAAATATTTAATATCACAGGATAGCAAATTCTTTAAAGATCCTAAGTTTTTAGAAGAAAAATTAGATCAAAACAATCTTAATAAGCCGTTTTATATTGCCCAATTAAAAAACTTAGACCCAAATATTTTTAATTGTTGCGATAAACATAGAATGCATATTCAATTATTAACAGCATCCAACGAAAGTCTTATTGAGGGTGTTGTTTTTAATACTTCAGGAGTTATTGGCCATATAATTCATGAAACGAATTACAAAGAAGTAATGTTACTTACAGATGTTTCTCATTCATTGCCGATCAAAAACATTTCTGAAGATTTTTATTGCAACGCAAGAGGAAGTGGAATTTCAGATTATGTAATTTGTAACTATAACCCATTGGTTTTAAACAAAAAAATGGAAATAGGTCAAAATTTTTTAACTTCTGGTTTTGGAGGAATCTATCCAAAAGATATAAAAATTGGGATTTTAGAAGATATTAAGGTTATTGACTCAAATAATATAGAACTGAATATTAAACTATCTTCAAACCCTTTGAATAGTAATTTATTTGGAGTTATAAATTTTTAATGAAAAATTATATAAAAATTATTTTTATTATTGCGATTATTAATTTTATTGAATTAAGTATTTCTAATACATTATCAAGAGCCTACATAATTTTTCCTTTAACTTTTTTGTCTTATTCATATTACGTTTATAAATCTCATCAAAACATCAATCCAATAGAAGCTTTTTTATTTGGCCTGTTTGTAGATTTGATATCAAATTCTTATTTTGGACTAAATACAATATTATTTTGTTTAATAACATATTTAATAAATATATATTCAAATTCTTTTAAATTATTCTCTAATTTACAAATTTGTATTTTTTTTGGTCTTTCTGCTGCATCTTATGTAGGTTTTACTCAATTAATAATAAATTTATATAATTTTTCATATTTGACTTTATTCGTTAGCGCAGTATTTAATATTTTCTTTAGTATCCTTATTGCAGTTATCTCAATGTATTCGGGGAATCTTATAAATATTAGAAAATAAAAATGATAATAAAGAAACTATTAATTAGTTTGGTCTCAATATTTATAATTTTCATATCATTTGTATTAATAATTTATACATTATTTATATATAAGCCAGAAAATTTAGTTCAATTTATAGATAGATTTCTATTGAAGGAATACAAAATACAATACCAAGATATATCTTCAGAAAGTCAACTACTGGAACTTAAGTTAGGCTTTAATGATTTACTTTTAGCAAATAATAAAAATAAAGTAATTATAAAAGTAGAAAGAATATACCTTAGTATTGATTTTTTAAGAACATTGGCTAACAGGTATTTATATTTAAACGCTTTAGATATAGAAGGTATCTCTTCCAACAATCAAACAAATTCAAAATCAAAGGATAGTTTTAAAATAAGAATAGGCAACTTAAGCATTCAAACAGAGGATTTTATCTTTCAAAGCAATGAAAGTTATATTAATAACATTAATGGCAACACCTCAATTACAAATTTTAATGGAAAATTAAATAATATTTTTTTTAAGAATCTCAAGATTTTTAATAAACCTAATTCAACCAAGTTTTTTTATTCAGGAGTTTTTAATTTCAATGAGAAAGTAATTCAAGAAGAGAATCTAATCGATTTAAAAAATTTTTCTGATTATATAATTAATCTTAGTCTTGAAAGCGTAGGTTTTTTTGAAAGAGAATCAGGAAATCTTAAAAGTTTAAATAAATATAAATTTATTGATTCCAAGTTAATTACTATAGATGATTATCTCATTGATGATATTAATTTAATTTTATTTACAAATATAGATGATAAGTTGACAGGTTTATTTACATCATCTTTACCAGATCAAGATTTAAAGGGCTCAATATTAATAGAAAATGAAAGAATTGAGCTTCGTTCAATTTTAAGATATGAAATGTCTGAATTATTAGACTATTCAAAATATTTTGCATTAGATGGATATGAAGAATTCAGATCAAAGATAGAAATCAAGGATGGAAAAGTTTCATTAGACCTAAAAACCAATTCTTTAAATACAAAGATATCGTCAATCTTAAAAGATCTAGAGAAACCTAAGAATAAGAGATTAGATATTTCTATTAAAATTGATGATCTTTCAAGACCAACTTATTTTATAAAGAGTGATTTTTATAACTCATTTTTAGGAGAAAAAAATAATGGTTACTTCGTATTTGGTAATAATGATGAAAATGTAATTAAAAACAATAACTTTGCTGACGGATTCCATATTTTTTTAAACCTTACTAAATTAGATGTTAATGATTTATTAATCGATGGAATCGATAACGATCCTAATAATTTAAGATCGATTAATTTAAGAATAAAAGATTTTGATTTCTTTAAAAATATATATTCAAATCAGAATATAAAAATAGATTTATTAGACAATGGATTTAATATAATTTTTTCAGGGAAGGGCCTTAATGGTTCAATAAGAGAAGACAGTACTGGATTTATAAGAGTTGATGTTTATGATACAAAATTTGAGTTCAAAGGTATTGATATTATTGAATCTCAAAGTAACTTTAATGTTGAAAATGTTAACCTTAGATTCGTTGGCAAAAATATCCAAACATATGATGATACCTTTCAGGATATTGATTTTTATTTATTAAGGAATGAGAAGATAACAACTATAGATAATATAAAAATTTCAAGTAGAAATTTGAACATAGGGCCATATAACAATACTGAGAAAGCTTATATTAGCTATAACAATATAACTGATATGTATAAGGTAAGAGGGTCTTATGAGTTAAATAACTCAGATTATCCATTTAAGGATTTAATTAATTATGATTTTGAATTTTTATCAACTGATCTAAATATTCAATGGGTAAGCTTAGAAAAGTTAAAAAATATAGAAGGAAATATTAAATTCCTTATTAAGGACTTTGAATCTAAGGCAACTCTGCCAGATTCTACTTTTCTAAAGGCATTAAAGATTTTTAATTTAAATGCAATTATTGAGAATATAAATAATGAAACAAGTATTACCTCACCAAATTTATATATAAATAGAGCAGAAGGTAATTTTTATATTGGTAAAAATAGAGCATTGATTAGTGATCCAATTAAGGTTGAAACTTCTGAAGCTAAAATGAGATGGCTTGGGGAAGTGATTAAAGATACAGATGGGTTATTAAACGAATTAAGTTTAGATCTTGAGATGAGATTAAAAGTTTCTGAAAATATTCCTTGGTATGCTGCAATTTTTGGAGGAATTCCTGCTTTAGCAGGAGGCTTATTTTTTGAGAATATATTCGACGAAAGACTTGATGATGTTTCAACATTCAAATTTAAATTAAGTGGCTCTATAGAAGAGCCAATAATAGAAAGATTAGATTAAATAGATAGTTGCCAGACCTAGGAATGACAGAAATCCAATTACATCTGTAACTGTTGTTACAACCACACTTCCTCCAATTGCAGGATCTTGATTAAACCTTCTAAGGATTAAAGGAACTAGAATGCCAGCTATCACCGAACTGATTAGATTAATTATTAGTGCGCAAGATATAAGAATAGATAATATGGTCTCTTGAAACCATGCATAAGTTATAAAACCAACTAGTAAAGATAAAACAATGCCATTTAATATTGATACAGCTAATTCTCTCTTAAACAACCATCGAATATTCGAAGTGTTTATTTGCTCAAGTGTAAGCCCTCTTAAAACTATAGTTAAAGTTTGTGTGGCTGCAACACCACCCATACTAGCTACAATAGGCATTAAGACTGCTAGGTAGACTATTTTATCTAGAACGTCTTGGAATAAATTAATAGTACTTGATGCAATAAAAGCCGTTATAAGATTCATTGTTAACCAAAAAACTCTGCTTCGCGCTGCTCTCCCAGGTGGAGCAAATGTATCTTCTGCAACACCCGCCATACCTAAAAGATTTTGATCGGCATCTTCTCTAATGACATCAACTACATCGTCAATTGTTATTCTTCCAATTAACCTATTATTTTCGTCTAAGACAGGAGCTGAGATTAAATCATTTCTTTCAAAAAGAATTGCAACTTCTTTATCATCTTGATCAGTTTTTAAGGGAGATATATCTGACACCATTATATCTTTGACAATCTTTAAGGGGTTTGAAGTTAAAATTGAGCTTATTGATAATTCACCTAAATATTCATTATCATCGTTAACAACAAATATCTTATCTGTATTTTCTGGAAGCTCTCCTTGATCTCTAAGATAGCTAATTACTACCTCAATAGAATTATTTGGCCTAACGCTTATTACATCAGTATTTAATAATCCTCCTG
The DNA here is from genome assembly GCA_902563835.1 of uncultured SAR86 cluster bacterium. GTDB lineage: Bacteria > Pseudomonadota > Gammaproteobacteria > Magnimaribacterales > D2472 > SAR86A. The sequence continues at coordinate 45,546 of CACEZB010000008.1, forward strand.
CGGTGTTATCAGGATAGGTCAAACCCATTTCTATCCTCTTTCTATCTACCAATGACATTTTAGAAAGAATTTTTTTCATTCTTTCTTCAGGTAAATTCTGAAGAATGTCAACTATTTCATCTAATTCTAATTCTTTTACCGCTTCAGTTAGTTCCTCGTTAGAAAGTTTTGAGACTAAGTCTTGCTGAATTTCCTCACCTAACTCAGATAAAACATCTCCTTCTTCTTCAGTTTTAAGAAGTGAAAATAAAAGAGTTCTTTGAGTGGGTGGTGATGATTCAAGAGCATGAGCGATTTCTGATGCAGACATTCTGTTTAAAAGTATTCTTATTTGATTAAGCGATAAGTTAGATGAATCATCTAATATGATTTTTAGATTATCTTTATTTTCAGAATTTTCCATTGATTAATTTTAACCCGAAAAGAATTACCTAAATCGAGAAGAGGGTATATTATTTTTTTTTCTATACTTGGAAATAGTCCTTCGTGCTAAATTTAAACCTTTTTTATTAAGTTCAATCGCTATCTTTCTATCACTTTTAGGCTTTTTTTCAGAAGCAACAATATCTTTGATTAATTTCATTAATTGTAATGATGAAACATTTTTAGTTTTAGATACCGATGTAATTAAAAGTTCTTTTAAAGGCATTATCCCTTTCGGGGTATCTATATATTTATGCCTTAGTATTCTTGAGATTGTTGAAGGATGTAATCCTATGGCCTTTGCAATTTCTTTATTGCTCAATGTATTTATTTTTAAGGGGTTATCTCCAAAAAAATCAATTTGTTTTAAACAGATATATTCTCCCACTTTTTGAACAGTGTCGTTTCTTTTTTTTACAGATGATAGTAGCCATTTCGCTTCATTAATTTTTTCTAATAAATCTTTATTCTTTTCTGATTTCAATTCCTTCTTAATATTATTAACAAGCTCATTGTCTATTTTAATTATCGGAAAGCTTTCATCTATAAAATCCACTTGCATATCTTTATCTTTAATAAGAATTTTTAAATCTGCGGCTATAAATTCAGTTCTTTCAAAATTTAGCCCAGGACTTAAATCACAACTCTTTATTTCATCTAGAACATTATTGAAGATTTTTTCTGAATAACCCTCATTTAAGAATGAATCTTTTATTTGTTGTATGTCATCCATTTTTTTGTTTGAAAGGATGCTATTTATTAAAAACTTTTTTTTCTTTGATAAATCTCTGTTATTAATTTGTATTTTTATACATTCTTTATAGTCTCTATAGCCGACTCCGTAGGGCTTAAGTTTATGGATTATATTAATTAGACAATCAGCAATCTCATTTTCTTTAAATAAGAAATTAGAAATCTCTTCAATTTCACTTATCTCATAAACTAACTTCCCTGATTCATCAATACAATCTATTATTAATTTTGAAATCTTGATTTCATTTTTGGTAATTTTAAAATCATCTAATTGTTTGATGAGATTTTCTCTTAAAGTTGCTTTAGACTCAATGTCAAAATTAAAATCTTGGTCGTAAGATTCCTTATTATCTAAGGCTGTATCTTCTTTTTCTATAAATGGATTCTCAATAACATGCTTTTCAATTTTCTTTATGAGCTCAAACCTTGATAGCTGAAGTAAATCAATAGATTTTTTCAAAGAAGGGGTTAATTTTATGTTTTGTTTTTGTTTGAGTTTTTTAGAAAGAGCTATTGCCATATGTTTTAGCTATACATTTCGCCAAGATAAACTTTTTTAACCAGCTCATTATTAATTAATTCTTCTTTAACTCCTTGGGCTATTATTTGACCATTATTAATTATTGCTGCTTGGTCACATATTTCTAAGGTTTCTCTTACATTATGATCTGTAATTAGTATTCCAATATTATTATTAGATAATTTTTTGAGAACATTTTTAATATCTTCAATAGCAATAGGATCAATTCCTGCAAAAGGCTCATCCAAAAGAATTATTTTAGGTTCAGCTGCTAAAGTTCTTGCAATTTCTACTTTTCTTCTTTGGCCTCCTGACAACTGTCTTCCTTTTAGATCACATATCTCAGATAAATTAAACTCATTTATTGATTTATCAATAAAATTTTTAATATCTAGCTCATTGTCGAAAGATATCTCAGCCAGCCCTAAAAGATTTTCATATACAGAAAGGTTTTGAAAAATAGATGGTTCTTGAGGGAGATATTTAATTCCTAATTTAGACCTTTTATGCATGGGTAGCTTTGAAATATCTTGGTTTAAGAAATTAATCTCACCACTTTCACAGCCTATCAAACCAGCAATTATATAAAAAGTTGTTGTTTTCCCCGCACCATTAGGTCCAAGCAGTCCATATATATGTCCAGAATCAACTCTAATATCAATTTCGTTAAGGATGGTTTTATCCTTTATTGATTTCGACATTTTTTTTATTTCTAGCACAGCAAATTACTCAGAAGAAATTTTTCCAGTCCTTGGATTAAAAATTATTATATTCGAAGAAATAGAAATATTTTCGTATTTTATAGAAGCATCGCCTATAAGATGAATTTTTTCATCATTAAAAAACATTATTTTTTCAGCTTTTCCATTAAAAGAAGTATTTTTTTTACTTGATTTAATTGTTGATGGTTTTCCCAAAATAGATATCATATCTTTAATATCATCATAAACAGCTGATTCGGCCCTAATATTTACAAAATCCGAATTAATTTCTACATTATCAAGAAAATTGATTTGATTGTTTTTTTCTAAAAATTCTATTGTGTCTGACTTTATTCTAATGTCATTATCAAAACCCGATGATAGTTCTGTTGAAGTACAAGATAGTATAAATAGTAAGAAATATAAATTTTTCAATTAAAGTATCCTTGCTTCAATTAAATCATGCATTGAAATTACTCCAACGTATTTATTTTTGTTCATTACTACAAGAGTAAATATTTTATTATTCTCCATTATTTCTGCTGCATCTACTGCTAAAGCATCTGATTCAATTGTTTTAAAAGTTTTAGTCATCACTTTTTTAATCTGAGTATTTTGAATGTTGACCTTTTTATTAATACATCTTCTTAAGTCGCCATCCGTAAATATCCCTACAACTTTAGATTTATCTATTACGAGAGTTATCCCAAGGTTTTTTTTAGTTATCTCTAATAATGCTTTATCAAGTAAGGTGCTTGGAGTTACTTTTGGAATTGAATTTCCTTTATGCATTAAATCTTCCACCCTAGTAATTAATTTTTTTCCTAATTTTCCAGCTGGATGTGAATGAGCAAAATCATTTTTTGTAAAACCTTTTGCCTCTAGAAGTGAGATTGCAAGAGCATCTCCAAAGGCTAATGCATTAGTTGTTGATGATGTTGGGGCTAAATCTAATGGACACGCTTCTTTCTTAGAAATAAGTTGAATTTTTATATCAGCAGACTTTGCAATTTTTGATTTATTATTACCTGAAATTGAAACAATTTTCTTTGCATGTCTCTTGAGTGAAGTAAGAATATTTATTATCTCATCTGTTTCACCTGAATTTGAGATTAATAAAACTATATCCTTTTTATTAATTAAACCCATATCGCCATGAGCTGCCTCAGTAGGGTGTATAAAAATAGATGGGGTTCCTGTGCTTGAAAGTGTTGCTGAAATTTTTTGTGCGATATGACCAGATTTTCCAACACCCATTATTACTAATTTGCCTTTACAAGCTATAACGGCATTGCATAAATCATTAAAAGATTTATCAAGCTGACTCATTAGGCTTTTGATTGAGTCTGACTCAATCTTAAGAGTCCTTTTTGCAGATGCTATGTAATTAAATTTTTTCATAAAATTTTTAGAAAATTTATGTTTACTCAAATGCTATAATAGACCAATGTTGCATTTACATAAAAACTATTTCTTTATTTTTTCATTTATATTTTTCTCGATTTTTATAAAATCTGCAGAAGATCCTTATTTATTTATAGATAAAAATGCTCAAAAAATGGTTCAAGTACTTACAAATGATTCCGATCTTTTTGAATTAAATAGGACTGTATACGAAGATAAGATAAAAGAAATATTTGAGCCAATGATAGATTTTCGAAGAGTTGCAGCAAGTGTTATGGGTAAAAAATATTACCTATTGGCTAGCAAAGATCAGAGATCAGAGTTTGTATTAATTTTTAGAGATTCATTATTAGATACTTATGCTGAGACTTTGGCACAATGGGGTGATTCAACAATAACAACTATATATCCTAAATCTGAATTAAATTTAGATATTAAAAATCTAGAAGTAAAACAAACACTTAATACTGGCAATAGCCAATATCCAATTTCATATAAATTAAGGAAGGGTGATGAAGGTTGGAAAATTGTTAATATTATTATTAATGGAGTCAATCTAGGGCTAACTTTTAGAAATCAATTTCAAGCATTAGCAATTTCTTATGATGAGAATATTGAATTAACTCTTAAAAACTGGGTTTCTGATGCAGGAGATGCAGGTATTTCCTAAATGGAAGACATAATAAAAAAAATTATAGTAGAGAATATACCTGATGCTATTTGTTTATTTGAAGGTGATTCATGTAATCTAAGGTTAATTGTAATTTCTAGTATTTTTAACGATATGTCTTTAATTAATCAGCACAAGAAAATAATGAAACTTCTTGAAGGTAAATTCCAGTCTGGTGATTTGCATGCACTTAGTTTGGAAACAAGAACAAGTTAAATATGGAAAAATTATTAATCAAAGGTGGCAACTCTCTAAAAGGAAAAATTACTTGTTCTGGAGCAAAAAATGCTGCATTACCTATGATTGCTTCAACTATATTATGCGACGAGAAAGTTACTCTTAGAAATTTGCCTTACCTTCAAGATATTACAACAATGTTCGAATTATTAGGCTCAATGGGAGCTGAAATTTTACTTGATGAAAATATGGATTTTACAATTTCATCATCTAATCTAAAGGATATAGAAGCCAGATACGAATTAGTAAAAACAATGAGAGCATCCATATTAGTTCTTGGCCCATTGATAGCAAAATATGGTAAAGCAAAGATCGCTTTACCTGGTGGTTGTGCTATAGGGTCTAGGCCAGTTAATTTTCATCTTGATGCATTAAAAAAAATGGGAGCAAAAATAAAACTAAAAAATGGTTACATCGAAGCAGAGTCTAAAAATTTATATGGAGCTGACATACGATTTGATGGGGTTACTGTAACTGGAACTGAGAATTTAATGATGGCTGCTACACTTGCTGATGGTACAACAAAGCTTACAAATGTTGCCAAAGAACCAGAAATTATTGATCTGGCTGATATGCTTAATTCAATGGGCGCAAAAATTAAAGGAGCTGGATCAGATGAAATAATTATAGAAGGAGTAACTAACTTAAAGGGTACTATATTTGATATACCTGCGGACAGAATAGAGGCAGGAACATATTTGGTAGCCGCAACAGTTACTAACGGAGAAATCACTGTCGATGGTATAAATCCAGAAAGATTGATGAAAGTTATTAATAAATTAGAAAATACAGGAGCTAAGTTGAGTTATGATAAAACATCTATCTCAATTTCAATGAAAAAAAGCATTCCTGAACCTGTTGATATTACTACAGCTCCCTTTCCAGAATTTCCTACAGACATGCAAGCGCAATTCTCTGTTATTAATGCAATTTCTAATGGAACTTCAAATATTTATGAGACTGTTTTTGAAAATAGATTTATGCATATTCTAGAGTTAAATCGAATGGGTTGTGATATTGAGGTCAAAGGGAATCATGCAAAAATAAATGGTGTTAAAAATATTTATGGGGCAGAGGTTATGGCTACAGATTTAAGGGCGTCAGCTAGTCTTATTCTTGCAGGCTTATGCGCAAAAGGAGAAACAGTTGTGGATAGGATTTATCATATTGATAGAGGGTATGAGCGCATAGAAGAAAAATTAAATTATTTAGGCGCAAATATTGTTAGATTACCAAGTTAAGTTAATCTTCTTCGTAAGTAAATTCAAAAGTTAACAATTCATTTGATGTAGTAAAAAATTCTAATTTAAGATCTTCGCCTAAAGTGGCGAATCTTAAAGATTGAATTAAATTCTGCCAATCTCCATATCCATCATTCACACCAATTATAATGTCATTTACTCTTATACCTTTTTCATATAATGGTCCTAGACTTTCCATTTCTATTATTTTTAACCCATCAATAATTTTGTTATCGCTATTTAGTTTTACTTTCGCAACTCTAAAATTACCTATCCAAAGATTTTTTACTTTACCAAATCTAATTAACTGAGTTGCGATCTGAACAACTAGATTAGAAGGAATCGCGAAACCAATTCCTTGGTAAGCACCAGTCCTAGAAAAAATTTTTGAATTAATGCCAATCAAATTACCATTTTCATTTATCAAAGCGCCGCCAGAATTACCTGGATTTATTGCTGCATCTGTTTGAATCAATTGCAAGTATGGATTTCCATAATCCCTTCCAGTTGCACTAATAATTCCATTAGATACTGATATACCTATTCCATAAGGATTACCTATTGCTAAAACTTTATCACCAATTCTAAGGTTGTTTGAATCTGCGACATTAATAGGCCTAAGCTTTTCATTTATATTAATTTTTAATACAGCAATATCAGCATTTTTATCTATACCTATAATTGCAGCAGGATAATTATTTCCATTATTTAGTTTTACATTTATATTTTTCCCGGAAAGAATATGAAAATTGGTAACAATATAACCATCATCAGAAAAAATTACACCTGAACCAATGCCTCCCTGATTGACTGAAGAGGGCATATTATTGAATGATGAAATCGTTACAACAGAAGTTATTGATTTTTCAGATGCTGACACCAATTTGTTTTTATCATTGGATATAAAGTACCATGTTCCTGCAAAAGTTAATAATATTACTAATATATAACTAAGTCCGTATGTTTGAAAAAATTTCATAATGTTAAGTATCCAAAATATCATTGATATGCTAAAAAACCAAGGAGCAAATCTAGATTTGTATCAAATCGATTTATTGGAAAAATTAAATGCTATAACCCATAAAAAGAAAAGTTTATTTAATGCTAAAAATGATAAACAGGGATTGTATATATGGGGAGATGTAGGAAGAGGTAAAACACTAATTACTCAATCATTTCTTTATAGCATTGAAAGAGAAGATATCGTCAGCTTTCACTATATAGATTTTATAAATTTTATTCATAATGAATTAAATAAATACTCTGGTCTAAAGAACCCACTTAAAAAAGTTTCTAAGAATATTAGTAAAAAAAATAATCTAATATTTATTGATGAATTTCAAGTAGAAGATGTTGCTGATGCGATGATAATAGGAGATCTCTTAATAAGTCTTGTAGATTCAGGAACTAAAATTATTCTTACTTCAAATGTGCATCCAGATGATCTTTACAAAGATGGCTTGCAAAGACAAAAATTTTTAAAATCAATAAATGTATTAAAAGAAAGAATAGACATCTATAAATTAGACGGAGATATTGATTATAGGACAAAGAATATTATTGAGTTAGATAAAGAAGATAGCAAAGGTCTGTTTTCAGAAGAAAAAATAATTGCGCTAATTAAAGAAAATTTTGGTATTGATGAAGGGCCAAACGATATATTAACAATCAATAGCAGAAAATTTAGATGTAAGATCGTACTGAATAATCTTTTATGGATTGAGTTTAATAGTTTTTTTAAAGAAGCGACTGGAGCAAAAGACTACAAATTTATTTGTGATAAGTTCGATTGGATCTTTATTAATAGTTTTGAGTCTTTTGATGATGATTCAATTGATATCATTAGAAGGTTTATATCGTTTATCGATATTGCATATAAAGAAAAAACTAAAGTTAAGTTTTTCTTTAATGATACAGATATCTCAAGTATATATTCTGGGACAAAATTAGATATTTTATGGAAGAGATGTGCTAGCAGACTATCTGAAATGAAAAATTATGATTATTTAGAAGAAGATTAAGATTAAATTTATATACATAAATATTGCTATATTTCCAAGTAAACATTAATATTCTCTTCTCAAATTAAATGATTATGAAAACTTACTCATTAAAAAAAGAAGAAGTGGAAAGAAACTGGTTCTTACTTGATGCTACGGATAAGGTTCTTGGCAGAATTGCTACCAAAATTGCTGATAGGATAAGGGGAAAAGATAAAGCCACTTTTACACCTCATACTGATGGAGGTGATTATGTAATTGTCATAAATGCAGAGAAGATAAAAGTAACCGGTTCTAAATTTACAGACAAAAAATATTATCGCCATTCTTTATATCCTGGCGGCTTAAAAACAAAAACATTTAAAGATTTAAATAAAGATAATCCAGAGAGGATTATAGAAGAAGCTGTCAAAGGTATGCTGCCAAAAAATAAATTAGGTAGATCGATGATTAAGAAGTTGAAAGTTTACAAAGGTTCAGAACATAATCATGAATCTCAAAAGCCAATAGAATGGAATCCTAGTTTATGAGTAAAGAAGTCTATTATGCGACAGGGAGAAGAAAAACTTCATCAGCTAGAATCTATCTAAAAAAAGGTAAGGGTAATATTGTTATAAATGATATTAAGCTTGATGAATATTTTGGTAGAAAGGTTGCTCAAATGTTAGTGGTACAGCCTTTAGAGCTTGTAGATTTAGTTGAAAAATTTGATATTAATATTAAAGTTAAAGGTGGCGGTAATTTTGGTCAGGCTGGCGCAATTAGGCACGGCATTTCAAGAGCATTAACAAAATATGACGAAGAATTAAGGCCTCAGCTTAAGAAGGCTGGTCTTTTAACACGAGATTCTAGGAAGGTTGAAAGAAAGAAGCCTGGCTTGGTTAAAGCAAGAAAAAGTAAACAATTTTCTAAAAGATAAATCTTTACTTTATACAAAGTTATTTCTAATTATAAGCAGATTTTATAGTACTGAATTATGATATAATTTCGCTGTTATTTTTAGTAGCACACATCCTAAATGCAAGAAAAAGAAAAGACAAGAAGAAAAGTTTTGATTGGCTTAACAAGTGCTGTAGGTTTATCAGGCTTGCCTTTTGCTGCAACACCTTTTATAGCTGCATGGAACCCAAGTGCAAAAGCTAAAGCCGCTGGAGCCCCTGTTAAATTAGATGTATCAAAGATGCAATATGGACAACAAATTCAAGTTGCATGGAGAAAACAGCCTGTTTTTATTGTTAGGCATACCAAAGAAAGTTTAGCTAGTTTAGATTTAGGTATATCGAAGTTAGCTGATCCAAATTCAGATCAAATTGAAGAGCCCTACAAAGGTCTAAATGCTTCACGATCTCAAAGTCCTGAATATTCT
>CACEZB010000009.1 GCA_902563835.1 uncultured SAR86 cluster bacterium
AAAAAAAATAAATTTTCTAAGGTTGGAGAAAATTTAAAATCGTCCCCAATATCTATTATGACTTCAGATGTATGCTTTAATACTTTAATATTTAACTTACAAGAACCCTCTTTCCAGAAATCTTTATCAATAGAGTTAAGTCTTTCAGAAAAATCTTCTAATGAGGCAGCATCTGACTTTTCAACATCAATTAAAACAACATCTATTTTTTTATTTAATTCTGAATCAACAGTATGGATCTCTTTTACTCTCATCCTGAACATTAAGCTGCCTAAATCATTAGTTCTATAATCATCAACTTCAACAGTTCCTTTTAAGACTAAGATTTCACCTTCTTTTAAAATGTTATGGCAATTTTCTAATATCTCACTAGGTATTATCCCATCCATTGTGCCACTGCCATCATCAAAATTTATAAATGTAAGTGGCTTACCTTTTCTATCTTTAATTTGTCTTACGTTGTTAATTAATGCTACTAATGAAGCTTTCTTAATATCATTATTTAATTCATTTATCTTCTTCGATTTAATTTTTCTTATTTTGTTATCTAAGGCCAATACGGGATGGCCAGAAAGATAATAACCAAGTGATTTTTTTTCTAAATCTAATTTTTCACTAAGAGTCAATTTTGGAATATTTTTATATTTTTCATATGGATCAAAATCTTCTTGGAGTGATGAAAATAAATCTCCACTTTTCAAAGTTGAATTTAATCTATCACTCCCGTCTCTTAACATGTCACTAACACTTGCTATTGCTATGCTTCTTGAAGGAGCAAGAGTATCAAATGCACCAGATTGTGATAATGCTTCTAAAGATTTCTTACCTCCTAACTTGATATCAATTTTTTTTGAAAAATCCCAAAGGTCTTTAAAATTAAGATTATCTCTTTTAGAGCAAACATGTTTTATAAAGGTATCTGCAACGCCTTTTATTGCGCCTAATCCATATTCAATATCCATTTCTTCATTTACCTTAAATCGCTTATTACTTTTTCTAATATTGGGCTTTAAAACTTTTATCTTCATTCGAGAACATTCATTGATGAGTGCATATATTTTATCTGTATTTCCAAGCTCTGATGATAAAGCAGCAGCCATGAAATGTTCAGGATAGTATGTTTTTAAAAATGCTGTTTGATATGAAATTAAAGCATAAGCAGCTGAGTGAGATTTATTAAATCCATATTCAGCAAATTGGTTAATTAAGTCAAAAATATGCTCAGCTTTTTTAGATTCTATATTGTTTTGTTCACAACCTTTTACAAAAATCTCTCTTTGTTCTTCCATCTCTTCTTTTTTCTTTTTACCCATCGCTCTTCTTAAGATGTCTGCCTGACCTAATGAAAAACCAGCTAAAACTCTTGCAGCTTCCATAACCTGTTCTTGGTAAACAATTACTCCATAAGTTTCCTCTAGTACTGGTTCGAGAAGCTTGTGAGGATATGTAACTGGGCTATCGCCATGTTTTCGATTAACAAATTCTTTATCCATGCCTGAATTTAATGGTCCAGGTCGGTACAAAGCTAACAATGCAGTTATTTCTTCAAACTTTGTAGGCTTGAGTCTTTTAATCAAATCTCTCATTCCAGATGATTCAAGCTGAAAAATAGCCATTGTTTTCCCAGATGATAATAATTCAAATACTTTTTTATCATCCAAAGATATTGAATTTATATCAAACTTATCAGAATCTTGTTTATCTTCATTAATAGATTTAATAGCCCTATCAATAACAGTTAGAGTTCTTAATCCCAGAAAATCAAATTTAACTAATCCTATTTTTTCAACATCATCTTTGTCATATTGAGTCATTACTGATTCAGATTGATGATCAACGTAAACTGGACAAAAATCTGAAATACTTCCCGGTGCAATTACTACACCACCAGCATGTTTACCCACATTTCTTGCAATGCCTTCAAGTTTATAAGAAAGATCTACAATTTCTCTAACTTCTTCATCGTTTTTAATACTTTGTGCAAAAATTGGTTGTTCTTCCTTTGCTTTATCTAACGTCATACCTGGAGCAAATGGAATCATCTTTGAAATCCTGTCACCAAGAGCATATGGCTTTCCAAGAGCTCTGGCTACATCTCTTACTACGGCTCTAGCTGCCATGGTCCCAAAAGTAGCAATTTGTGAAACAGCATCACTCCCATATTTCTTACTCACATAATCAATTACTAAATCTCTTTTTTCCATGCAGAAATCAATATCAAAATCTGGCATAGATAATCTTTCAGGGTTTAAAAATCTTTCAAATAAAAGCCCATGGTCTATTGGGTCCAAGGTTGTAATACCTAATGAAAATGCAACTAGAGAACCAGCACCTGAACCCCTTCCGGGACCAACCGGAACATCATTATTCTTAGACCATTCAATAAAATCATAAACTATTAAAAAATAACTGGAAAAGCCCATGCTTTTAATTTGATCTAATTCATAATTTAGTCTTGCTTGGTAATCCTTTTGTTTATCTTTGTCAAAATTTATAATATATTTTTGTAATCTATCATTTGAAAGCTTAATTAAATATGAATCAAAGTCATGTTCTTTAGGTACAGGATATTCTGGTAAAAAATAGCCTTTTGTCTTTAAAGAAACATTACATTTTTTTGATATTTCATTAGTATTGTCAACCAATGAAATGCAATCATGAAATAAATTAGCCATTTCCTCAGGTGATTTGAAATATTGTTGTTCTGAGAATACTTTTTCCCTATTTGGGTCGTTAAGTGTTTTACCAGTATTTATGCAAACTTTGGTCTCATGAATATCAAAGTCATCTTTATTAGAAAATAAAACGTCATTTGTTGCAATAACTGGAATCCCTTTCTCAATTGATATGGGTAGCACCTTGTTAAAATAATCTACCTCATCAATTCTATTGGTTCTTTGGGCTTCTAAGGCAAAGTCATCATTAAAATTCTTCCTTAATTCTTCAATTATGGCATCAGCCTCTTTAAAGTTATCTCTCTTTAGATACTCAAAAATATGGCTTCCTTTGCCACCAGAAATGACAACAATATCATCTTTTAATTTAATTAAGTCATTGAACTTTATTATAGGGGTTTTGAAAGAGTTATTATTATGGGCATTCGAGATAACTTTCATCAAATTTTTATGTCCTGCATTAGTCTTAGCCAAACAAAGTAACTCATATGCATTTTCATAGTTTTCAAAAATTACCCTAATTGAAGCACCTGATATGGGTTTTATACCTGCTGCTTCACATTTATTAAAAAACTTTACTAATCCAAACATATTAGATTGATCAGTTAAAGCTACCGAAGGGACGGAATATTTTTTAGCATTTTCAACTATTTGATCTATAGTTAATAGCCCCTGAGAGATACTATATTCTGAAGAAACTCTTAAATGAGAAAATAATTGGTTCATTTATCCAACACTCCCTTGAATGTTCTTCTATGGATTTCAGAATAACCAACTTTTTTTAATGACTCTAAATGTTTTTGAGTTCCATAGCCTTTATTTTGTTTAAAACAGTAAATTGGATATTTTTTATCATAACTAATCATCAAATTATCCCTGTAAACTTTGGCTATTATTGACGCTGCACTAATTTCTGCCTCAGTTGAGTCCCCGCCAATAATAGTCTTCATTGGAATATTCAAATCTGGTTTATATATACCATCAACTAAAACCATAGCAGGTTTTATTGGTAAGTTTAGTATAGCTCTTTTCATTGCCAATAAAGAAGCCTTTAAAATATTAATTTCATCGATTTCTGTATTTGATACAGACCCAAAACCAAAATATGAATTCTCTAAAATTAGTTCTGATAATTCATTTCTTTTTTTTTCAGTAAGCTTTTTTGAATCTTTTAGTCCTGGAATTTCTTTTTTTAAAATAACAGAGGCAGCTATAACAGGGCCTGCAAGAGCACCTCTTCCTACTTCATCAGTTCCGGCAACTAAATTCACTTTCAAAGTGAGATAATCTTCTGTGCCGTATTAGAGAACCCCTCTCCTCTTAGGATACTTTTCAATAATTCAGCATTCTCAGAACTTTCTTCAACTAATTTTGGTATATCTTTTACAGCTTGTTTAATATTCGATAGGGTACAATTGCCTTGAACAAGTTCGGGATAGTAGTCTTTTTTAAGTAAAATATTTGGGAGTCCAATATTTTTAATCTTCATCATTCTTGAAATAATTGAAAAATTAAGAAAATTTGTTTTATAGCAGATAATTGGCGGACATCCCAGAATAGCAGATTCTAGCGTAGCAGTCCCTGAGGTAGCAATCGAAAATTCTGAAATTGATAGAAAGTCTTGTATAGCATTTTCTTTTATTAAAATTGGTAAGCCTGAATTCGGTATTAAATTATTTATACTCTCTATCAAATTGTTATTAACGGCTGGGATTAAGTAAACATATTCATGATTGTGATTGCTATGGTTTTTTATAAAATCTAAATACATCGGCAACATGTATTTAATCTCAGATTCTCTGCTGCCTGGTAATATAGAAATAAATTTATTATTGTGATCTAAGTTGTATTTATGAAATACTTCTTGTTTTTCAACCTTCTTAACATTTGAAAAAGGATGTCCTAGATGGATACTATTATGATTAACTTTTTTATAATAAATATCCTCAAAATCAAATAAACATACGGTTAAGTCTATAAAAGCCTGAATAGATTTAATTCTGTTTTGACGCCATACCCAAACAGATGGACTAACAACCTGTATATTTTTGTTGTTATATTTTCTCTTTAGGGCTTTATGAATACCCATATTAAAATCTGGTGAATCAATCCCTATAAAAAGATCTATTTCTTTATCTATGAAAAATTTAATTAAATCATTTCTTAATTTTCTTAATTTTCTTAAATTAAGCAGTGGATCTATTAGTCCCATAATTTGTAATTCAGAAAAATCAAACTTTGATTTGACTCCCAATTCTTCAAGCTTGGGCCCACCAACACCAAATAAGTTTACGTTTGAATATTTTTTAATTTCTTGGATTATTCCAGCTCCCAGCGCATCACCAGAATATTCGCCACAAACAATTCCTATATTTAAAGATTTGTTTTGGGTCACTTATCTTAAAATCCCTCTTTCAGATGCTTCAATAGAGGAAATAAAAGTTTCTAGATAGGAATCATTTGATTCATTATGTAATTCTTTAATTTTTTTAATTGCTTCATCAACCTTCAAGTTTTTCCTATAAAGTAATTTATATGCCTTTTTCATCAAACTAATTGATTCTTCATTGATATTATTTCTTTTCATCCCAACTGAATTTAAACCAATTACTCTGGCAGGATCAGAAGCCACTTTAACAAATGCAGGAACATCCATAGTTATTGATGTATTCATACCTGCAAAAGCAAAATCGCCCATCTTACAAAATTGATGTACTGTAGTTATGGCTCCTACATTGACATTGTTGCCAATAGAAACATGTCCAGCAATTCCAGCAAGATTAGCAAAAACATTATTATCGCCAACACTACAATCATGAGCGACATGCGAATATGCCATAAATAAATTATTGGAGCCTATCTGCGTTATTCCTTGATCTTGTATTGTTCCTCTATGAACGGTAACGCCCTCTCTGAAGATATTGTTATCTCCAACAATTAATTTTGTTTTTTCACCTTTATATTTTTTATCTGGTGTATCATCGCCTATTGTTGCAAATTGAAAAATAGTATTATTTTTACCAATTATCGTTGGTCCTTTTAGCACAACATGACTAAGAAGCTTAGAGCCTTTTTTGATTTCAACATCCTCACCTATTATACAAAAAGGTCCAATTTCTACAGACTCATCAATTTTTGATGAAGCATGGATAATTGATGAAGAATGAATGCTCATGCTATCTTCCTATCTGCGCATAGTATTGTTGCAGAACAAATTAATTCACTATTTATTTCAGCTTTACATTCAAATTTCCAAATACCTCTTTTCTCACTTACTACTTTACTATAAAGATCAATATCATCACCCGGTCTAACTCTTTTTCTAAACCTTACTTTATCAACTCCTGCTAAAACATATATTGAACCCTCTTCAGGGGTTTTATTCATTATTGAGAATCCTAGTATTCCTGACGCTTGCCCAAGCGCTTCTATAATTATTACCCCTGGGAATATAGGGTTATTTGGAAAATGGCCTTGAAGAAAATACTCTTCTTCTAAAATAAGTTTTTTACAATGTATTTCATTATCATTTTTAATACTAACTACTTCATCGATAAACAAAAATGGCTCTCTATGAGGTAGATATTTTTTAATATCTTCTTTATTAATTTGCATCTTATTTATCTAATTTTTTAATTAAAGTAGCAGTTTTTGCCCAATCTTTATGGTCTTGGGCTGGCATTATTCCTATGTAGTTTCCTGGCTTACTTATACTCTTTGTTATTAAAGTGTGCGCCCCAACAATAACATCATCACATATTTCTAAATGCCCAAGAACCCCCGACAAGCCACCCATTTGAAAATTCTTTCCAATCTTTGTTGATCCAGCAATAGCGCATGAGGCCGCGATTGCAGAATTCTCACCTAAAACTACATTGTGAGCAATATGTATTAAATTATCTAAAATTACTCCATCATGAATTTCGGTATCATCTAATGCTCCTCTATCAATAGAACAATTTGCTCCAATCTCAACATTTTTTCCTATCTTTAATCCTCCAAGCTGTTCTATCTTTACATATCCATTTTTAGATGGAGCAAAACCAAAACCATCTGAGCCTAGAACAGAACCGTAATGGATTGTTGTATTTGAAGATATAGTGACATTTTCTACTATCGAGCAATTAGCATTTATAATTACATTATCCTCAATAACACAATTTGGGCCTATATAAACATGCGGGCCTATATAAACATTTTTACTTATTACAGAATTCTGGGAAATAACTGCACTTTTATCAATAAATGGAAATGTATTATAAGATTCTTCTTTAAATAACTTACTTAAAATCGCGTATGCTAAATATGGATCTTTGGATTTTAAATAATTAAAATCTTTATCTTCTTTATAGCTCTCATAAACTAGAACAGCACAAGCTTTAGAATTTTTTAGATCGCCGCTATATTTAGGATTAGTTAGAAAAGTTATTGAAGATTCTGAGGCGCTTGAGATAGTAGATAAATTATCTATGACACATTGAGGGTCTCCGATAACTAATGAATCAGTTAATTTTGCTAATTCTTCTAATTTAAAGCTCTTCTGATTAGACACTACTCAGACTTTGAATCGCCCTCAACAGCAGCAACATCTAGCATTGATGTGACATCATCAGTAAGGTCTAGAGCAGGATCGCTAAATAACATAGTCTCATTTTTAGCCAATAATACTTTAATTTGTTTAGCAGCAATCAACTCACCAATAATTTTTTGCATTGCTGGACCAGTATCTACAAAAACCTTTTGTGCAGTCTCTTCTTGAGCTTGTTGAATTTTACCTGCGAGAAACTCAAGATCTTTACCTTTGTCTTGAATATCTTTTTGCATTTGTGCAATTTCAGGTTGCGATAAGGTCTCAAGTTCTTTTTGTAATTTTTCTGCTATAGCCTGTCTATCAGCTTGTAATGACTGTGCTTCTTCTAAATTAGAGGAATAATCAGCATCTTCCTCTAGAGCTTTAAAAGCATCAGCGGCAGCCTGAGTAGACAAAACAGCTGTCCTCATATCAATAACCGCAATGCCATCGACTGCAAGAACAGGAATAGCTACAAATAAGATTGTTAATAGATAAAGTTTTATTATATGTTTCATACTTACCTCTTATTGGATTTGACCATTTTATATTAACTAGAAAACATTTCCTACTGTAAATTGGAATTCTTCTGTTCTCTCTTGAGGGCCAGCATTGGTTGGTTGAGATATTGCAAAACTCATCGGACCAAAACCTGTTATCCATGTAACACCTACTCCGTAAGAATAACGTAAATCTTCTACCGAAGGTTTATAGCAATTTATTTGATAATCTTTACAGTTATCAGAGAACACATTACCAAAATCAAAAAAGAACGCTGATCTCATAGACCTCTGATCTTCAATAAATGGTAATTTAAAGATTAACTGCATACTTCCTTCTATCTTTATATTACCTCCTATCGGAGCATCTCTGTATCTAGAAGTATTATTAGCATATGGATTGTAATATGGCTCATCTGCAACACCATCACCATCTGTATCTACTAAATTTGGACAAGTGCCTTTCTCGTAATTAAATTCATAACATGGAGCATCAGTACTTCTAGGACCAAGAGTATTAGATTCAAATCCTCTTAAAGACCTTGGTCCACCAGCATAAAAATTCTGGAAAAAAGGAGTCTGTTCTGTATCGCCATATGCATCTAAATAGCCTATTTCACCTTGAAAACCAAATACTAATTCAGAAGACAATGGTTGATAAAATCTTTGTCTAAGATTCAACCGATAATAATTTATATCACTTCCAGGTATTGTAGCGCTTAAACTTAAGGCTGTTGATGCGCCATCTGTAGGAAATAACCCCCTATTTAAAGTCACCCTTTGCCATGAAATTCCTGCTGACAAAGTCTCAAAAAGATTTCCTTCAGCTGAAACAAAATCATATATCTCTCTAGCTGGAAGAGTTCCTATATCAATATCAGTATTATCATATGTAATATCAAAATTTAAACGCTGAATATCTGAGATAGGGTATCCAAATTGAAGTCCAAAACCATAAGAATTTGATAGATAATTTGCAACTTTAAATTCCCCATAATCGGTTTCCCTAGAGTAGAGGTTATAACCTAAACTTACTCCATCTTTAGTTGCGAAAGGGTCTAAGAAAGAAATGTTATACATTTCACTATAAATATTTTTATTTATTCCAATCCCTACAGTATTACCTGTTCCTAGAAAATTTTGTTCTTGTAAATTAAATCCAAGCATTAAGCCAAAATCACTATACCCAATATTCCCGCCTAAACTGCCTGTTGTTTCTTCTTCAACACTATAAACAATATCAATCTGATCATCAGTACCTGGCACAGGAATTGTTTCAACATTAACTTCTTTAAAATATCCAAGTCTTTCAAGTCTTACTTTTCCAGCTTCAATGCTATTATCTGAGCTCCAAGCTCCTTCGAACTGTCTCATTTCTCTTCTAAGAACATAATCTTGAGTAATGTTATTGCCGGTAAAAAGGATTTTTCTAGTGTATGTTTTCTTTCCAGGCTCAACTAAAAATACTAACTTTACTTCACTTGAGTCTTCTTCAACCTCAGTATTACCTGTTACTTCAGCAAATGCATAACCTCTATTACCCAATATACTTGTAAAAAATTCTTCAATACTGGTTATAGTTGCTTGAGAATATGTGGTGCCTTTTAATGCATTTGTAATATCTATATAAGCCTCTTCCTCAAAAGGAATTTCTCCAACAACATCAACTTCATTTATAGTATATTTTTTCCCTTCAATAACATTAAACGTAATAAAAATAGATCTCTTGTCTCTTGATAAGCTTATTTGTGAAGATTCAATAGAAAATTTTAAGTATCCTCTATCCCTATAGTAAGATTCTAATGTTTCAATGTCTCCTTTTAATTTTTCACGTGAATATTGATTATCATTATTTAAGAATGAGAAAAATGATCCTTCAGATAACTCAAATCCATTAAGAATCTCTTCGGTAGTAAAAATCTCATTACCAATTATGTTTATTTTAGCAATCTTTGCACTTTTTCCTTCGTCAACTTCAATATTAATCTCTATTCTATTTCTAGGTTTATTTATTTCTTTGATATCTACACTAGCGCCATATCTTCCATTAGAAGCATATGATCGTACTAATTCTGATTTAACTTTCTCAAGGGTTGACCTTTTGTATACTTCTCCCTCTTTAACCCCAACTCCATCCAAGCTCTCAATCAATTGTTCTGTTTTTAAAGCTTTATTACCTGATAAATCTATAGCAGATATTGATGGCCTTTCCTCAACAGTGATAATCAAGGTATTTCCATCTTTTCCAATTTGTATATCATCAAACTGTTCTGTTGCAAATAAGGATTTTACAATATCGTTAGATTTTCTAAGATCTATCCTGTCGCCAACACTTATTGGGATAACATTAAAAATACTTCCTGTGGATACTCTTTGCAGTCCTATAATCCGAATGTCACTTACTAAAAACTCATCAAAAGCTGATAAGTTAAAACTTAATAGAAAAGTAAATATAATTAATTTGTATCTTTTCACTTTTTTACCTTAAAAAAATCTCGAGACATCATTAAAAACTGCAAAAATCATCAACATCACGACAAGAACTGCTCCACCTGTGTATATCATATTTTCTGCTTTTTCGGGAAGTGGTTTTCCTCTAATAGCTTCAATGCCTAACAATGTTAGCTGACCACCGTCAAGCACTGGTATTGGTAACAAATTTAAAACAGCAAGACTAATGCTAAGCAATGCCATTAAATACATAAATGGCAGAAGACCTGCTTGGGCAGTATTTCCTGCCATTTGCGCAATTCCAATTGGGCCGCTTAAATTTTCAGTGCCCATATTTCCAGATAGCATCTTTCCAATAAACTGCAAAGTTTTTAAACTTAAGTTATAAGTTTCATACATACCTTTTGATAAGGATTGAGCTAAAGTCCTTGAAGTACCAAATGAAACGCCAAGTACACCGATAGTTTTATCTGAATTCATTTGAGAACCAATGCTTACTGGTATAGATAGTAATTCACCATTTCTATCTATTTTAAATTCCATATTCGTATTTGGATTTTCTGATACTACCGAACGAATATCATCAGCAAAATTAATATTTGTACTACCTATTTTTAATACCTTGTCATTAGATTTTAATTTTGCAATTTCAGCAGCGCTTCCTGACAAAACATTACCTATAATAGGTTGTATTTTATATATAACATCTAAGCCTAAATACTCTATAGGATTTTCTTGAGATTCAGATGTTGGTAAAAAATCTGTAACACTTACTAAGATATTGATAGGATCTTCATTGTTTAATCTTGAGATTAGAAAGTTCAGATCCCCTGAAAAGCCCGCATAAGAAAGAAGTTCAAGATTGATATCTTTAGCATCTTTTACTTCTGTACTATTTATTGACAATATTTTGTCATTTTCTTTAAAAGTTAGTTCGCTTGAAATATTAATTTTATTACTTACTTCATTAATTACAGGAATAGTTTGAGGATCAATTGTATTAAAAAATATTAGAGTGAAAATAAATATTGATAATAAGAAATTTGCTAGAGGGCCTGCAAACATAATAAAAGCCCTTTGCCATTTTGGCTTAGAGTCAAATGTGTTCTGTAATTGCTCCTCTGACAACTGATTCTTTACTTCAGGCTCTAATTCTATTAACTTATTCGTGATCATAGATACATATCCACCCAAAGGAATTGCAGAGAGAGCAAATTCTGTGCCTTGTTTATCATATTTTCTATAAAAAACTGGTCCAAGTCCTATAGAAAACCTTTGCACATGCACTTTACACATTCGTGCAACAATAAAATGGCCAAATTCATGGATTGTCACTAAGACGCCAAGTAAAACTGCAAATGCTAATAAGTATATTAAAATATCCATATATTCTTTTTCCTAAGCAATGGATTTTACCACCTTCTGTGCCTCTATGCGTGTAAGCATATCAACCTCATTGATAGATTCCAACGATAATTCGTTAGACATGTTATTTTTATCAAAAGTTCGATAAATCACTTCATAAATTTGATTAAAATTTATTTGTTCATTTAAAAAACTCTCTACAGCAATTTCATTTGCTGCATTAAAAATTGTTCCAAGCGAGCCACCAATATTACAGACCTCTCTAGCTATATCTTGTATTCCCATTCTATCTGAAGGGAATTCCTGAAATGATAATTCAAGGTTTGTAAAATCTATAGAATCAAAATCTAGATTTAGTCTGTTCTCATTAGATAATGCATGTGCAATCGGTATTCTCATATCAGGCTTGCTTAACTGACATATGCTAGAGCCATCTATATAGGTAACTATTGAATGAATTATGCTTTGCGGATGAACTACTAGATCAAAATATTTCTCATCAAGATCAAATAAATACTTAGCTTCAATTAACTCAAGGCATTTATTTACCAGGGTAGCCGAGTCTATTGAAATTTTGCTACCCATTTTCCAATTTGGATGATTTAATGCATCGCTTTTTGTAACATCTTTTAGATCTGAAAGTTTTTTATTTATAAACGGTCCTCCAGATGCTGTAATGGTTACCCTCTTAACATCATCTATTCCTTTCTCACCAGATAAACACTGAAATATTGCATTGTGCTCACTATCAATAGGAATAATTTCAGAATTATTATCTTTTGCTAATGGTAAGATTAAATCTCCTCCAGCTACGATACTTTCTTTGTTTGCTAATAAGATTTTCTTTCCTGAGCTTGCTGCTAAGTGAGTAGCTTTAAGTCCTGCAAAACCTGATATGGCTGAAATAATAATATCTATATCATGATGAAGTATAAGATCTTTAAGTTCCTCATCTCCATTAAGATGTATTATGTCCTTAGATTGGTTATGGTTAATAAAATCCTCCAAGGCTGCAGTATCTTCTATATAAATAAAGGAAGGCTCGAATTCATTTATTATTTTTGTTGCTTCATTAATATTGTTATTCAAGGAAATACCAAAAAGATTTAATTTTGATTTATTTTCATTAATAACACTAAGGACACTCTTTCCAATACTGCCTGTTGCACCTAATAAAAGTATATTCTTCATAAGACAGTGATCATTATAGAAACTGGAATAACTATGAGATGAGAATCAAGTCTATCTAATATCCCACCGTGTCCTGGCAATATAGTTCCAGTATCCTTTACACCACTTTGTCTTTTAATGAAACTGATTAATAAGTCTCCGACAAAGGCTAAAAAACATAAAAATATAAAAAATAAAATTATTCCATAGTCTTGAATTTGATAGCCAACAAAAATACCAAATAACAT
Source organism: uncultured SAR86 cluster bacterium (assembly GCA_902563835.1). Taxonomy (GTDB): domain Bacteria; phylum Pseudomonadota; class Gammaproteobacteria; order Magnimaribacterales; family D2472; genus SAR86A. The sequence continues at coordinate 12,980 of CACEZB010000009.1, forward strand.
CGATCCTAATATGCCACCTATTAATCCTTCTAATGTCTTGTTGGGACTAATTTTTTTTGCAATGTATGTTTTGCCGAATTTAGATCCAATCAAATATGCAAAACTATCGAAGATTGCTGTATTAAGGATTAAAATTCCATACCAAACATATACGCCCTCCTCATACATGCCTGGTGAAATCACTAAAAGAATTGACCAAAAATAAAAATTAAGAATTAAAAGAACTCCAATAATAGGTTTTTGTAACTTGCTTTTAAACCATTCAAACATTGCCAATAAGCATATGACTGTAATTAATACAGAAAATGCCCAAATATTTGCAGACAAGAGAATCAAAACTATTGGTAAAACTATTACTATTGAGGTAATTATTCTTTTTAATAAATTTGTTTTATATTCTTCTGCCAAACCTTCTACTCACTTTCTTAAAATTATTTAAACATTTCTTATAATCATTGGCTGTAAAATCAGGCCAATACTTATCAACAAACATTATCTCTGCGTATGCTATCTGGAATAACAAAAAGTTGCTTATTCTATTATCCCCGCCCGTTCTAATAAGAAGATCTATTTCATCAACAGGTACTGAAGAATTTCTATTAATAGTCTTTTTATTAATATCTTTTATCTTTATTTCTTTAGAAAGTACTTTCGATGATATATTTTTCACAGCATCTACAATATCTTGTTGACCTCCATAACCTAATGCAATGTTTAAATCTAATTTACTAGACTTACATTTAGTTGTATTTTCAGCATAAGCAATCTTCTCAAGAATTTTTTTACCAAAATCATCTAAATGTCCAAAAAATTTCAAACTTACCTTCTGCTCTTTTAATTCAGGAACTTGTTCATTTATAGCTTCTACTACTAGTTTTTTAATTGCATTAACCTCAGCTTTAGGTCGTTTCCAATTCTCTGAACTGAATGCATATAATGTTAATGATTTAATATTTTGTTTTACTGATTCTTCTACAATTTTTTTAACGATATCTACCCCTTGTTTATGGCCTTGGCTAATCTTTAATGAATTTTCAAGCGCCCATCTCCCATTGCCATCCATGATAATGCCAACATTCTTAGGATAGCTATTTTTTTTGGTATTCTTATTGGCCATAATGGCTCTCTAGATTTCTAATAAATCTGCTTCTTTGTTTTTAAGTTCTGTGTCAATAATTGAAATGTGTTTATCTGTTTCTTTTTGAATTAAATCTTCTATTCTTCTTAGCTCATCTTCGGAAATCTCAGATGCTTGTTGTTCTTCTTTTGCGGAATTATTTGCATCTCGTCTTATATTTCTAATTGATACTCTAGAATTTTCTGCTTCTGCTCTTGCTTGCTTGATATAATCTTGTCTTGTTTCTTCGGTTAATGCAGGCATTGTTAGCCTTATTAGATCTGAACTTGTGCTAGGGTTAAGTCCAAGTTCTGAACTTAAAATTGCTTTTTCAATTTCAGGTATAAGATTTTTATCCCAAGGAGAAATTACAATTGACCTCCCTTCTTCAACGCTTATATTTGAAGTTTGATTGATAGGTGTCAGATTGCCATAATAATCAACTTTAATATCATCTAATAAAGCTGGATTAGCCCTACCGGTTCTAATTTTATTAAAAGCATTCTTTAAAGCCGATAACGATTTATCCATCTTGTCTGAAACGTCTTTTATTAAATTATCCATACTATGAGATAAGTGTACCTACTTTTTTGCCACATATAATATCTTTTAATGCATTTGACTTTGTTACATTAAAAACATTTATTGGAAGCTTGTGGTCTCTAGCTAAAGTTAATGCAGTTGCATCCATTACTTTTAAATTCTTTGTAATCGCCTCGTCAAATGATAATGTATCAAATAATTTTGCTTCTTTATTTAATTCAGGATCAGAGTCATAAACACCATCGACTCTTGTAGCTTTTAACATTAGTCCTGCTTGAGTTTCAATAGCTCTAAGACAACCTGCAGTATCAGTAGTAAAAAATGGATTACCGGTTCCTGCAGTAAAAATAACAACATAGCCATCACTTAATAACTGTATTGCTAGCCTTCTATCATAATGCTCAACAATGCCTGACATTGAGATAGCAGACATTACTCTAGTTTTTATTCCTGCCCTTTCAAGTGAATCTCTTAATGCAATACCATTCATTACTGTAGCAAGCATTCCCATATGGTCACCAGCCACCCTATCCATACCAGCTTCATTTAACTTTTCGCCTCTAAAAAGATTTCCACCACCTATAACAATGCCAATTTCAGCACCAATATCTTTACAAGATTTTACAGAAGCAGCCATATCATCAAGGATTTTTGGATCTATACCATGATCATCATTACCAGCAACAGATTCTCCACTAAATTTAAGTAAAATCCTTTTATGTTCTAATTCAGGCATAATTTATTTTAATTGTTCAGCAACCTCATCAGCAAAATCTTTTGTTTCAACCTCAATACCTTCACCTACTTTGAGTCTTGTAAAGGATATAATATTTGCATTTTCACTCCTAATATAATCTTGAATAGTCATTTCAGGATCTTTCACAAAACCTTGTGATAATAGAGATACTTCCCCTAAAAACCTTTTAACTTTTCCTTCCACCATCTTTTGCATGATTTCTTTTGGTTTTCCTGATTCTTGTGCTTGATTCTCATATATAGCTTTTTCTCTATCTAATACCTCTTTATCGATTTTATCTTCAGATAAACATATAGGATTAAATGCAGCTACATGCATAGCTATATCTTTAGCCATATCATCACTACCACCTTCTATAGCAACTATTGATCCTAATTTTGAATCTGAATGAATATATAATCCAACTTTCATATTTGAATCTATATCGATTGTACTAACTCTTCTTAATTGAATATTCTCTCCAATTGTTTGTACTAATGATTTTCTAGCCTCTTCTATTTCAGATTCATTAAATGAAGAAATTTCAGTTATTTTATTATTAGAAATATAATTTTTTACCTTTTCTGCAAAATCTAAGAAATTTGAGTCTTTAGCAGCAAAATCAGTTTCCGAATTAATTTCTAAAATAGTTGCATAATCATTTGTTTTAACAGAAACCAGCATTCCATCCGCTGCAACTCGCGATGATTTTTTTTCAGCTTTTAGAGCACTATTAGATCTTAATAGATCCAATGCCTTCTCAATATCTCCCTCACAATCTACAAGCGCTTTCTTGCAATCCATCATTGCAACGCCTGTCATATCTCTTAATTCTTTTACTTGCGATGCCTTAATCTCCATAATTATTCTTCCTCTTTATTCTCACTTGGAGGTTCGTCTTCTTTAGTATTAGTTTCGGTTTCGTCAACTGAAATATCAGCATCTTTAATCTCGATTTCATCTGGTTTCTCGACATCAGATGGCTTGCTTTCATCTTCTTTTACTATTTCTTCTTTTTTAGATTTCTTGATAACTGGAGTATCCGAAGAAGGTACAAAGCCTTTTGCAGATTCTATCCCTCTAGCACAAGCATCCGCAATTACTTTGGTTACCAATCTTATTGATCTTATTGCATCATCATTACCTGGAATTATCATATCAATACCATCAGGATCTGAATTAGTGTCAACTAAAGCAATTATAGGAATGCCCATTTTTAAAGCCTCAAGAACAGCAATTCTTTCATATTTAACATCGATAACAAAAAGAGCATCTGGAAGACCTTTCATGTCCTTAATTCCACCAACACTAGCTTGAAGTTTTGAATATTCTTTTTGGATCTCAACAGCTTCCTTTTTAATAAGCTTATCTATTCTTCCAGTTGAAATCATTTCCTCAATATCTAATAACCTCCTAATTGATCCTCTTATGGTTTTCCAATTTGTTAGAGTTCCCCCTAACCACCTTTTGTCAACATAAGGCGATCCAATTCTAGAAGCCTCTTCTTTTATGGTTTTGCTTGCAGATCTCTTTGTGCCAACAAATAAAATCTTATTACCTTTAGAACAAATGTCTTCAACCTTTGATGCAGCTGCATTAAGTTGTTCTTGTGTTAATTCTAAATTAATAATACTAATTTTTTTTCTAGTGTCATATATGAAGTGTTCCATTTTTGGATTCCAGAACCTTTGTTGATGACCGAAATGAACGCCTGCCTGAAGCAGGTCTTGTATTGATACTATACTCAATTTAATTCTCCTTTGGGGTTATTCTCCGATTCATAATAAAGCTGACTTTAAAAAGCACCCCAACTTTATAACAATAGAATCTTCGTGTTAAAAGTTTGAGTATTCTATAGAAAAATTGTGGTTTTTTAAAGATTTTTTCAAAATTTTAAATATCTTGAAATCTATAGATTCTCGGATCAAGTTTGCTAATCTGTTTAGCGGCATATAATGCTCCAAATGAAAAAACATTCCTAGATAAAGCTTCATGCATAAATTCTCGTACTTCATCTTTTTTGATAAATGAAACTTTATGGACACCAAACACATTTTTTATTCTTTTTGATGTAATTTCTATAGAGTTGATATTCTTTTTATTATCGATAGAAAGTATATGATCTTTTAATTCTATAGCTGTTCCTGAAGGAGAATCTATTTTTTCTATGTGATGAACTTCTTCAATCATGCAATTCATTGATTCTGAATTATTACTTATATAGTCTTTTAATGATTTTTTTAAGTTTATTATTCCTTTACTCATATTTGAGGCTATTAGGATTGGTATCATTTTAGAAGCTTTTTCAATCTCTTTTATATGGTTATTTTTTAATCCTGTGGTACCTATTACTAAAGGTTTCTTATTTTCTAAGCAATCTTGTAATATTTCGAGAGTTGAATTTGGATGTGAAAAATCTATAACAACATCTGCTGTTATAAGATCTCCTTTTTCTACTCTAATGAAGCTATCATCATCATCAATTAATTTAATGATAGATGCGCCCATTTTCCCTGACTCTCCGTTAATAAATATCTTTAACATTATTAATCTTTAATTTTAGAGATTGCTTTTAAGAATGTGTCAGTTCCTGGATAATTCTTAGACTGATCTAGTGATTTATTTAATTCCTGTAATAATTGAGTTTGGTTTTTGTCTAAATTAGATGGGGTTTCAACCACCACTCTACATAAAATATCTCCCCTTCTTCTATCCCTAACAATCGATGCGCCCTTACCTTTAATCCTGAAGACTTTGCCTGTTTGTGTATTCGGGGGTATTTTTAATGATATATTCTTTTCAAGAGTAGGGATTTTAATAGACCCGCCAATTACTGATATATCAAATGGTATGGGTGCTTCTATATATAAATGCCTGCCATCTCTTTCAAAAATAGAATTTTCCACTACCCTTATAGCTACATAAAGATCTCCTGATTGGCCTCCCTTCATCCATTCTCCTTCTCCAGATAATCTTACTTTATCTCCATTATCTACCCCTGCAGGAATATTTACTGAAAGCGTCTTATTGTCTTTTGAAGCTCCAGCACCTCTGCAGGTTCTGCATAGACTTTTAATTACTTGGCCAGTACCTGAACATGTCGAACATGTTTGTTGAACTGAGAAAAAGCCTTGTTGCATTCTTATTTGACCTGATCCATTACAATTTGCGCAAACACTTGGGCTGGTTCCCCTTTCAGCACCTGAGCCATTACAATCCTTACATTCTGTTTGAGAAGGAATCTTAATTTTTTTCTGAGTTCCAAGAACTGCTTCTTTTAATGTTAGCTCAATATTGTATTGAAGATCTGACCCTCTTCTTTGCCTTCTTGATTGTGATCTTGTTCCAAAAACATCACCAAAAATATCACCAAAAATATCATTAATATTTATGTCATTAAAATTTGGGCCTCCGCCCATGCCCTCTACTCCTGAATGACCAAATTGATCATATGCTGATTTCTTTTGTGGATCAGAAAGAACATCATAAGCTTCTGCAGCTTCTTTAAACTTCTCTGCTGCTTCAGGATTATCGGGATTTCTATCAGGATGATATTTCATTGCCTTCTTTTTGAAGGCTTTTTTTAGTTCTTTTTCTGAAGCGCCTCGAGAGACTTCAAGAGTTTCATAATAGTCTCTCTTTGGCATGATATTATTCTATTTTTCTTCTTCTTTTTCTTCTTCTTTAACTTCTTCAAACTCAGCATCTACAGTATTATCAGAAACATCTTCTGATCCTAAGTCTGTATTATCTTGACCTTCAGAACTTTCTTGTTTGTATAATTTTTGAGTTAGTGGTGTTAGAACATCATTTAAGTTCTTGGTTGCTGATTCTATAGCTTCTAAATCCTCTGACGATATTGATTCTTCTAAAGATACAACAGCATCCTCTACTTGTTTTTTCTCATCATCTGATAGTTTATCTTCTGATTCTTCAATAGTTTTTCTTGTTGCATGAACTAGCATATCTGCATTATTTTTTGTTTTTACAAGTTCTTCAAATTTTTTATCATCTTCAGCATTAGCTTCAGCATCTTTGACCATTTTTTCTATATCTTCATCTGATAATCCGCTTGAAGCCTTAATAACAATTGATTGCTCTTTACCAGTATTCTTGTCTTTAGCAGAAACATTTAATATGCCGTTGGCATCTAAATCAAAAGATACTTCAATTTGAGGAACTCCTCTTGAAGCAGCCGGTATATCTGTAAGATTAAATTGACCTAAAGATTTATTTTGTGCTGCTTGGATTCTTTCCCCTTGGATAACATGAACCGTAACTGCAGTTTGATTATCCTCAGCTGTAGAAAAAATTTGAGATTTTTGAGTTGGGATAGTTGTATTTTTTTCAATTAGGGGTGTTGCAACTCCGCCTAGAGTCTCAATACCTAAAGTTAAAGGAGTTACATCTAGCAATAAAACATCAGTTGTATCACCTGACAAGACAGATCCTTGAATTGCTGCTCCTACAGCTACAGCTTCGTCTGGGTTTAAATCTTTTTTTGGATCTTTCCCAAAGAATTCTGCAACTTTCTTTTGGACTAATGGCATTCTTGTTTGACCGCCTACAAGAAGTATTTCATTAATATTACTCTTTTTAAGCTTTGCGTCCTTTAAAGCTAATTTAAGTGGTTCTAAACTTTTATCAACCAAATCCTCAACCAATGATTCAAGCTTTGCTCTAGTAATTTTGTGAACAAAATGTTTTGGGCCTGAGCTATCAGCTGTTATATATGGAAGATTTACTTCTGTTTGGTCTGATGAGGAAAGTTCAATTTTGGCTTTTTCTGCTGCTTCTTTTAATCTTTGAAGAGCTAATGGATCGCTCTTAAGATCAAACCCAGACTCTTCTTTAAATTTATCAACAAAATAATCAATCAATCTTAAATCAAAATCTTCTCCGCCAAGAAAAGTATCGCCATTAGTAGATAAAACCTCAAACTGATGCTCTCCTTCAACATCAGAAATTTCAATAATAGAGATATCAAAAGTTCCACCGCCTAAGTCATATACAGCAATTGTAGAATCTCCTTTATTTTTATCTAATCCATACGCCAACGCTGCTGCAGTTGGTTCATTTATAATTCTCTTAACATCTAAACCTGCAATCTTTCCTGCATCTTTAGTTGCCTGTCTTTGTGAATCATTAAAATAAGCTGGGACAGTTATTACAGCCTCTTTCACTTCATGCCCTAAATAATCTTCTGCAGTTTTTTTCATTTTCTTTAAAATTTCTGCAGCTACCTGTGGAGGTGCAAGTTGTTTTTTAGATGCCTCAACCCAAGCATCGCCATTATCAGCTTTTATAATTTTATATGGAACCATATCTGCATCTTTACTCACAACTTCATCATCAAAGGTTCTACCTATGAGTCTTTTAATTGCATAAAGTGTATTTTCTGGATTGGTTACTGCTTGTCTTTTAGCAGGAAGTCCGACCAATACTTCATCATTATCAGTATATGCAATAACTGATGGAGTTGTTCTTGCTCCTTCAGAATTCTCAATTACTTTCTGTTGTTGACCTTCTACAACAGCAACACAGCTATTTGTAGTACCTAAATCAATTCCTATAATTTTTGACATTTTTTCCTCTAATTTTTAATTACTGTTACTCTAGCTGGCCTTAATACCCTAGAGTGAAGTTCCCAACCCCTTTGAAATACTTTTCCAATATATCCATCTTTTTTCTTATCATCTGCTTCCATAGAAACAGCTTCATGCTTTTCAGGATTAAATTCTTCATTAACAGGATAAATGGGTACCAATCCGAATTTATCAAGAGTAGATTCAAAAGATTTTAATGTTAATTCAATGCCTTCTTTGTCTTCTTTGGTTGCATTTTCAGATAAATTGCTTATTGCACTTTCTAAATTATCAATTATTGGCAATAACTCTATAAGCAATTTTTCTATCCCATATTTGTGAGCTTTTTCTACCTCAGAAAAGGTTCTTTTTAATGCATTATCTAGATCAGCATTAGCCCTTAATAAGGATTTCTCTAACTCTTCATTTTGATCAAATAATTCTTCATAAGTTGGAGTTCCGACATTTTCATCGGTCTCTTCTTTGACATCATTGTTATTTTCTAAATCTTTTTCTTTTCCATTCAAAGATTCTTCTAATAAAACATCATTATCATCTTTAATTGATTTATCTTTTTTATTCATATTTCGTTCCAATATTGAATATATTGGGATTTAAAGTTTCAGTTCAAGGGTAAATTTACTAATCTATTTTTTTTACATGTAGTACAAGATTATGATCAACTAATTGATAACCGCTATCATTGGCAATCTTATTTAGTCTATCTATAAGATCAGAATCCTGAAACTCAAGAACTTTTCCAGTTTCTACATCAACCATATGCTCATGATTTTCTTCAACAACCTCATACACAGCATGGCTACCTTCAAAATGATGTTTTTTTACCATTCCCGCTGATTCAAACTGAGTTAATACTCTATAGACTGAGGCTAAACCAATGTTTTCACCGTTATTTAATAGTTCTTTATAAATATCTTCTGCGCTAAAGTGTGCCTCTTCTTGGATAGCAGTTGAAGCAAGAATCTCCATAATCTTTATCCTGGGTAAAGTAGCCTTTAAACCTGCTTTTTGTAATTCCTTATTCTGTTTATTCATACTTTTAATTATACATGGTTGAGCTAAATAATATTTTATACGTTAGCGACTTTAAATATATAAGGCAGTATAATAAAAATTAAATATGAGACAACCTTTTAAAATAAGCCTTACTAAGGCATTTTTATCATTTATTGTAATTTTATGCATATCATCATGCTCCTCAATAAGTCCTTATAAAGTGCCCATTCTTCAAGGAAACATATTTGAAGAAGAAGACTTAGGAAAATTATCAGAAGGCTTATCCAAAGAACAGGTTCAATTTATATTCGGAACTGCATTAATAAAAGATCCATTTCATTCCTCTAGATGGGATTATTATTATTCCATAAGAGTGGGTAATGATTTACTGAGTGAAAGTAAATTATCTGTGTTCTTTAATGGAGATGGTTTGGTAGAAAGCTGGGTTATTGAGGATATGGAAGAGTCAAACTAACCTTTTTTGTTTACTCTTTCTAAAAAAGATTTAAGAGCAGCTTCACAAAATTTTTCAATAGCACTATCTGGTACTAGATTGTCTATTAAAAATGGGAGTTTAAATTTTGCTCTAAATACAACCTCGCATAATTGGTCTCCTTTTGTATGTACACTCCAGTGCCCTTCAAAAGTTTCAAAAGGTCCTTCGATTTGTTCGATTTTGATATCTTTATCAGATATTATATTTTTTGATTTAATCGAGTACTGCCTTAATAAAAAATCAAATTTTAATTCTCCAATTTCATAATCCTCATTTTTTTCGCGCAACCTTGCCTTAGAGCAACCAGGAATAAAATTTACATAATTCTCAAAATTAGCAATCTCATTAAATACTAATTGACCCTCTAATTTTAATAATTGAGAAAACTCAAAATTCCTAATCACTTTATATAAGTTGAGATATAAATATGAATGCTACGCTTAATGGAGCAATAAACTTTATAAAAAACCTCCATAATTTATAGAATATTGGGTATTTGTTGGTTATCTCATTCTTGATTAAGGCTTCGTCCATAAACCACCCAACAAAAATTGCGATCATCATTCCTCCAAAGGGTTGAAGTATTTGTACAGAAATTAATTCCATATTGCTAAGGAAAGGATTATCTCCATTGTTGTCCGCAAAGATATTAAATCCTAAGGCTGTTCCAATTCCAATAATCCAACATAATAATGATATAAATACAGCAGACTTCTTTCTAGATAAAAATCCCTCTTCGGCTAAATATGCTACACCAGGTTCTAATATCGAAATTGAAGAGCTTAATGCAGCAATAGACAATAGAATAAAGAATAAAGGCCCTATTAATTGCCCAAACTCCATTTGATTGAAGGCGGATAACAAAGAAACAAAAACAAGACCGGGTCCACTTCCTGGTTCTAGATTAAATGCAAATATTATTGGGAAAATAGCTAAGCCTGCAAGTATTGCAATAAGAGTATCTAAAGATCCTACGCTAAAGGAGGTCGATACAATTTCTTGCTCTTTAGGCATATAAGCACCATATGCCATTATTGATCCCATGCCTAAGCTAAGACTAAAAAAGGCCTGACCCATAGCACTTAAAAAAGTATCGGTACCAATATTAGAAAAATCAGGTGCAAATAAAAATGCTAATGCTTCTACAAAAGCGCCATTTATCATTGCATAAATCACCATAAATATAAGCAAGAAGCCTAACATTGGCATTAAAATCTTTACCATTCTTCCTATTCCATCTTTGACGCCAGCAGAAACAATTAACATGGTCAAGAGCATAAATACTGTATGCCAGAATAAAAGATTGCTTGGTGATGAAATAACTGCTCCAAATTGTTCAGAAGAAGAAATTAACTCATTTGGAAAGGCAGAAATAAAAATATAATTTATACATATTCCTGCAATTACACTATAAAAAGAAAGAATTAATACTCCGGCAAAAATACCTGTCCAACCAACTAATTGCCACATTGATGAATTGCCTGAATCAATTGCAGATCTTTTCATAGCATTAATAGGACTATTACCAGAACGCCTACCAATTAATATCTCACTAATCATAATTGGAACACCAATTACGACAATACATAGTAAATAAATAAGAACGAAAGCAGCGCCGCCTTCTGTACCAGCCTTGTAGGGAAAGCCCCAAATATTTCCAAGACCAACAGCTGATCCTGTCGCAGCAAGAACAAATGTCCATTTACCTATCCATGTACCTTGCGATTTAAGTATCTTTTGCATAATTAATTTCTATAAATATGGGCTACTGTATGGATTTATCCAATACCATGAAGATATTAAAAAACTTATGCATACTAGTAAAGTAAGAATTTTTCTAAATTTTTTATAATCATCATCTTTTAATTTAAATTCTTCTGTAGATTTCTCAAAAATATAGAAAAAATAAAAACAACAAATTGAAAAGAGTAAAGCTATTAAAATTTTATCAAAGTAAGCTAATGCCAAAATTAAACAACCGAATAAACTAAAAAGTATTCCTATGGAAAGATTAAATTTCTGGTTTTTTTGGTCATCTTTCCACCCCCAAGGAATACCTCCTAAGAAAGTAATAATTATTGAGCCGTATCCAATCTGAAAGATGATTAATGTCTTAGCTGCATCTCCGCCAATTATCCATGGTACTAATGAGAAAACTGCAAAAGGAATAAAACCAATATAGCCATAGGTAGATTTTATATTTGTGATATTCAATTTATTTTAAAAAATTATTGCACTTAGTATTTCAAAATACATAATAAAGTATGTCAAAAGAAAAGCCTGCATTAATTGTAAAGAATAAAAATGCTTCAAGAAACTATAAATTAGATGAATCTTTTCAAGCTGGTATTGTTTTAGAGGGGTGGGAAGTTAAATCACTAAGAGAATCAAAAGTTGATGTTAAAAATTCATATGTAAACATAAGAAAAGGTGAAGCATGGTTAATAGGTGTAAAAATAGACAGTCCTGCATCTCTTCAACAAGAAAATGTTGATACAACAAAATCAAGAAAGCTTTTACTTAATAAAAAAGAAATTGTGAAAATAGAAAGGTTAAAAGGAGAAAAAGGTCTTACTTGTGTTCTAACTAAAATATATTGGAAAGATAATCTCATAAAATGTGATATTGCAATGGGTAAAGGCAAAAAACATAGAGATCAAAGAGAGGATATCAAAAAAAGAGATTGGGAACGTGATCAGGGCAGAATTCTTAAGAATTCAAGAAAATTCTCTTAATCGAATCAAAAAAAATATTCATGTATAATGCCTTTCCTTATGGGGGCGAATAGGGTTCGACGTTTCTACTGGACTCCGAAGCGCATGCCAAGATTGTAGTAATTCTTGTAAAACATGCTACAAAAAAAATAGTTGCAAATAACGACAACTACGCTTTAGCAGCTTAATGCTAACCGATGCAAGAATTGACTGTGGTTTGAAGCATCGGCTAAACACACAGTCTAGCCAAGCTATATTGCTTGGATATAGTTTGGTAAAACTAAATCAAGCTAGCTTTTATGCCCTGCTCTTCGGGTGATAAAAGTTAAAAATAATAGAATGAGCTATGCATGTAGAAGTTAGGCTGAAGGATTAACGGACGCGGGTTCAATTCCCGCCGCCTCCACCAATTTGGTAATATTAAACCTAATAAATATGGACATATCGCCAATAGATAATTAAACTACGCATCTAAATTATGGCTAACTCAAAACAAGCAATAAAAAGAGCAAGACAAAACTCTGATAGATATAAGCTAAGACATGCGCAGCGTTCAGTTGTAAGAACTGCTATAAAAGCTGTTAGGGTAGATATTGAAACTCAAGATAAGACCAAGGCTACTGAATCATTCAAAAAAGCGCAAAAGGTAATTGATACTGCTGCATCAAAGAAAGTTATTCATAAAAATGCTGCTGCTAGAACGAAGAGTAGATTATCAAAAGCAATTAAAGAATTAAGCTAAGTCCTCTTTATTTCCTATAACCTCAGTTTCTAATGATTTTAGAAGTTCAATAGTTCCCTCTCCAGTTGCAGCTGAAATAAAGAAGATATCTTTTGCAGGCTTGCTGAGCTTTGTTTCAATTTCTTTTCTTATCATAGCAATCTCATCTTCTTGAATAAGATCAATCTTATTACAGATAATCCAAGATACCTTTTGAGTAAGATTATCTTTAAAAGAATCTAATTCATTTGTAAGTAAGTTGATTTGCTTAACGGGATCCAAATCTTCTGATGGAAATAAATCTACAAAGATAAGTAAAAGACCTGTCCTGGATATATGCTTTAAAAATTTTATTCCTAATCCAGCGCCATCAGAGGCGCCTTCAATCAATCCAGGGATGTCAGCAATAACATAACTTGATTCGGCACCTTTAATTGTCCCAAGATGTGGTCTCAATGTAGTAAAAGGATAATCTCCAATTTTTGGTTTTGCTGACGAAACTTTGTTTAGAAATGTCGACTTTCCTGCATTTGGAAATCCAACCAAACCTACATCTGCTAGAGATTTTAGCTCTAGCCTTATTGACCTTTTCTCTCCCTCAAAACCAGGTGTACATTTCCTGGGTGCTTGATTGGTACTTGATTTAAATTTTGCATTACCTAATCCGCCATCGCCTCCTTTTGCAATTAAGTATTCGCCAGACTTTTCATTACAATCAATAAGCTCCTCATCAGTGAGATCATCATAAATTACTGTGCCTAGAGGTATTTCTATAATTAAGTCATCGCCTGCTGCACCAAATTTATTTTTTCCAGCTCCGCGTTGGCCATTTTTAGCATTAAATAATTTTTTATTTTGGAAATCTATAAGAGTATTAAGATTTGTATTTACTTTGAAATATATATCTCCTCCTTTGCCTCCATCGCCTCCATCAGGCCCACCAAAAGGAATATATTTTTCTCTCCTAAGACTAGATGCCCCAGAACCACCATCCCCTGCCTTGATTTCGAGATAGGCCTCATCAATAAAATTCATTGATTTGTGTTATTGAGGAATAACGTTTGCCGTTTTTCTTTTTTTAGGACCTTTGTAAGTAAATTGAACAACGCCAGCTGACTTTGCAAATAATGTATCGTCTTTGCCAATACCAACGTTTAAACCTGGGTGTGTATTAGTCCCTCTTTGACGAATAAGAATTTCACCTGCCTTGACGGACTGGCCCCCAAAACGTTTAACCCCAAGTCTTTTAGAATTGGAATCTCTTCCATTCTTACTTGATCCACCTGCTTTCTTATGTGCCATTATTTACTCTCTAACTTTATATTTTTTATCTCTATTTGAGTGTGTTTTGCTCTATGTCCTTTTTTTCTCATACTATGCTTTCTTCTTCTAAATCGTAATATTGAAATCTTATCTGATTTAACAACATCTTTAATTTCAGCAGTAACTTTCACATTAGATAAGTAAGGTTGTCCAACCTCTACTTTTTCACCGTCAACAAACAATAAAACATTATCAAAAGTAACCTTCTTACCCACGTCTTCTTTTAAAAGATCTATAGATAAAACCATACCTTTCTCAACTTTATGCTGTTTTCCGCCTGTTTCTATAACTGCATACATAATATAATCCTTTAAAGCCCGCAAAATATACGCTTTAATGAGTAATTTATCAATACTTATATAATATTTTGATGCATTAAACAGTAAAAATGAAGACAAAAAAAACATTAAAAAAAGAATTAAGACTTGTTGAAAGTTTAATAAAAAAAGATTTTGTTAAAGAAAAGACAATTTCAGATCTTTATGATCATGTTTTTAAGTCAAAAGGTAAGAAAATACGTGCAAAATTGAACCTTATCTCATCTTCTCAAAATAAAAAAATTAATAAGAATCATCGAATTAAACTAGCTGCAATAATTGAACTATTGCATACAGCAACACTTGTTCATGATGATGTTGTAGACAATTCTCCAACAAGAAGAGGGATGGAATCTGTAAATAATATTTGGACTAATGCTCATGGGGTCTTAATCGGTGACTATATATACTCTAAAGCATTTATGTATATGGTAGATATCGGAAATAAAAAAATACTAAAAGAGCTTTCAAAAGCAACAAATGATATTTCACAGGGTGAATTAATCCAATTAGATGCTATGAATAATTTTGAGATAACTTTAAATAAACTTAAAAAAATAAGCTATTACAAAACGGGTAGATTATTTGAGGCATCAGCAAAAACAGGTGCACTTCTAATAAATGCTAATGACACATATATTAATAGTATTAGTAATTGTGCAAAAGATCTTGGTATTCTATTTCAAATAAAAGATGACCTACTAGATTACTCAATAGAATCTAAAATTGGTAAGCCTAATTTTCAAGATTTAAGAGAAGGTAAAGTAACTTATCCATTTTTCTATGCATATAAAAATAGCAATTTAAATCAAAAAAAAGAATTAGGAAAAATGATGGGAAATAAAAAATTAAATCAAAAAAATACAATTAAACTAATTGCTAATTTAGGTGGGATTGAAGAAACCAAAAATTTAGCTAAAAAATATTTCAATAAATCAATAAATTCAGCAGAAAAAATTAGAGATCTTAAAATTAGAGAAGAAATGATAGAATTAGCAAAAATTGCCATCAACAGAAAGAAATGAGTTTTAATCCTAAAAATAAATACTCCAAGGAAGAATTGGTAGCATGTTCAAATGGTGAATTATTTACCAAAGAAGGAGATGGGAGACTGCCTTCTGATTTAATGCTTATGTTTGATGAAATATCAAATATTGATGATCATTCTGGAGTTTATAAAAAAGGCTCGATAGAAGCAAATCTAAAAATCAATCCTGACTTATGGTTCTTTAAGTATCACTTTAAAGAAGACCCCGTAATGCCAGGATGTCTTGGTTTGGATGCAATGTGGCAATTATTAGGTTTTTATTTGCTATGGACAGGCTTACCTGGCATAGGAAGGGCTTTAGGAGCAGATAATATTAAATTCTTTGGACAAGTTCTTCCAAATGCTAATAAAGTGATTTATAAAATAGATATTAAAAGAATTATTAATAGAGGAGCAATAGTTGGATTAGCAGATGGTGAAATGTTTGTTGATGGTAAAAAAATATATAGTGCTGAGAAATTAAAGGTTGGCTTATTTAAAGATCCAAGTAGTTTTTAATGAAAAATGTAGTTATAACAGGTTTAGGTATTAATTCATGCATAGGCAATAGCTATAAAGATGTGCTTGAAAGTTTACAAAAAGGTAAATCAGGTATTTGCTTTAATGATACATATTCTGAAATGGGTTTTAGAAGCTGTGTATCAGGATCCATTAATATAGATTTATCTGAAAATATTGACAGAAAACTATTAAGGTTTATGGGCGAATCAGCAGGATATTCATATTTAGCAGCATTAGATGCATTAGAAATGGCAAATTTAGAAGAAAAAGATTTAGATTCTCCAAGAATAGGTATTGTGGCTGGATCAGGAGGAGCCTCTACAAGGATAATGGTTCAAAATGGTGATATAACCAGAGAAAAAGGTCCCAAAAGAATTGGTCCGTATGGAGTGACAAAGAGTATGTCCAGCTCTATATCAGCAATTCTAGCAACGGCTCTTAAATTAAAAGGTATCAATTATTCTATTTCTTCTGCATGTGCGACTAGCGCACATTGTATTGGTCATGCTGCCGAATTAATTAAAAGCGGCCAACAAGATATAGTTATAGCTGGAGGTAGTGATGATGAACATTGGACCTCTTCTGCTTTATTTGATGCTATGGGAGCTTTATCTTCAAACTTTAACTCATCTCCATCAGAAGCATCTAGACCATATGACTCTGAGAGAGATGGTTTTGTTATATCTGGAGGTTCTGGAATTGTTATTTTAGAAGATGAAGAACATGCAAAAAAAAGAAATGCAAATATTTTGGCCAAACTTTCAGGTTATTTTGCTAACTCTGATGGATACGATATGGTCGCACCATCAGGTGAAGGGGCTGTAAGATGTATGCAAGGGGCTATAGATAACTCTAAATGTAAAATTGATTACATAAATACTCATGGTACAAGCACTCCTGTTGGTGATGCAGCTGAATTAAATGCAATCAAGGAAGTATTTGGTGATGATTCACCTTTAATTAGTTCTACTAAATCTATGACAGGTCACTCTTTAGGTGCAACTGGTGCACATGAAGTAATATATTCAACAATGATGATAAATGAAGATTTTGTTGCGCCATCTATCAATATTTATAATTTATGTGAAGAAGCTAAAGGTTTGAATATTGTTACTGAAACTCAAGAAAAAAAATTAAATAATATTTTAAGCAATTCCTTTGGTTTTGGTGGAACTAATGCAAGCTTAGTAATAAGTAAATATTAATATAATTTTAACAAAGCTTCTTTTGAGTAAGGAATGACATCTTTCAATCTACCTTCTTTCATTTTTAAAACCCATTCATGATCTGATAATAAAGCTCTGCCTACTGCTAATAAATCATATTTTTCTTTTGAAATATCATCAATAGCCTTATCAATACTTGCAGGTTTAGAAGGGGCTGTCATATCGATAAAATCAGAATCTAGGCCAACACTACCAACACCTATCGTTGGTATATTAGAAATTTTCTTCGTCCAATATGCTAAATTTTCTTCAGATCCCTCAAATTCGCTTTCCCAGAAACGCCTCATGCTTGAATGTAAATAATCTAATCCGGATTCAACTGGAGATAATAAGACCTTTTTTAAATCATCTGTTGAATGAGCTAATTTAGCCTCAAAATCATGCTGCTTCCATTGTGAAAATCTAAGCCCTACTATAAATTCTTGGCTTATATTTGATCTTACAGCTTGGATTATTTCTGAAACAAATTGAGATCGTTTTTCTATAGAGCCTCCATAACTATCATCTCTAATGTTTGTACCTTCCCAAAAAAAGTTATCAATCAAATACCCGTGAGCCCCATGAATTTCTACACCATCAAATCCAATTTCCTCACAATATTTTGCGTCAGATGCATAAGCATTAATTGTTTGTTTAATATCTTCTAAAGTCATTTCATGAGCAACTTTTTTACCTGGCTTTACCAACCCAGAAGCTGTATGCCCAGGCACTTCTGGATTAGGCTGCATCCCAAGTTTTCTGAAGCCACCGCAATGCCATAATTGTGCAATAACAGAACCACCATTTTCTTTAACTCCATTTACAACCCTCTTCCATCCTTCTCTAGCCTCTTTTGTATCTAGTCTTGGAACATTTGGGTATGCACTGGAAGCTTCATGACTAACCTCGATGCCTTCAGTAATTATTAACCCAACCTCAGCTTTAGCTCTTCTAGAATAATATGCAACAACCTCACTAGTTGGTATTCCTCCTGGTGATTGATTCCTTGTCATTGGAGCCATCACAACTCTATTTCTAAGGTTTAGATTTTTTAATTTATATGGTTCAAATAACATAATTAAGAACTAGTTATCTTTAAATTTAGATTTTCTCCAAGGAAAAATTGAAGGGAAATCAGAAGATATTTTATTTTTGAAATGTGGCTTTCTTTTTTCTAAAAATGACAGTACTCCTTCTTTTGCATCCTCAGATACTCCTCTAGAATCAATAAGCTTGCTTTCTATGATATGAGCATTCTCAGGACTAGATTCAGCAGAAAGACTCCATAACATGTGTCTTGTCATTGCAACAGAAACTGGAGCACTTAATTCGCTAAATTTTTTGGAAATACTTACTGATTCTTTAATTAGTTCTTCTTCATCATCAACCAAATAATTAACTAGGCCAATTTTAGAAGCTTCTTCAGCATCAATCAGGTCTCCTGAATAACATAATTCTAATGCTTTTGAAATGCCAACAATTTTAGGAAGAAACCAGCTAGCACATCCATCAGGAACAATTCCTCTTTTGGCAAATACAAAACCGAATCTTGAGTTCTTTACCGCGATACGAATATCTGCAGCTAATTGCATTGTAGCCCCTACTCCAACCGCATCTCCATTACATGCTGCTATTACTGGCTTTAAAGAGTTATATATTTTTAATGTTAATATTCCGCCCGCGTCTCTTCTATAGTCAGATTCAAAATTTGATCTAGTATCAAAATTTTTATCGAAAGTTTTATCGCCCATTGATAAATCAGCTCCTGCACAAAAAGCTCTACCAGAGCCGGTTAGTACTAAAGAACTTATGCCATCATTACTATTAACAAAATCAATAGCATCAAGCATATCTTCAAACATCTGCATATTAAACGCATTTAACTTATTAGGTCTATTTAGCCTAAGAATAGCAACTGAATCTACCTCATCTAAAATGATAGTTTTATATTCTTTAATCAAAATATAATATTAAAAAGGTATTTCGTCGTCAGTTAGTCCTGGTCCACTATCATCTTCTGGAAATGGTGTTTCTGAAGAATTATTATTATCTATAGGTGATCCTGAGGATTGGTCTGAAGATCCTCTTGAGCCTAACATCGTTAATTGATTTCCTAAAACTTCTGTAGTCCATCTATCATTACCATCTTTATCTTGCCATTTTCTTGTCTGTATCTTCCCTTCAACATATACACTAGAACCTTTATCTAAATACTTCTCTGCTATTTCTGCTAAATTTCCAAAAAAAACAACTCTATGCCATTCGGTTTTGTCTCTATTTTCTCCACTTTCTTTATCTTTCCATGATTCTGTTGTGGCTATTGATAAATTTGCTACAGCAGTTTGGGTTGCTGTATACCGCATTTCTGGTTTTTGCCCTAAATTGCCAACTAAAATTACTTTATTTACACCTCTACTCATAATTACCTCTTATAATATGTTAGAAGTTTAACCTAATTTAATTTTTTCATCACGGATTTTTTATATCATATGGATAGTATTTTTATCAAAGGTGCAAGAACGCATAATTTAAAGAATATTAATCTTGAAATACCTAGAAATAAGATAGTACTAATTACAGGTTTATCTGGTTCTGGTAAATCTTCATTAGCTTTTGATACTCTTTATGCTGAAGGTCAAAGGCGATATGTAGAATCTTTATCAACATATGCAAGACAGTTTTTATCCATGATGGATAAGCCTGATGTAGATCAAATTGAAGGTCTGTCACCTGCAATATCAATTGAACAGAAGGCAACCTCACACAATCCGAGATCTACTGTTGGAACTGTTACTGAAATATATGATTATCTAAGACTTTTATTTGCAAGAATTGGTACTCCA
Source organism: uncultured SAR86 cluster bacterium (assembly GCA_902563835.1). Taxonomy (GTDB): domain Bacteria; phylum Pseudomonadota; class Gammaproteobacteria; order Magnimaribacterales; family D2472; genus SAR86A. The sequence goes on from CACEZB010000009.1 coordinate 33,146, forward strand.
ATCTGTCCAGATCATAATGAAGAGCTCAAAGCTAAAACAGTATCTGAGATATGTGATGAAATACTTGAATCAAGGCTTGGTACAAAAGTAATGGTCTTATCGCCAATAATTAGAGGTAAAAAAGGTGAGCATTTATCGATATATGAAGATCTTAAAAGAAATGGATATGTCAGAGTTATTGTTAATGGTGTCATTTATCCAATAGAAGAATTTCCTGAGTTAGAGAAAAATAAAAAGCATGACATTTCGGTTATCCTAGACCGACTTATCTTAAAAGAAGGTGATAAAAATAGGTCAAGATTAGCCGAATCTATAGAAAGCGCCCTAAATTTATCTGGTGGTTTGGTAGAAATATCAATTAATGACTCTGAAACAGATTTATTCTCTTCAAACTTCTCATGCTCGAAATGCGGTTATGCAATTCCTGAATTAGAACCAAGAATGTTTTCATTTAACAACCCTTATGGAGCATGCGAAAAGTGCGATGGATTGGGCGTATTTCAATACTTTAGTGAGAGTAAATTAATTGAGGATGAAGACGTATCAATATCAAATGGAGCCATAAAGGGTTGGACAAGACGAAATAGGTTTTATTACTATCAATTAAAATGCCTAAGTGAGCATTATAAATTTAGCCTTACGACAAAATGGAAAGATCATCCAAAAGATATTAAGAAAATTATTTTATGGGGTTCTGATGATAAAGTAGATTTTTCTCACAGATTTAGAAGTGGAAGCAAGATTGTTAGAAAGCATAAATTCGAAGGAATAATTCCTAGTACTGAAAGAAGATTTAAAGAAACAGACTCAGATTTTATAAGAAATGAATTATCTAAACTTATATCTGAGAGCTCCTGTGACGAATGCAATGGATCAAGATTAAATATTCAATCAAGAAATGTATTCGTAGATAAAATACAAATACATACTATTACAAGCATGAAAATAATTGATGCTTTGGAATTCTTTATGGATATAAATTTAAAAGGAGCAAAAAAAGAAATTGCTGAGAAAATTATTAAAGAAATTTTAGATAGGCTAACCTTTTTAGATGACGTCGGACTTAGCTATCTTACTTTAGATAGGAATGCTCAAACATTATCTGGAGGAGAAGCGCAAAGAATTAGACTTGCAAGTCAAATTGGTTCAGGTTTGGTTGGAGTAACATATGTATTAGATGAGCCCTCGATAGGTTTACACCAAAGAGATAACACAAAACTTATAAATACTTTAAAAAACCTTAAGAATTTGGGAAATACCGTTATAGTTGTTGAACATGACGAAGAAGCTATTAGATCAGCTGATCATATTATTGATATTGGGCCTGGAGCAGGTAAACATGGTGGCGAAATATGTGCGGAAGGAGATATTAATGCAATTCTTAAAAATAAAAAATCTCTTACGGCTAAATATCTTAATGGTGAAAAAAGTATTCAAATTCCATCTAAGAGAAAAAAACCATCTGATAAAAATATAAAAATTATTAATGCTTCTGAAAATAATCTTCAAAATATATCTGTAAATATTCCTATTGGATTATTTACATGTATTACAGGTGTGTCAGGCTCAGGAAAATCCTCATTAATAAATCAAACCCTTATGCCTATTAGCTCTTTCATTCTTAATAAGTCTAAATTAAATAGAGAAATAAAGTGCGATAAAATTGAAGGGCTTGAACATCTAGATAAAGTAATAAATATAGATCAATCACCCATTGGAAGGACTCCAAGATCAAATCCAGCTACTTATACAGGCTTATTTTCTTATATTAGAGAACTTTTATCTAAAACTGTTGAAGCAAGAGCTAGAGGTTATAAGCCTGGAAGATTCAGTTTCAATGTGAAAGGAGGGAGATGTGAAGCTTGTCAAGGTGATGGCATGATAAAAGTTGAAATGCATTTTCTTGCTGACGTATATGTTAAATGTGACGTGTGCAATGGCTCTAGATATAACGAACAAACGTTAGAGATTAAATATAAAGGTAAAAATATTAGTGATATTCTTAATATGACTGTTGAAGAAGGATTAGAATTTTTTAGTGCGCATCCACCTATATATAAAAAGTTAATTACCTTGAGCGATGTTGGTTTGGGGTATATAACACTTGGCCAATCTGCAACAACACTTTCTGGTGGTGAAGCACAAAGAATTAAACTATCAAAAGAACTATCAAAAAGAAGTACTGGTAAAACTCTCTTTATTCTAGATGAGCCAACAACTGGCCTTCATTTTGCTGATATTGAATTATTATTAAATGTGCTGAAAAGATTAAAAAAACAAGGCAATACAGTAGTAGTTATTGAACATAACCTTGATGTAATTAAGACAGCAGACTGGATTGTTGACTTGGGACCAGAAGGTGGAGCTGATGGAGGTAAAATAGTATCGACTGGGACTCCAGAACATGTTGCGCAGAAAAAGACTTCCTACACCGGTCAGTTCCTCAAAAAAATTTTAAATTAAGCTGCTGATTCTTCTTCTTTTAGCTCTGGTTCATCTAAAGCCTCAGAATCTTCTAATTTTCTATCAACAAGCTCTATATAAGCCATATCAGCTTTGTCTCCAGGTCTAAATCCAGCTTTAATAATTCGAGTATAGCCACCATTTCTATCTTTTGCATTTACTGATATCTCAGTAAAAAGTTTTGCAACAGCTTCATCAGAACGTAATTTATTAAACGCATGTCTTCTATTTGCAACATTATCATTCTTGCCAATAGTGATTAATGGTTCAATAAACTTTCTTAATTCTTTAGCTTTAGGAAGAGTAGTCTTAATAATATCCCGTTCAATGAGCGCTATTGCAAGATTTTTAAATAGCGCTTTCCTATGTGATGAATTTCTATTAAGTTTTCTTCCAGATTTTTTATGTCTCATCTTTTATCCTACCGGAGGCCAGTTCTCTACATTCATGCCCAAAGATAATTCCTTGGATGCTAAAACATCTTTTATTTCATTTAATGATTTTTTACCAAGATTAGGTGTTTTTAATAAATCAAATTCTGATCTGTGTATCAAATCACCAATTAAGAAAATACTCTCAGCTTTTAAGCAATTAGTTGATCTAACAGTTAGTTCTAATTCTTCAATTGATCTTAATAAAATTGGATCGAAATCATTTTGCTCTTTCTTCGCTTCTTGTTCAGCAATTGCATCAAGATCAACAAAAGAAGCTAGTTGTTGTTGAAGAATTGTTGCTGAATGTTCAATTGCCATTTTTGGATCAAGAGTGCCATCTGTCTCAAGTTCAACTATTAGCTTGTCTAAATCAGTTCTTTTGCCAGATCTGGCATTATCAACAGAATAAGAAACTCTTCGGACAGGACTAAAAGAAGCATCAATTTTCATTGCTCCAACAACCCTATCTTCGTCTTCTCTTAGATCAGCAGGCTCATAACCTCTTCCATTTTTAACAGTAAGAGTCATTTTAAGACTTACTTTGTCTACAATTGTAGCAATATGAAAATCTTGATTAACAATCTCAACATTACCTGGTACCTCAAAGGAAGATGCTAAAACTTCGCATGGCCCTTTCACATCCAAGGTTACTTCCGCAGAATCTCCTTCTATAATATTAATAGGCATATCTTTTATATTTAACAAGATATCTATTACATCTTCTCTTATTCCTTCTATAGTGCTGTATTCATGAGAAATACCATCTATTGCTACGTCTGTAACTGCAGAACCAGGCATTGAGGAAAGAAGAATTCTTCTTAAAGCATTTCCTAATGTATGACCAAATCCTCGTTCTAAAGGCTCTAATGTTACCTTTGATAGAGTTGGTGAAATATCATCAACTTGTATTTCTGTTGGTACTAGTAGGTCTATTACTGATGTTTTCATAATTTTTCTCCGCCTTTATGATTCTATTTTGAGTAAAGCTCAACAATAAGATTTTCGTTAATTTCTGTACTTAAATCTGTTCTATCTGGAACTGATTTAAATACCCCTTTAAAACTCTTTTCATCAACCTCTAGCCAATCACATTCTTCTCTTGTAGCAGCAATTTTTAAGGCTGAAGCAATTCTTAAATGCCCTCTTTTTGATTCTCTTACTTCAATTTCATCACCTGGTTGAACTTGATATGAAGGAATGTTTACAACCTTACCATTAACATTAAATGTTTTATGTGAAACCATCTGTCTTGCCTCTGCCCTTGTAGAGCCAAATCCCATTCTGTAAACAACATTATCTAATCGCTTCTCTAATAAGGATAATAAGTTTTCGCCTGTGTTACCTTTAGAAGAAGCTGCTTTTTTATAATAGTTCCTAAATTGTTTCTCTAAAACACCATACATTCTTCTAACTTTCTGTTTTTCTCTTAATTGCAAGCCATAATCTGATAGTCTTCCTCTTCTTGCACCGTGAACTCCTGGCAGGGTATCCATGTTACATTTAGATTCAATAGCTCTTACCCCACTCTTTAATAACAAATCTGTTCCTTCTCTTCTAGAAAGTCTTAATGATGGTCCTCTATATCTAGCCATTTAATTCTCCTTTAAACTCTTCTCTTTTTAGATGGTCTGCATCCATTGTGTGGTAATGGAGTTACATCTGTAATACTCTTAATTTTTAAACCGCATGCATTTAAAGATCTGATAGCTGATTCTCTTCCGCCGCCAGGACCTTTTACTTTTACATCTAAATTAATCATTCCAAATTCTTTTGCAGCATTTCCAGCTTTATCTGCAGCTATTTGAGCCGCAAAAGGAGTACTCTTTCTTGAACCTTTAAAACCAGACCCGCCAGATGTTGCCCAACAAATTGTATTACCTTGCTTATCAGTTATTGTAACTATAGTGTTATTAAATGATGAATGTATATGCGCAACACCATCTGTAACTATCTTCTTATTTTTCTTTCCTTTTACTGCCATTTCTAACCTCTCATTGGCTTTTTAGGGCCTTTTCTTGTCCTTGCATTATTTTTTGTATTTTGTCCTCTAGTAGGCAATTTTCTTCTATGTCTAATTCCCCTATAACTAGCTAAATCTTGTAATCTTTTAATGTTAGTGCTTATATTTCGTCTCAAGTCTCCTTCAACCACATAAGAAGATATGGAATTACGAATATTTTCAATCTCATCTTCTGAAAGATCAGATATTTTCTTTGTGTAATCAATCTTAAGATCTACACATATTTTTTGAGCCGTTTTTCTACCAATACCAAAAATATGTGTTAATGAAATCTCAACATGTTTATTTTCTGGTATGTTTACTCCTGCAATCCTAGCCATAATTTAACCCTGTCTCTGTTTGTGTTTTTGATCCGTTTTACAAATTACAAATAAAACGCCTTTTCGCCTTACTATTTTGCAATTTCTACAAATTTTTCTTACTGATGCTTTAACTTTCATATTATCTATCTTTTATAATTTTTTAAATTTGCTTTTTTCATTAAAGAAGCATACTGAGATGACATCATATGGGATTGAACTTGAGCCATAAAATCCATAAGTACAACAACTATAATTAATACTGAAGTTCCTCCAATTGAGATCGTTGGTGATATGCCTGCAAAATTAATAAGAGCAAGTGGAAGTAAGCATATTAATGTTAAATAAATTGCTCCAAAAACCGTCAATCGTGCTAATACTGAATCTATATAATTAGCTGTTTGTTCGCCTGGTCTAATCCCGGCAATGTAAGCACCTGATCTTTTTAAATTATCTGAAACATCTTTTGTATTAAACGTTAGTGCTAACCATATAAAACAAAAGCTAATTATCAATGCTGCAAAAACTAAAATATATAAAGGTTGTCCAGGATTCAAGGCTAACGAAAAACTTTGAAGAAAACTTAGCGATTCGTTTTCGCCAAACCATGTTGATAAAGATGCAGGAAATAATAAGAATGTGCTAGCAAAAATTGCAGGGATTACTCCAGCCATATTCACCTTAAATGGGAGATGGCTCGTTTGAGCTTGCATTAATTTCCTACCTTGCTGTCGTTGAGCATAGTTCACAGTAATTCTTCTTTGCCCTCTTTCAATAAAAACCACAACTGCAATAACAGCCATTGATAAGAGACCAATCCCTATTAAAAGAAGAATGCTTAAGTCACCTTGTCTAGATTGTTCAAGAGCTTGTCCAATTGCTCCAGGAATACCTGTAAGTATGCTAGTTGCAATAATAATAGATATTCCATTTCCAATACCCCTTTCAGATACTTGCTCCCCTAACCACATTAAGAACATTGTTCCTGCAACTACTGAAAATACAGCAGAAACAAAAAATGATGGGCCTGGAACATAAGCAAGTCCGCTGGCAGACAATGTAACTGCTAATGCTGATGCCTGAATAAAAGCTAATATCGCTGTCCCATATCTAGTGTATTGGGTAATAGCATTTCTTCCAGCTTGTCCATCCTTCTTTAGTTCTTGTAAATACGGAATTGAGTTTGAAAATAACTGCATAATAATTGCAGAAGATATATATGGAACAACGTTTAAAGCAAAGATACTCATTCTCTCAAGTGCACCACCTGAGAATAAATTAAACATTTCAATAATTGTTCCTTGATTTTGTTGAAATAAAGCAGCTAGTCTATCAGGATCAATACCTGGTATAGGAATATGAGTGCCGATTCTATATACAAGAATAGCAAAGAAAACGAATCGTAAACGCTTCCAAAGATCACTCATGTTTCCCTGCTCAGCCATTATTTATCTGCATCCTCATTTTTAAGTTCTTTTTTTTCTACCCTATCTTTTGGCTTTATTTCTTCAATTTTGCCGCCAGCTTTTTCAATTGACTCTTTAGCTCCCTTAGTCACATTTATACCCTCAACAGTCACCTTTGATTCAATAGCTGTATCTCCAAAAATTTTTACTTTTTTAACAGACTTGCTAATTATTTTATTCTCCTTAAGAGTTTCTAAATTAACGACAGTCATTCCTTCAATATTTTTAACATTTACTTCTTTAAAATTATTGTTAACTCTTGAGCTGAAGCCGAATTTTGGCAGTCTCATTTGCAATGGCATTTGCCCGCCTTCAAAACCTGGTCTTATATTACCCCCTGTTCTTGATTTCTGACCTTTATGACCTCTACCAGCTGTTTTACCAGTTCCAGAACCAATTCCTCTTCCAACTCTTTTTCTATTTTTTGAAGTTCCTTCACTGGATATAGAATTTAGATTCATAATATTTGTAGTTTCTTCACTCATATTTAATTTTCCAATATTTCTAACATATCTGAGATCTTATTAATCATCCCCCTATTGCTAGGTGTATCAGTGACGCTTACAGTTTGATTAAGTTTTTTAAAGCCTAGGCCCTTTATACATAGTTTATGATTCTTAATTCTGCCGATGCCACTTTTAACAAGTTTAATTTTTATTATCTGTTCTTTACTCATGATATTTCTTCAACCTTCTTGCCTCTTCTGGAAGCTACTGTCTCAGGAGATTCCATTGCGCTTAATGCATTAATTGTTGCTCGGACTACATTTACTGGATTTGTTGACCCATAACATTTAGCTAAAACATTCTGAACTCCTGCAAGCTCAAGAACTGCTCTCATAGCTCCTCCTGCAATAATTCCTGTACCTTCAGATGCTGGCTGCATGTAAACGTTAGCAGAACCATGTTTAGCTTTGATTGGGTACCATAATGTAGTTTTATTTAGTTCTACCTCGACCATACTTCTTCTTGCATTTTCCATAGCCTTTTGAATTGCAATGGGAACTTCTTTTGCCTTCCCTCTTCCAAAACCTACTCTGCCATTCCCATCTCCGACAACAGTTAATGCTGTAAAACCAAATATTCTTCCACCTTTTACAACTTTAGCAACTCTATTAACTTGAACTAATTTTTCTTCAAGCGTATCTACTTGTTGATTATTTATTGCTGCATCTTCTTTCATTATTTAAAACTCCAATCCTGCGTCTCTAGCTGAATCTGCTAAAGCTTTTATTCGTCCGTGATACTTATATCCAGATCTATCGAATACAACTTTTTTAATGCCATTTTCTAGTGCTCTTTCTGCCACTTTCCTACCAACCTCAACCGCAGCCTCAAGGTTATTTGATTTTATTTTTAGATCTTTTTCTGCAGTAGATGCAGAAACAATAACTTTAGATCCAAGATTATCAAATATTTGTGCATAGAAATGCTGCGAAGATCTAAAAACTGTTAATCGAGGTGATTCCTGAACTTTAATATTAGCCCTAGCCTTCTTTGCTCTTCTTAATCTTGAGATATTTTTAATACTCATTATGCCGCTCCCGCTCCTGCAGCCTTCTTAGCTTCTTTTCGTTTAACTTGTTCATCAGAATATCTTACCCCTTTACCTTTATAAGGCTCCGGAGGTCTAAAAGCCCTTATTTCTGCTGCTGCTTGACCTAATATCTGTTTATTATGGCTTCTTAAAATTACTTCTGTTTGTGATGGGGTTTCTACTTCTACATCATCAGGCAATTGATACTTTATAGGATGAGAAAATCCTAATGTTAGCTCTAAGAGCTTGCCTGATGCTTTTGCCCTATAACCAACTCCAATAAGTTCTAATTTCTTCTCAAAACCCTCTGATACACCAACAACCATATTATTTAGTATTGATCTTGTGGTGCCTGCAAGAGCAACGGATTCCTGATTTTCTGAATTATAATTGATATTCATAACGTCATCTTTTATATCTATTGATATGGAAGACGGCAAAGAAAAATCTAATTCACCTTTATTACCTTTAACTACCACAACATCATCATTAATACTTACATTAACAGTATCAGGAACATTAATTGGACTATTAGCTACTCTAGACATTAAAAAACCTCACAAAGTATTTCGCCACCAACATTTTTTGCTTTAGCATCTTTATCAGTCATAAGACCTTGGTTAGTGGAAAGAATGAAGGAGCCAAGCCCCCCTTTGACAGAATCAATATCAGAAACCCCAGAATATTTTCTTAAACTTGGTTTACTAATTCTCTTTATTTCTTTAATAACAGGTTTCTCGTCATGATATTTTAATTCTATATCTATCATTAATTTATCTTCTGAATCAGTTTTTTTACAAGCTTTGAGATAGCCTTCTGAAATTAATACATTCACAAGATCATGTTTTAATTTTGAGTAAGGAACAAGCACATTGGTCTTGCCGCGCATTAAGCCATTTCTAATTCTTGTTATACAGTCTGCTATTGGATCTTGAAAACTCATAATATTACCAACTTGATTTAACTAAACCAGGTATATCTCCTCTCATTGCCGCCTCTCTTAATTTAATTCTGCTTAAACCAAACTTTCTATACACTGCGTGAGGTCTACCTGTTACCTGACATCTTCTTACAACTCTTGAAGGACTTGCATTTCTAGGAAGTTTTTGAAATTTAATACGCGCCTCATATCTTTCTTCTGAAGATAAGTTCTGATCATTCATTGCTTTTTTTAATTCAGCTCTTTTCTCAGAATATTTAGCTACCGTTTTAATTCTCTTTATTTCTCTAGCTATCATTGATTTCTTTGCCATATTATTACCTTTCTTTAAATGGAAAATCTAAAGCTTTTAAAAGAGCTTTAGCATGCTCTTGAGACTTAGCAGATGTATTTATACACACATCCATACCTCTTATGTTATCGATATTATCGTAATTAATTTCTGGGAAAATAATCTGTTCTTTTATGCCAAAACTATAATTCCCTTGTTGATCAAATGATTTTGGATTAAGTCCCCTAAAATCCCTTTCTCTAGGAATCGCAATTTTGATAAGTCTCTCTATAAAGTCATACATCTTATTACCTCTAAGAGTGACCTTGCAGCCCAAAGGCCATCCTTCTCTAATTTTAAAACTTGCAACAGATTGTCTAGCTTTTGTAACTATAGGCTTCTGGCCTGATATGACAGTAAGATTCTCTAATGCAGATTCAAGGTGTTTTTTATCATTTGCTGCTTCTCCAACTCCCATATTAATCACTACCTTTGTTACTTTTGGTACTGCCATAATGTTATTCAAACCAAGCTCTTCCTTAAGAGCTGCTCGAAGTTCTTTATTATATTTTTCTCTTAAATTAGACATTACTTAATTTCAGCTCCATCTGATCTATACAATCTTATTTTTTCTCCATCTTTATTGGTTGAATATGCAATTTTATCTTTTGATTTCTTTTTTGGATTCCAGATTGCTAAATTTGATAATGCTATTGATGCTTCTTGCTCTACAACACCGCCTGTAACTCCCATCTCTGGATTTGGTTTAGTGTGTTTTTTTACCATATTTATACCGGTAACAATAGCTCTATTTTTACTTTTAATTATTTCTCGTAAAGTACCTTTTTTGCCAATATCTTTACCAGCAACAACAATCACTTCATCTCCAGATCTTAATTTTGTTGGTATAAAATTTTTCATCTTATAAAACCTCTGGTGCAAGTGATAATATCTTCATATGCTTTCCATCTCTTAATTCTCTTGTTACAGGTCCAAAAACTCTTGTTCCTATTGGAGCTTTCTGCGCATTAATAAGTACAGCTGCATTCTCATCGAACTTAATAAGAGAGCCGTCTCTTCTTCTAACTCCTTTTTTTGTTCTAACTATAAGAGCATCAACAACCTGCCCCTTTTTCACTTTTCCTGTTGGAATTGCTTCACGAACAGCAACTTTAATAACATCACCTATATTTGCATATCTGCGTTTTGAGCCACCCAACACCTTAATACACATAACACTTCTAGCCCCGCTATTATCAGCTATATTTAATAATGATTGCATCTGGATCATTACGCTTTCTCCTCGTTAGCTGATTGTTTTATATTCTCAGAAATTAATATCCAAGTTTTGGTTTTAGATATAGGTCTACATTCCTTAACTGTAACAATGTCTCCAATAGATGCATCGTTATTTTCATCATGAGCGTGAACTTTAGTTGCTCTTTTAATAACTTTCCCATATATAGGATGCTTAACTTTTCTTTCAATCTTAACTGTAATAGTCTTATCAGCCTTATTGCTGGTAACTACTCCTGTTAAGATTCTTGGGTTAGTAGATTCCATTATTTTTCATCCTTTAATTTAATTTCATTAATGACAGTTTTTATTTGAGCTATTTTTTTTCTAACTTTCTTTAGTTCGCTAGTTTCATTCAATTGCCCAGTTCTATGTTTTATTCTTAATCCAAATTGAGATTCTCTAGCAGAGATTAATTCAGCATCTAACTTTTCTAAATTTTTCTTTCTTAATTCTGCTAATTCTTTACTCATTTTTTACCTTATTTAATAAAATGTGTTTTTACAGGAAGTTTTGCTGAGGCCAATCTAAAGGCTTCTCTTGCCTGTTCTTCTTCTACGCCAGCCATTTCAAACATAATTTTTCCTGGCTGAACTAATGCAACCCAATATTCAACATTACCCTTACCTTTACCCATTCTTACTTCTAATGGTTTTTTTGTTATAGGCTTATCTGGAAATATTCTGATCCAAATATTACCCCCTCTTTTAATATACCTAGTCATTGCTCTTCTTGCTGCTTCTATTTGTCTGGCAGTAATTCTTCCTCTTCCAGAAGCAACCAAACCAAACCTGCCAAATGCAATAGTATTACCATTTTGAGCAAGTCCACGATTCCTGCCCTTATGCATCTTTCTAAATTTTGTTTGTTTTGGTTGTAACATTTTTTAATTGACTCCCTGATCGGATTTATATGGATCTTCAGTTATTTCGCCTTTATATACCCATACTTTAATTCCAATAATTCCATACGTAGTTAAAGCTTCAGCAGTTCCATAATCTATGTCTGCCCTTAATGTATGAAGGGGAACTCTGCCCTCTCTATACCATTCTGTTCTTGCTATTTCAGCACCATTAAGTCTTCCTGAGACTTCAATTCTTACACCTTTTGCACTCTGTCTAAGTGCGCTTTGTACAGTTCTTTTCATTGCTCTTCTAAACATAACTCTTTTTTCGAGTTGCTGTGCAACGCCTTCAGCTAGTATTTGTGCATCTAGATCAGGTTTTTTAACTTCTTTAATATTAATTTGACAAGTGCCTTTAACAATTTTCTCAACTGCTTTTTTTAAATTTTCTATCTCTTCACCACGTTTGCCAATAATAATACCTGGCCTTGCAGTATGAATATTTACAATAAAAGTATCAGCAGTTCTCTCTAATTCTATTTTACTTATTGATGAATTCTTTAGCTTCTTATTTAAGTGATCTCTAACTTTTAAATCTTGAATTAAATTATTTGAAAAGTCTTTACCTTTTGCATACCAATTAGCTTTCTGCTTTTTTGAAACGCCTAATCTAAATCCGTTTGGGTTGACTTTTTGCCCCATTATTTCCCCTCCTCAACCAATATAATTTCAATATGGCATGTCGGTTTTATTATTCTATCCGCTCTTCCTCTTGCCCTAGCTTTCATTCTTTTTAATCTCATGCCTTGATTAACAATGACGGATTTAATAGATAATTTATCAATATCAGAATTGTTATTATTTTCAGCATTTGCAATTGCAGATTCTAAAAGTTTTTTTATAACAGCAGAGCCTTTTTGTTTGTTATAAACAAGAAAATCCATAGCTTCATCAACTGATTTACCTCTAATTTGATCTGCAACTAGAGCAGCTTTTTGGGGCGAAAGTCTTGTCCCTTTTAAATATGCTCGAGTTTCCATTATTCTGCCTTCCTATCACCTGAGTGCATTTTAAAAGTTCGTGTAATCGCAAATTCACCTAGCTTGTGACCAACCATATCCTCATTAATAAATACTGGAACATGTTGTCTTCCATTATGAACTGAGATTGTTAACCCCACCATCGAAGGAATAATCATAGACCTTCTTGACCAAGTTTTGATTGGTTTTTTATCATTATTTGCTAATGCAGCTTCAACTTTTTTTGATAATGATAAATCTACAAATGGTCCTTTTTTTAATGATCTAGGCATATTACTTTTTACCCCTTCTTCTAACAATTAAATTATCTGTCCTTTGATTTTTTCTTGTCTTATATCCTTTTGTCGGAACACCCCAAGGAGTTGAGGGATGTCTTCCACCTGAAGTTCTTCCTTCTCCTCCACCATGAGGATGATCAACTGGGTTCATAGCCACACCTCTGACAGTAGGTCTGACACCTCTCCATCTTTTTGCTCCAGCTTTACCAAGTGATTTTAAATTATTTTCTTGATTAGAAACTGTTCCTAAAGTTGCTCTACATTCCCATAAGACTTTCCTTGTTTCACCTGATTGCAATCTTAAAGTTGCATATATACCTTCTTTAGCAACCAATCTCGCAGATGTGCCAGCACTTCTTGCCAATTGAGCGCCTTTCATTGGCTTAAGTTCAACACAATGAACATTTGTACCTAAAGGTATGTCTTTAAGTTTCATTGAGTTTCCTACTTTAATTTCACAATTGTCCGATGAAATAATTTGATCACCTATTTTGATTTTAGATGGAGCGATAATATATCTTCTTTCACCATCAAGATATTTTAATAAAGCAATATGAGCAGACCTATTTGGGTCATATTCAATTCTTTCTACTACAGCAGGTATATCAAACTTATCTCTTTTAAAATCAATAAGTCTATAGTGCTGCTTATGACCACCTCCTTGATGCCTTACAGTAATTCTTCCATGATTATTTCTTCCACCATTTTTTGATTTAGATTCAATAAGAGACTTATGAGGCTTTCCTTTATACAAATCAGATTTAACTGATATAACACCTCGTCTGCCTGGGCTTGTAGGTTTTGATTTAATTATAGCCATTAGTTAATTCCCTCAAATTGAATTTCAGAATCTTCACTAATTGATACAAAAGCTTTTTTGTAATTTGATTTTTTATATACTCCAAATCTATTCCTTTTTGTTTTACCTTTTACAACTGAAGTTGTAACTTTAAGAACCTCTACATTAAATAACTTTTCTACAGCTTGTTTTATTTCTCTTTTATTAGCAGAGAGATCTACCTTAAAAACAACTTGTTTTAAATTTTCACCAAGCAGAGCGGTTTGCTCAGTAATAATTGGTGACTTTATTAGAGTAAATAATTTTTCGTTACCCATTTATCCACTCCTCAATCTGTTTTAATGCCTCTCCTGTTACTGCAACTTTTTGAGGTTTAAGAAGATTAACTGGGTTAATTTCTCTAACTGTAATAACATCAACATTCGGAATATTTCTAGCTGAAAGATATAAATTCATATCTAATTCATCCGTGATTATTAGAACTTTACTTAATGAAAATTCATTTAAGAAGCTTGCGATTTCTTTAGTTTTTGGTTTTTTGAGAACTGGTTTTTCGATTGCTACAAGTCTATTTTGTCTAACTAATTCAGAAAAAATAGACTTAATTGCTGCACGATACATTTTTTTATTAATTTTTTTACTAAAATCTCTTGGCCTAGATGCAAAAGTTACGCCCCCACCTCTCCAAAGAGGGCTTCTTATAGTTCCAGCTCTAGCTCTTCCAGTACCTTTTTGTCTATATGGTTTCTTCCCACCACCTCTAACCTCAGATCTATTTTTTTGTTTTGCGCTTCCTTGTCTTGAAGAAGACATAAAACTAATAACAGCTTGATGTATTAGTGACTCATTAAATTCTTTACTAAATACCTCATTAGAAATAGAAATATCTTTATTTTTTGTATTTGATAAAAGCTCTATTTTCATGATTTTTTAATTGAGGGTTTTATTTTTACTTCTGAGCCATTGAAACCAGGAACAGCTCCTTTGATATAAATAACGTTATTTGCAACGTCCATATCAACTATCTTTAAACTTTGCACAGTTTTTTGCACATTACCCATGTGACCTGACATTTTCTTTCCCTTCCAAACTCGCCCAGGAGTTTGGCATTGCCCAATAGAACCATGAGCTCTATGAGCTAGTGAGTTTCCATGAGTGGCATCTTGCATAGAAAAATTATGTCGTTTAATAACACCGGCATAGCCTTTACCTTTTGAAGTTCCAGTAACATCAACGTACTGACCAACCTCAAATATATCAGCTGTGAGATGTGCTCCTATTTCATAATTTTCAATATCATCAGACTTAAACTCAGTTAGGCTGCCTGGATTAATATTAATTTTCTTAAAAAATTCAGATTGTGATTTTGGTAAATTATTAGATTTTGTTGTTTTGGATACTAAAAGTGCGTTATAACCATTTTTGTCAGTAGTTTTTTTGCCAGCAACAAAATTACCACACACAGAAACAGCAGTTACAGGAACTGATTCACCGTCTTCAAGAAAAAGACGTGACATACCAGATTTTTTTCCTATCAAGCCTATGCTCAATTTCTTCTCCTTTTACGGGGCTATAAACCCTCTATGGCCGCATTCGCGTTAAAATTTATTGTCCTAAGCTTATTTGAACATCTACCCCGGAAGATAGATCAAGTTTCATTAAAGCATCAACTGTTTTATCAGTTGGTTTGACAATGTCCATCAATCTTTTATATGTAACAATTTCATACTGATCTCTAGCATCTTTATCTTTATGCGGAGATATGAGTACTGTTGTTCTTTCTTTTTTAACTGGCAATGGGATAGGTCCGTTAATCACTGCTCCTGTTTTCTTAACAGTTTCAACAATTAGTTTTGCAGATGCATCAATTAATCTGTAATCAAAAGCTTTCAGCCTAATTCTTATTGATTGATTCTCCATTTACCCTATTTTTATACCTTTTTTAAAAAACTTTTACATCCTGCAAATCGCAAAATGTGGCGTATTCTAAGCTCCTAAGAGCAGTACTGTCAACTTTATTGAACAGTTTTATTTATATTGTTTTTAGGATGTTTTTAGCTGTTCAGCAATATTATTAGGAACCTCACCATATTTGGTAAATTCCATGGTAAAAGTAGCCCTGCCTTGGGTCTGCGATCTTAAATCAGTAGCATATCCAAACATTTCAGCTAAAGGAACTTCAGATGAGACTTCTTTACCAGAAGTAATGTCATCCATACCAAGAATTATGCCTCTTCTTCTATTAAGATCACCAACCACATCCCCCATATGCTCTTCAGGAGTTACAACAACAACTTTCATTATTGGCTCAAGCAGTGCTGGCTTAGCTTTATTTGCTCCATCTTTTAAAGCCATTGATCCGGCAATCTTAAACGCCATTTCATTAGAATCTACATCATGAAATGATCCATCGTATAAAGTTGCTCTCAATGCTAACAATGGATAACCCGCTATAACACCATTTTGCATTTGTTCCTGTATCCCTTTGTTAACTGCTGGAATATATTCTTTAGGGATTACCCCTCCAACAATTTTATCTACAAATTCATAATCATCATCAAGCCCTAATGGCTCTAATTTTAGCCATACATGTCCATATTGACCTTTACCACCACTCTGTCTAACAAACTTACCCTCAATTTCTACAGTTTCTTTAATTGTTTCTCTATATGCAACCTGTGGTTTACCTATATTCGCTTCAACAGAAAACTCTCTTTTCATTCTGTCTACAAGAACATCTAAATGAAGCTCTCCCATACCAGAAATAATTGTTTGCCCTGATTCTTCATCACTTGCCACCCTAAATGAAGGATCTTCTTGCGCTAACTTGCCTAGAGCTAGTGACATTTTTTCTTGATCTTGTTTTGATTTAGGCTCTACAGCTACTGATATAACAGGTTCTGGAAAATCCATTCTTTCAAGAACAATTGGTTTATCTGAATCTGACAAAGTGTCACCAGTTGTAATATCTTTTAAACCAATACAAGCTGCAATATCTCCTGCTCTAACTTCTTTAATTTCTTCTCTGTTATTGGAATGCATTTGAACCATTCTTCCAACTCTTTCTTTTTTTGATCTAGTTGTATTCATCACACCATCACCAACACTTAGGACGCCTGAATAAACTCTAATAAAAGTTAACGTACCTACAAATGGATCTGTTGCAATTTTAAAAGCAAGGGCTGAGAAAGGTTCATTATCAGAAGATGTTCTTGAATCAGATTGCTCTTCTTCTTCATTATTATTTGGAATCACGCCTTCGATTGCTTTTACTTCGTCTGGTGCTGGTAAAAAGTCGATTACTGCATCAAGAACAGCTTGTACTCCTTTGTTTTTAAATGCAGAACCACAAAGAGCTAATATAACCTCATTAGCTAATGATCTAATCCTTAAACCTTCTTTGATTTGATCAGATGATAATTCACCAGTCTCAAGATATGCATCCATAAGCGCTTCATTTGCTTCAGCTGCAGCTTCCACCATTTCTTCTCTTAATTTTGAACACTTATCCATTAAATTTTCAGGAATATCTTGAGAATCGAAAGTCAAACCTTGATCATCTTCATTCCAATAAATGGCTCGCATATTTATTAAGTCTACAACTCCTTTAAAATCATCTTCTGTACCGATGTTATATTGAATAGGGACTACATTTGCTTGGAGTCTGTCTTTAATCTGATTTACAACCTTTTCAAAATCTGCACCAGCCCTATCCATTTTATTTACAAAAACAATTCTCGGTACTTCATATCTGTTTGCTTGTCTCCAAACTGTTTCAGATTGAGGCTCCACTCCTGATGTGCCACAGAAAACAACTACCGCTCCGTCTAAAACTCTTAATGAACGCTCTACTTCAATAGTGAAATCAACGTGTCCAGGAGTATCAATAATATTAATTCTATGTTGGGGATATTGCTGTTCCATGCCACTCCAGAAGCATGTGGTAGCAGCTGAAGTTATAGTTATACCTCTTTCTTGTTCTTGTTCCATCCAGTCCATAACTGCAGCACCGTCATGAACTTCACCAATCTTATGAGAAAGTCCTGTATAAAATAATACCCTTTCTGTAGTAGTAGTTTTACCAGCATCTACATGGGCACAAATTCCTACGTTTCTGTATTTATTTAATTCAGTATCTCTAGCCATTATTAATTAATTTCTAAAATCTGAAATGTGAAAAAGCTTTATTTGCCTCAGCCATCTTGTGAACATCTTCTCTTTTTCTATATGCAGATCCTTTTTGCTGTGATGCATCCTGAAGTTCGCCAGCCAATCTAAGATCCATAGATTTTTCACTTCTACGTCTTGCTGCTTCTACAATCCATCTCATAGCTAATGCCTGTCTTCTTGCAGGTCTGATTTCTACTGGAACTTGATAGTTCGCTCCACCAACTCTTCTAGATTTAACCTCAACTACAGGGCTTACTTCTTCAAGAGCTTTCATAAAAACTTCCAAGGGATCATCTTTTGAATTTTTTGTAATTTGATCAAATGCACCATAAACAATTTTTTCTGCAACAGATTTTTTTCCATCCTTCATTAAATTATTCATAAATTTTGCCAAAACTATATCTTTGTATTTTGGATCAGGGAGTACTTTCCTTTTTTCAGGGCTTCGTCTTCTTGGCATAGTTATTTACCCTTCTTGGCTCCGTATTTAGACCTTCTTTGCTTTCTATTTGCTACTCCAGATGTATCAAGAGTACCTCTTACAGTATGATATCTAACACCTGGTAAATCTTTAACTCTCCCGCCTCTAATTAAAACCAAAGAATGTTCTTGAAGATTATGACCTTCTCCACCAATATAAGAAGTTACTTCATAACCACTTGTTAGTCTAACTCTACAAACTTTTCTTAAAGCAGAATTAGGTTTTTTAGGAGTTGTGGTATAAACACGGGTACATACACCTCTTCTTTGGGGGCATGAATTTAAAGCAGGCACATCAGTTTTTTTAACCTTTGGTCTGCGAGATTTTTTAATTAATTGATTAACAGTTGCCATATTAATTTAATATATAGGCGGCGATTTTATATATCTGATCGTTAATGGTCAACATTATTCTTCATCATTTTCTTGAAGTTCTTGTCTCAATGCAGCTTCTATATCATCATCTGTTAAAACTGATTCTTCAAAATCACCTTGTTTCTTGCTTCTTAATTTATCGTGGAATTCCATTCCAGTTCCTGCGGGGATTAATCTTCCAACTACTACATTTTCTTTTAATCCTCTTAAATGATCTTTCTTACCAGTTACAGCAGCCTCTGTGAGAACTCTTGTAGTTTCTTGGAAAGAAGCAGCGGATATAAATGAATCAGTTGCAAGTGAGGCTTTTGTTATTCCAAGTAAAACTCTTTCATATTCGGCAGGTTTATTTCCATCTGCTTCGACTTTATTATTCTCTTCAACTAACTCAGCATAACTAACCTGATCGCCTTGAATAAATTTGGTATCACAGCCATCAATAATTAATGCTTTTCTTAGCATCTGTCTTAAAATTGTTTCTATATGTTTATCATTAATAGAAACACCTTGAAGCCTATAAACGTCTTGAATTTCATTTACAATAAAATTAGTTAGTTCGGGAACACCTTTCAATCTTAAGATATCATGAGGACTTAATGGGCCTTCTGAGATAATATCACCTTTATTTACCCTCTCACCTTCAAAAACATTTAATGTTCGATGTTTTGGTATCAACATTTCAACATTTTGTGATTTTTTTGAAGCCCCTTCAGGTGTTATAACTAGTCTAACCTTACCTTTTGTTTCCTTACCAAAAGAAATTAATCCTGTCTCTTCTGCAAGAACTGCAGCATCTTTAGGTTTTCTCGCCTCAAATAAGTCTGCAACTCTAGGCAACCCACCAGTAATATCTTTAGTTTTAGATGCAACTAATGGCATCCTAGCAATAACTTCACCAGCTGTTATTTTTTGACCATTTGATAAATTAACAAGACCGCCTGCAGGTAGCGGATATATAGCAGGTTGTTTAAAGTCACCCACCAATACTGGTTTTCCTTTTGAATCAACTATTTCAATTGTAGGAACTAAATCTCTTCCACCTGAAGGTCTATCAGCAACTTCTATAATCTCAATACTTGATAACCCAGTTAAATCATCCACTTGCTCCTTCACGCTTAGGCCGTTTTCAATATCAATGAATTTAACTTTGCCTGCAGTTTCAGAAACTATTGGTCTTGTATATGGGTCCCATGAAGCAATAAGTGTGCCCTCTTCAACCTCAGATTGATCTTTAACTTGAAGAGTAGCTCCATATGGAATCCTGTATTGTTCAACAACCTTTCCTATGGAATCTGTAATAGTACAAGTAGCATTCCTTGATACTATAACTTCTAATTTATCTTTATTAAGGACAGTTTTCATATCATCTGATAAATTCACATTACCAATATTTTTGTTATATATTGCATTATCTTCGGATGAGCTTGATGCAGCTCCTCCGATATGAAATGTTCTCATAGTAAGCTGTGTGCCTGGCTCGCCAATAGATTGAGCTGCTACTACTCCAACTGCTTCTCCTCTATGAACTAAATGTCCTCTTGCAAGATCTCTTCCATAACACATAGCACAAACACCTATTGAAGCTTCGCATGTCATAGGCGACCTAATCTTTAAACTTGATAAATTAAGTTCTTCGATTACATCTAGCGCATCCTCATCTAACATTGTATTAATAGCAAAAATTTCTTTGCCATCATTGTCAAAAATTGGTTCAGCAATAACTCTTCCTAAAATTCTATCGGTTAATGCTTGAATAATTTCACCGCCATCAATAATGGAGGTGACTGTAATAGACTCTTTAGTCCCGCAGTCTTCAATATTTATGACAGAATCCATTGAAACATCACAGAGTCTCCTAGTTAGATATCCAGAGTTAGCTGTTTTTAATGCAGTATCAGCTAACCCTTTCCTAGCACCATGTGTTGAAATAAAATACTGTAATACTGATAAGCCCTCTCTAAAGTTAGCGGTAATAGGTGTTTCAATAATTGAGCCATCAGGTTTTGACATCAGACCCCTCATTCCAGAAAGTTGTCTAATTTGAGCTGGCGAACCCCTTGCCCCAGAATAAATACAGAATTAAATGAAGATTGATCAACTTTATTTCCATCTGGAGTTTTAGCTGTTTCAGTACTAATTTTTTCCATCATTGCTTTTGCTACTTGTTCATTTGCTCTAGACCAAA
>CACEZB010000010.1 GCA_902563835.1 uncultured SAR86 cluster bacterium
AGGCTGAAGTCTTGTAAACATTCTTTTAATTCTTGAAATGATTTTTTTAGGATTATCAGGATCTATCACATCTATCTCTACTGCGGTTTCAATAAAATGGTCAATTAACATTTGTAGTTGTTTAGAATTAACTTCTGGATAGTCTCTCCACTCTTTTATTTCTTCTCCATGAGATGCCTTTAGAATTTCATAAGCAATGATCTGGGCTGACATTGCTAAATTTAAAACAGGATATTCTGGATTAGCAGGTATTTCAATTAACGTATTTGCTAATTCGAGCTCATCATTGGTGAGCCCCCTATCCTCTTTGCCAAAGATAATCGAAACCTCTTTGTCACTCTCCACTTGGTTGCAAATTTCTTTTGCAGCCTCGCTAGCATTTATAGTTGGCCATTGGATTGATCGATTTCTTGAAGAAGTTGCATACACAAATGTACTGTCTTTGATGGCCTCATCAATAGAATCAAAAATTTTTGCTTTATCAAGCACGTCTGTGGCATTGCCTGCCAGAGCGATTGCATCATCGGATGGAAAAACACGTGGATTTACTAATGATAATTTTGATAGTCCCATTGTCTTCATAGCTCTTGCAACAGAGCCAATATTTCCAGGATGAATCGTATCAACTATAACAATGTTTATTAAATTACTTTTTAAACTCATATAACTATTATCCTTATTTCTATTACAATAGCGACATGTCAAAACAAGCATTATTAAATGTAAGTCAGTTAGCTGCAAATAAAGGAGCGGCCGAACTAGAATTTGCTGTAAAAAAAGTTCATAGCTTAGAGACTTCTAAGGGAGGTCCGGATGGTTATGTAAAAGCTATTGAAAAAAGAGTGGAAAAAATAGTTTTTGAAGAAATTTGTAAATTCAATCCTGAAGATAACCTTATCAGCAAACATATTGGCCACCAGATTAATAATTCAAATGTTACATGGATATTAAAACCCATTGATGGTATTGAAAATTTTATTAATGGTTACCCACATTTTTCAATATCGCTATGTTCAATGATCGACAACGAGGTAATGTCTGCTGTGGTAATTGATCCAATAAGAAGAGAAGAATTTGCTGCATATAAAGGCGGCGGTGCTAATTTAAATAATAATAGAATACGATCAAGTAAACAGCAGGGTCTAGATGATGCAATGCTATCTTTTACAAAGCCAATACGCTCTTCAAAAGATACTAAATATGATTTTGACAAAAGCTATAAAGAATTAGCAAACCAGAATCTTAATATGCGTGAGACAGGTTGTTTATCATTAGATATATCATACATAGGAACTGGAAGAGTAGATGGCATCTGGTCTTATGGTGTCGATATAGCAGATTTTGCTGCAGGATCATTGATTGCCCAAGAAGGTGGCGCCTTGGTAAGCAACTTTAATGGGGATCCAAAATTTTTAGATGGAAATAATATTATTTGTGCGACAGCAAAAACATATAAATCAATTTTAAAATCAGTAAAGCCGTATTTTAAAGACTAAGGCATTCCATCAAAATCAGCGCCTTCTGGTTCTGGAACTGCTAAATCATCTTGCACTAAAGTTAAAGACATCAGCATATTTGCAACAACATATATCGATGAATATGTACCAATCAAGACACCCAGAATTAAAGCTAAACTAAATCCTCTAATTAGTTCTCCTCCAAATATAAATAACGCAAACAAAACCAATAAAGTTGTTAAGGAGGTGATAATCGTTCTTGCTAAAGTCTGATTTAAAGATAAATCTATCATATCGATTGGTTCAAGCACTCTTTCAGTTCTAAAGTTTTCTCTAATTCTGTCTGAAACAACAATCGTATCATTTAATGAATACCCTATTACGGCTAATAGTGCTGCTAATACAGTTAAATCAAAGTCCCACCCAAATATTGAGAAAAGTCCTAGGATAATTACTACGTCATGGCCTAATGCTGTAACAGCACCGAGGGCAAACTTATATTGAAATCTAAAGGCCACATAAAAAAGAATCATAAATAAAGCAACGATCATTCCAAGTCCGCCCTGATCTCTTAACTCTTCACCAACCTGAGGCCCTACAAATTCGACTCTTTTGAGTTCACCTGAAATTCCCGCTTCATTTAAAATATTAAAAATATTCTCGCCAATTGAACTATTGCCATCTTGATCGGCAACTTTTATTAATACATCTAAATTAGTTCCAAAATTTACTACTTGAGAATCAGCATATCCATTAGCTTGCAAAGTATTCCTTATCGTCTCAAGAGGTACTGGGGTTTCATATGAAACTTCTATAAGAGTCCCGCCGCTAAAGTCTAAGCCAAGACTTAAACCTCTGAAGGTCAAAGAGAGAATAGAAATAATAAACAAAGAAATAGAGATAATGCCTGCTATCTTTCTAAATCTCATGAATTTATATTTAATATCCATTATATTTTTAATTCCTGAATATTTTTATTGCCATAAACCATATTTACTATGCCTCTAGTACACATAATGGCTGTAAACATAGATGTAACAATTCCAATTGATAAAGTTATAGCAAACCCTTTTACTGGACCGGTTCCAATAATATAAAGAATAAGCGCAGCAATTAATGTCGTAACGTTTGCATCAAAAATAGTGACAAAAGCTCTCGAGAATCCATCTCGTATAGCGGTTTGTGGATCTTTTTCTTTTAATTCCTCTCTTATCCTTGAAAATATTAAGACATTTGCATCTACCGCCATACCAACGGTTAACACAATTCCTGCCATGCCTGGCAATGTGAGGGTTGCGCCAAGGAGCGACATTATTCCAGTTATTAAAACTAAATTTAATATTAGCGAAACATTAGCTGCTAAACCAAATATCCTGTAATAAAAAGCCATGAATAGTACTACTAACCCAAAACCAATCATTATAGATTTCATTCCAAGTTCAATATTCTCTTTTCCAAGACTTGGGCCGACCGTTCTTTCTTCTACGAATTTCATTGGAGCTGCGAGAGCACCTGCTCTTAATAATAGAGCTAACTCGCTTGCTTCTGCAGGAGTGCCAACACCAGTAATCCTAAAACTTGTTCCTAGAACAGCCTGAACTGTAGCTAAACTAATTATGTTTTTTTCAATATAACTGGTTTGCTTAATGACTTGTTCGCCATTTGGTTCAACAACCAACTCTGATTTATTTTTTTGCTCAACAAATAGAACCCCTAATCTTCTTCCGATATTTCCAGACGTAGCTTTTTGCATTGCCCTTCCACCTTGCATATCAAGTGTGATGTTCACTTGAGAAAAACCGCTTTCATCAAATCCAGTACTAGCATTAGTTACCCTATCACCAGATACGATTACGGCTCTTTCTAAGAAAGCTGTCTGGTATTCATTCTCTTTGAAATTAAATTCTTCTTTTCTTAATGGTGATGTTCTTGAATTTGCTTCCAATCTAAATTCTAAATTTGCAGTCTTACCAATAATCTTCTTAGCGGCTGTTGGATCTTGAACACCTGGAAGTTCTACAACAATTCTATTTGCTCCTTGTCTTTGAACAATAGGCTCGGATACACCTAACTCATTTACCCTATTCCTTAGAGTTGTTAAGTTTTGTCCAACTGCATAATCTCTTATTTCTCTAAGTGCAATATCTGAATATTCCAAAATAAGGATATTAGAACTAGGTCTTTCAGTAATAACATATTGCACACCATTTATAGTTTGGCTTTCGTCTCGGTATGTTTTAAGGGCTTTGTTATAACTTTGTTTATCAGAAAACTCAAAATGCAAGGCCAAGTCTTTAATAAATGAATCGCCATACTTTATTCTTTCTTCTTTAAAAGATTTTCTATAGGTGTCTAAAAGTAATTCCAGTCTACCTTGCTGAGCAGTGTCTATATCTACTTCTAATAAAAAATGGACCCCGCCAGATAGATCAAGGCCTAGCTTGACTGGATTACCGCCCAAATCCTTTAACCATTGAGGGGTTGAAGGTTCAAGAAAAAGAGCAATGATAACTTTATCTAATAAAGCATTTTGTAAAATTGTTTTTGAGCTAAGTTGAGTATCAACATCATTAAATTTGATAACAATTTTATTCTCTCTTAAAAAGATTTCTTCATAATCTGATTTAGATTCCTCAAGAATATCTTCAAGCTCATTTAGCAACATTTGATCTGCTGATCTTGCTGAGTCAGTATAAGCTACCTGAATTGATGGTTGAGTCGGGTATAAATTGGGTAATGCATAAATTGATCCAACTACCAATACCACTAGTATTAATAAATATTGATATATGGAAAATTTATTCACTTTACTTAATTGATTGAATCAATCGTTCCTTTTGGAAGTATATTTGCTATTGCAGATCGCTGAAGTTTAAAAACAACATTTTCACTAACTTCAATTGCAATATATTCACCTTTAATACTTTTCACTTTTCCAATAATACCGCTTGCAGCAATGACTTCTGAGCCGACCTCTAATTTAGAAAGCATTTCGTTGATTTCTTTATTTCTTTTATTTTGCGGTCTTATGATTACGATATACATAAATAAAAGCAGAAACCCTAAAAATAATAAGGGTGAAAATAATGAGGCTTGTCCTTCCATAGCTAAATCCTATATTGGCCCATCGGGCATATCTAAATTTCGCATATTATAAAATTCTTTTAAGAACTTCGCGAATAAATTATCTTTTATTGAATTTCTAATATCTCTCATTAAAGACTGATAGTAATAAATATTATGATATGTCGCCAACATAGATCCCAGTATTTCATTTGTTCTATGTAAATGATTTAAGTATGCCCTGCTGTAATTTTGAGACACTTTAGAATCACAGTTTTTATCAATAGGATCATCACTATCTTTATATTCTGCATTTCTAATATTTATAACGCCCTCAGAGGTAAATAATTGTCCATTCCTAGCATTTCGAGTTGGAATAACACAATCGAACATATCGATTCCATACCTAACTGCTTCAACAATATCCTCTGGGGTTCCAACTCCCATAAGATATCTTGGTTTATCCTCAGGCAACTTATCAGACATGAACTCTAATATTTCATTTTTTTCTTGTTGTGACTCGCCAACACTTAAGCCACCTAGAGCAATGCCATCAAAACCGATATCTATTAATGTATTAAGAGATTCTTCTCTTAAATCTTTATACATTCCTCCTTGAACGATTCCAAATAAAGCAGATTCTGTTTTATGAGCATTCTTGCATCTTTTTGCCCATCTCATAGAAAGCTCCATCGATTTTTTTGCTTGCTCGTGAGTTGATGGATAATCAGTACACTCGTCGAATACCATAATGATATCTGAACCAAGATTTTCCTGAATCTCAATAGAGTCCTCTGGTGTCATAAATATTTTTTTACCATCATAAGGAGAGCTAAATTTAACGCCTTCTTCAGAGATTTTAACCAAATCGCCTAAGCTCCATACTTGAAATCCTCCTGAGTCAGTTAGTATAGGTTTATCCCAATTAATAAATTTGTGAAGTCCACCTAAGTCTTTTATTAACTTATCTCCGGGTCTTAACATTAGGTGAAAAGTATTTCCTAGTATGATTTCTGAATTAGTTTCATGAAGATCTTCAACTGTAAGAGCTTTCACTGTCCCATTCGTTCCAACTGGCATAAATGCTGGGGTCTGTATTGTTCCTTTTGCGAGCTTTAGTTCTGCATTTCGAGCAAACTCACTGGAATTATTTGTTTCAAATTTCATTTTTTTTCAAAAGCATAGCATCTCCATAAGATAAGAACCTATATTTTTCTTTGATAGCTAAGTTATATATATTTTTCATATTATCAAAACCAATAAATGCAGAAACAAGCATTAATAATGAAGATTGCGGAAGGTGAAAATTTGTTATCAACATGTCGACAGCTTTGAAGGTAAATCCTGGATAAATAAATAACTTTGTATATCCTTTGTATCCATTTTTGTGAGGATCAATAAAAGCGGTTTCAAGGGCTCTAGTAGCAGTTGTTCCTACAGCAAAAACTCTTTTTCCATCTGCTTTAGTTGCATTAACTAAGTCTATGACCTCTGGTTTTACTTCAACATATTCTTTATGAATATCATGGTCTTTTATATTTACCGTTTTAACTGGCTGAAAGGTTCCTGCTCCAACGCTTAAATTAATACTAATAACATTGACCCCTTTTTCTTCTAAAGTTTTTAATAGGTTTTTATCAAAATGAAGTACTGCTGTTGGCGCTGCAACAGAATCTTGTAATTTTTTATCTTCATATACTGTTCCATATCTTTCTCTATCTAATTGTTTATCAGATCTTTTAATATAAGGAGGTAAAGGCACATGACCTATCTTGTTAAATACATCTAGCGGCACTTCATTGAATTGCAAGATAAAAAAAGCCCCTTTTCTATCAATACATTCAACTTCATAGTCTTCTAAAATTAACTTTGTTCCAATCTTTGGGCTATTGCCAGAGCCAATCTGAACTAATGCCTTATTTTCTTCCATTATTCTTTCAAGCATTACTTCTACTAATCCACCTGATTCTTTTTTTCCAAAAATTCTAGCTGGAATAACGGATGTATTATTTAGTACTAATAAATCACCTTTATCAAAATAAGAAACTACGTCTTTAAAAGATTTATGTTCTATATTTTCTTGGTAAACCAGCAATCGACTGGAGCTTCTCTTTTCAAGTGGATACTCAGCTATAAGTTCTTTGGGTAAAGAATAATCAAAGTCAGAAGTTTTCATGCGAGGCTGATTTTAAAATAGATAATACTTAGCTACAATGCTCGGCTAGCCCCATTGGCGGAATTGGTAGACGCGCGCGATTCAAAATCGCGTTCCTTCGGGAGTATCTGTTCGACTCAGATATGGGGCACCAATAATTAAAAAATATTTATATGTAGTAAAGCTACATAAAAAATGTCATTAAAAGCTTATATTTAAAGGGTTTAAAAAAATTTTGACAAATTTATAGCTTTTTTTGTTTAATGCACTACATCAAGTCGCTTTGCCATAAACTTGGTTGGTTTGGGCACAAACCTTTCTTACATTTTATGGACGCCCGGCAGTAAAAACTATTTGGAGATAATATGAATACTTTTAAAAAAGTTAGTGTTTTATTTGGTTTATTTTTAATTACTGCATGCGGTGGAGGTGGAGGCGGAATGGGCTCTGATGATCCATATACACCTCCTACAACACCAACACCTGGTACTGGAATGACAGCAATAGATAAAACATTTGTAATAACAGTTGCACCAACTCAAGCTTATGGCGCAACAGGTAACAGATATTATGTTGATGGAGAAGAAAGCCCTGTGATTAGTATGGAAGTTGGTAAGCGATATGCATTTGATCTATCAAGTTCTTCAACATCTACTCATCCTTTCAGAATATCAAGTGCAATGGAAAGTGGTATGACTTATGGCGAGTTAATGGGCACTCAAGGAACATCAGGGGCTATTTATGTTTTTGATGCTACGAACGCCAATGCTGGAGTTACATTATATTATTGGTGTAATGCACATTCTGGAATGGGTAATGTTATTAATTTAATTAACTAAGAAAGAAGGACTAAGTTATTAGCTGCATTGTCATAAACAAAATATGCATCTTGTAAATGTCTTTTACCATTAGGAACAAATGCTTCTCTTGCATGAAGAACGCGATGACTTGCAACAATTAGCACCTCGCCACCATTAAGTCTGAATGTCGAACGATATTTGTCATGATAAATTCTTGCTGAAACCTCATGATAGGCTTTATAAAATTCTCTTATACCCTCTTTAGTTGGATTAATCATTTGCATCAATTGATTTGAAAACCTAAAACTCTCTATTGCTCCATTGCTTGCGCATTGTATTAAAGGAGCCTCTGCATATGTTTCATTATTTTCATCAAACTCTCTAAAAGGAACTAGAAATTCTTGTAAGACATTAAAAAAATCAGGCTTCTCTTTTCTTAAATCTTCAGCTAATTCCCACCCATCTACAACTATCGATTCTCCGCCCTCGCATTCATTTTCAAGCATATGGAGAGCCTGAACACTTGGTTGAGATTTATAGCTAGCAAAATCATTATGCGGTGGCAGCCCTTTTGAAGTATGAGCAACATTATAAACATGACCAGTTACTGAAACATTATGAATTCTTTCAAATAAAGTTTCATGAAGCGGTCCAAACCTTTTTGATAATAACTCAAGGGAATTAGATTCGTGAGGAGCATTGTTTAATATGATGACACCATAAGTAACAAAATCTTTTAAGCCCTCTATACAGACAGCCTGATCATCTAAAAAATCTGACCAATCAAATTTGTTTGGTTGAAAGTTAGCAGGCCAAGATTGATGCTTGGGATATCTAGAAATTTCAGATTCTTTTATTTTATCTATAGGAATAATAGACTCATGATTATCGGGCCATGTTATTAAGATATTGTTATCTTTTTCTATAACACTTGTTGGAACAATATCAACGGGGACAGAATGGAGTAAAAATTGTTTTTCTTGGGTTTCAGTAATTCTACATTCATCACATTGACAGTTATCTCTTAGCCATAAAAAAGGTAAGTCATATTGTTTATTAGAATCTATAGAAAGTAATACTGAATCGTTTTTAACTTCTATCATATAAAAATATCAAATCTAGTAGTTTTCCCCTTTACCTGATAATTAATATTACTATAAATTTTTTTATATTTTAAAGGTCTTTTTAAAATTATTTTTTGGTACTCGCATTGCATAAATGCATCGCATAAATCATTTGCTTCATTTGAGATATTCTCTAACTTAAGAATTGATCGAATGCTTCTCATATCACCAGAACCTTTTACATTTTTCTTCATTGTTGGGTACATAGGATCTAGATAAATTGCATCAAAACTCTCCTTGCAGGCCTTGAATACATCTAGTGAATTTCCATTTAAAAAAGATAAGTTTTTTAGAAATGGAATTTCACTTTGCGCTCTCTTTATAGCATCCTCAACTAAATAAAAAATTATTTTACTCTGCTCAACTGCCATTACTTTATGCCCCAACGATAGAAATATCATTGAATCTGATAAAAAACCTGCTGTTGCATCAAAAATATTTAATTCTTTCTTGGTTTTACCTAAAGCTTTCTTAAGATTGCTTTCATGCTCAGCCCTTTTAATTCTCCAGCCTAATTTTCCTTTTAAAAAATCTATATAAACGAATTCTTTTGGGTTAGCTGCATCTTTAATAAAAGAAAGCCCATTCGCATCGTATGCTAGGTAAGAATTTTTATTAGGCTGATTGGAGATGACCTCTAGCTCCAAAGCATCGGAAATATTTTTAATATTATTATCTAAAAATCTCTTCTCTGCATAAATATGCATTTAAAATAATAATAGTAATACGATTCCAAGCACTACTCGGTATGCTACAAATGGAATCATTCCAATTTTCTCAATGAAAATTAGAAAATATTTTATAGTAAAAAAAGCTATAAGCATTGAGACTAAAAATCCTATTATTAGGTTTAAAAAGTTATAAGAAATATCAACCGTTTGTATTTCAAGCAAAAGAAATACCAGAGCACCTAAAATTGTAGGTATGCCCAACATAAATGAAAACTTGGATGCATCTTTTAAATTTAAACCTATAAATAGAGCTGCGGTTATAGCAGTGCCTGATCTTGATGCGCCTGGAATTAAAGCAAAACATTGTACTAGTCCAATTATCAAAGCTCCATATATAGTTATTTCATATATTGTTTTGTTTCCTTTTGTATAAACAAAGGTAAGCAACAAAAGTAATGCAAAGAATAAATTTGCTAGAGCTATAGTTGAAGTATTAAAAATTCTTTGTTCGATCATCTCTGAAGATAAAAGGCCTGCTAATACGATTGGCAAGGTGGCAACAATTAATAAGATTGCTAACTTTTTATACTCTGCAAGATTGGGTTCATATGCAATAAAGGAGTTAACCATATTTACAATCTCAGATTTAAAAAAATATATAACAGCCACTAATGTTCCAGCATGAACAGCTATATCAAACGATAAACCAAGATCAGCAGTACCGAAAATTAAAGATGGTAATAATAAATGTGCTGAGCTCGAGATAGGTAAAAATTCAGTTAATCCCTGTATTAATCCAAGTACTAGACTTAAAACAATATCATTCATTTAATTTTTTAAAATTTATATCTTCTGAATAAGTAGGATTTGCAAAATTCGGATCAAATGCCTTTGCGTCTGAACCTGCTGATAGAAATTTTTCTTTAGCCAATTTAACAACAACATCTGCCTGGAATTCATCATTAGAATTTTCATCGATAACAATCAATGGTTTGCCTAAGGCGACTGCTATGCCTTTCATGTAACTAGCAATAGTTCTAGTTGCGGTATAAGAATTTTGTGAGTTTCCAAATGCAAATAAATCAATATCTTTAAGTTCAAAATCTCTCTTAAAGCCGACATTAGATAAAAACATATCCCAATCAGGCCTGTCTTTTCTTGCATGAGTCAAAGAAAAAGAATTTATCTCTTCGTCTAACATAACGCTAACTGAGGTCTGGTCCCCAGAACTTTGCATAGCTAAAATATTCATGATTTATAAATTGTCTGAAATACTCTTAAAAACATTCTCTACTGAGTCAGACCCATCTACTTTAATAAATTTTAAAGTTCCACTATTTGCTAGATTCATATAAAAATCTGTCAGAGGTTTAGTTTGTTCCTGATAAACGTTTAAACGCTTTAATACTGTTTCAGGCTTATCATCTTCCCTTTGAATGAGTGGTTCGCCAGTATCATCATCTATTCCCTCATTCATTGGAGGATTGAACTCGATATGATAATTTTTACCAGATCCTGGATGCACCCTTCTGCCAGACATCCTATTAACAATGGTTTCATCTGCGACTTGAATTTCTATGACATGCGTAAAATCTATACCCATTGCTGCAAGTTGCTCAGCCTGTCCAATAGTTCTTGGGACTCCATCAAACAAAGAACCATTTACACAATCAGGTTTCGTAAGCCTATCTTCTATCAATGATCCTATGATTTCATCAGATACTAAAGCTCCGCTATCAAGAATTTCTGATACTTTAATGCCTAACTCACTCCCAGATGCAACAGCTTCTCTAAGCATATCGCCGGTACTAATCTTTGGAATATCAAATAAATCGCATATCAAATCTGCTTGAGTTCCTTTTCCAGCTCCTGGGGGCCCTAATAAAATAATATTCTTCATTTTTCTAATATTGCAAAAGCAATAGCATAATCCTTTTCGTCTGAAAGACTAACATGTGTTTTAGTAATTCCCAAGTTAGCTAAAATCTCTTTCAAATTTTCTACTGGATTAAAAATTGGTCTTCCCCTTTCATCTCGAAGTATTTCAATTTCTTTAAATTTAATATCTCCAGAAATTCCAGTACCGATTGCTTTAGAGATTGCCTCTTTCCCAGCAAATTGTTTAGAAAGATATGTTGTTTGTTTTCCTTCTTCTAAATTACTAAATACCTTTATTTCATTTTTAGAAAGAATTTTATCAGCAAAAGCACTTAATGAATCCATACTCTTGATTCTATTAATATCTACTATGTCAGTGCCTATTCCAAATATCATTGTTTAATTGATTTAAAAATCTCCCTGCTTGCTAGATCCTTTCCATCCATACAATAATTAATTGCTTTCGTAGTTATTTCTTTCAAATACTTCTTAGGTACCGCATCAAGATTTCTATTTTTAATATTAGAGATATCTTTTCCTGAGAAATCAGAATTATTAGATCTGCGAAAACCTTTCTCTGATACAAATGAATAATTTGAATTTAGATCGATTGGTTCATTTCTATCAATGTCAATATCATAATCAAAACCATATCCAAGCATATCTAATAAGTCTAATTCAAAATGTCTTAGGGTTAGTTCAAGATCTTTTTTAGCCCTAACATCTGCTAAAAATTTTTCGTATAACAAGAATAAGTCTTGTTGTGTTGCATCTTTTGGTAGTAGTTTTATTAATAGCTCATTGATATATAAAAGGCTATAACTAGTTTTTGTCATAGTATTTTCTTGTGATGATAGGTCTCTGTCTATGCTGGTTAATGTTTTAAGCTCAGACCTGCCCGAGTAAGTTATTGATAATTTATGAAATGGAGTTAAATAACCAAAAAATTTTGATTTGGGTTTTTTTGCTCCCTTAGCAATAAGGGACATTTTTCCATGGTTCTTTGTAAAAGCCTCAACAATTATACTGGTTTCGCCATATGATCTTTGGTGAAGAAGAAAACATTCATCTGAGTTAATTTGACTCATAATTATTACCTACTCCAAGACTTTGAATAAAATTTGAATCTGTATTCCAATTCTTTTTTACTTTAACCCACGTTTTTAAAAATACTTTCTTATTTAAGTATTCTTCTATGTCAATTCTAGACTGTTCTCCTATATTTTTTAAAATTTTTCCTCCCGCCCCTATAACAATTTGTTTTTGGGATTGCCTATTAACAAAAATAGTCGCGTATACCTCAATAATATTGGTTTTATTATTTATATCATCAATTTTTACAAAGGTATCATGAGGCAACTCATCACCAAGTCTTCTGATAATTTTCTCTCTAATTAGCTCAGAAATCATGAATTTATCTGCTGAAGTATTTATTTGGAAATTTTCATCATACATATGCTGATTTTCAGGCAAATGACTTTTGATAGTCTCAACTAGATCCTCCATACCATCATTCGTTTTAGCAGAAACTAATAATATTTCGATAAATTGATATTGCGATGAGAGCTTTTCTATTAAAGGCAATAGCTTATTTTTATCCTCTATTTGATCTATCTTATTTATGACACAAATAGTCTTTTGCTCACTTTCTTTTAATTTTTCAATTATTAATTGATCTTCTTTATCTAGAGATAATCTTTGGAGCACAAAAAGAACAATATCTGAATCTTCAATAATGCTTTGAGCTGATTTATTTAAAATCTTATTCATTGTTTTTTTTGACTTAACATGCATACCAGGAGTATCAATAAAAATCATTTGTTTATTGCCAACCGTTTTGATTCCAAGAATATTATTTCTTGTGGTCTGAGATTTTCTAGAGGTTATTGATACTTTTTTTTCAAGTATTGAATTAATTATTGTTGATTTACCTACATTGGGTTTGCCAACTATAGAGATATATCCACAATATTCTTTACGCATTGTTTAATTTCAAATTATCTAAAGCTACTTTTGCAACAGCAATTTCAGCCTGTCTTTTAGAATTTCCGTATCCTTCATAAGATTTATTACCTAACTTTATAGAGCTCTCAAAACCATTTGCTGTTTCTTTGGTTACATATTTAGGTAGTTCAGATTTTTTAGATTGTAATAATTCTTGTAATTCAGTCTTTGAGTCTCTAAATTCTTGGTTTGGTTCTATTGCTGATAACTCTTTTTCAAATAAATGTAGGATTAAATCATGCGCACCACTCCAGGAGCTATCAAGGAAAACTGCCCCAATGATCGATTCAATTGAACCCTCTAGTATTGAATGTTTTCTATTTTCAGATAGATTTGCTGTACCTTTAGACAATCTTATAAAATCAATTAACCCTATTTCATTTGCTTTATTTGTAAGAGTTTCCCCTTTGACAAGATGTGATCGCATTCTGGTAAGTAATCCTTCTTTTTCATGAGGAAATTTTTCAAAAAGATGCTGTGAGATAACTGAATTAAGAATCGTATCTCCTAAAAATTCTAATCTCTCATTATTTGAAGAGTTGTTTGAGCTTTTATGCACTAAAGCAAGCTCAAGTAACTCTTTATTGTTAAATTCATATTGAAGTTTTTTTTCAAGGCCTGTTAACGACATTAATTAACCTTTCCAGCCTTTTTAAATGTTGGTAAGCAAGTCCAACATTCCCATGTCATCCATAAATAATCTGCCCTTCCAAAAAAGTTTTCTCTCGGAACATATGCAAAATTCCATTTAGTACTATCATTAGAATTATCTCGATTATCTCCCATGACAAAATAATGACCTTCTGGAACAACCCACTCTTGGGGGGCTTGCTTATTTATCCCTCTGATATTTCGGACAATATAATTAGCGGAACCATGGTTTTCAGAATATAAATCAGCTGTAAATTTCCTTTTTTGAATTACTATTTCTTCTGATTTAACTGGCATTCTCTGTAAAACTTTGCCATTCACATATAACTGTTTGTTTATTAATCTAATTGTATCGCCTGGTTTACCGATTAAACGTTTAATAAATGGTACTGGGTTATGCGGAGGAATCAGCACAACTGCATCACCATATTGAGGCTCAGTTCTTAAAAAATTAGGAATACCTATTCTATTTACCTTGATTCCATAAGCATACTTATTTACTAATAAAAAATCGCCTTTTTTTAATTGGGGCTCCATTGATCCAGACGGAATCTGATAAGGCTCATAAATAAATGTCCTAAGGATAAAAATTAATAGTACTGGTATGAAATAACCTCTGGCAGTTAATGTAATCTCAGTATTTTTAAGATAGTACCCAATTAACATAACTATGAACGCAACCACAGAACCAGCAAGTAAAACAATGCCTAGGTCACCAGAGTTGTAAAATATACTTAATAATAATGCTAATCCAGATATTAAACTGATCGTTGAAATATACTTAACAACTAATGGTTCAACCTCTTCATCATTAATATTAAACCTGATCCAACTTATTAAACATATAGACATTCCAGTTAAACCAAGAATAAATAATGGGTCAGTAATCATATTAATCATCAGAGCTAAAATAATTTAAAAATGCATCCTGAGGAATAGAAACCTTACCAATTTGTTTCATTTTCTTCTTTCCTTGCTTTTGTTTTTCAAGTAATTTCATTTTTCTTGTTACATCACCGCCATAAAGTTTAGCTGTTACATTCTTTCTATAAGCTTTAACGGTTTCTCTTGAGATAATTTTAGCACCAAGAGCAACTTGAATTGGAACATCAAACATTTGCCTAGGAATTAATTTCTGTAGATTTTTAGCTATTTCTCTAGCCTTGGATGTAGAAAAGGATTTATGAACAATCATTGATAACGCATCAATCTTCTGATTATTTATTAAAACATCAATTTTGGTTAAATCTGACTTTTGAAATCCAATCAGAGAATATTCTATAGATGCAAACCCTTTTGTTGATGACTTTATTTGGTCAAAAAAATCAATAATGACTGAAGAAAGCGGCATTTCAAAAATAATTGATACTTGATTGCCAAAATACTTCATATCTTTTTGAACACCTCTTTTTGCAGTGCAAATAGTTATTATGTTACCAACATATTCATTCGGTGTAATGACTGTGGTATTAACTATAGGTTCTCTTATTTCATCAATCTCATTCGGCACAGGTAATTGTGAAGGATTATCACACTTGATGACCTCACCATTAGTTTTAAGCACTTCATATTCAACCGAAGGTGCGGTTGATATTAAATCTAAGTCATATTCTCTTTCTAATCTTTCGCGAACTACTTCCATATGGAGCGTTCCTAAAAAACCACACCTAAAACCAAAACCTAATGCATCAGAAACCTCAGGTTCATATATCAATGAAGAATCATTAAGAACTAATTTTGATAGCGCATCTCTAAATTTTTCATAATCATCTGAGTTTAGAGTAAAAATAGAAGCGAATACTTTGGGGTTAACTTTCTTAAAACCTGGTAAAGGCTTAGTTTTTGCATCTTTTGATTCGATTACGGTATCTCCAACTGGAGCTCCTGCAATGTCTTTTATACCAGCTACTAAGTACCCTACCTCTCCAGCAGAAAGTCTATCTTTAGAAACTTTTTTTGGAGTAAAGATACCAACATCATCAACTAAATGTGTCTGTCCAGTAGAGTGAATTTTAAACTTTTGTCCAATTTTTATAGAACCATTTTTTATCCTTATTAAAGATACCACTCCTAAATAGGAATCGAACCATGAATCTATTATCAATGCCTGAAGATCAGAATCAGGGTCTCCTTTTGGATAAGGTATTTTTGATACCAAGGTATCTAATAGAGTTTCAATGCCATCCCCAGTTTTAGCGCTTACCAATGGAGCAGCAGATGCATTAATACCAACCATTTCTTCTATTTCTGATTTAACCCTGTCTGGTTCGGCTTGAGGTAAATCAATTTTATTAATAACTGGGACGACTTCTAAGCCCTCCTCAACTGCTGTATAACAATTTGCTAGTGTTTGTGCCTCTACCCCTTGAGATCCATCGACAACAAGCAGTGCGCCCTCACAGGCAGACAAAGATCTAGAGACCTCATATGAGAAATCAACATGTCCAGGCGTATCAATAAAATTTAACAAATACTCATTGTCATCTTTGGTATATTTAAGCGATACAGCCTGTGCCTTTATAGTTATACCTCTTTCTCTTTCTATATCCATAGAATCAAGAATTTGCTCAGCCATTTCTCTTGATGAAAGGCCTCCACAAAACTCTATTAATCTATCAGATAAAGTAGATTTACCATGATCGATATGCGCTATAACTGAAAAATTCCTAATGTTCTTCATAATTTGCTGCTATTTTACAAGCAAAGTAAGAAAATAAGTAAATTCTATTGAATGTTAATTAAGTGTTATGGAACGAATTAATCTATTGCCACTTCTTATTAAATGAATAGCTATTTTGTTTCCTGAAGAGAAATTATCTAATGTTTCTTCAAAAGAGTTCACATCAACAACCTCATACTTTTTCCCCTTATATTGAATCATAGTGATCACATCGCCTCTATTAACTTTCCCAGAAGCAGGAGAATTAGGATTTACTCTAGAAACAATCACTCCATCAGGCATGTTGGCCATGGATGGGTTATCTCTATCAATATCAGCTACCTTTAAACCAATGGGATCTGAAGATGATTGAGTTTTAGCTGGAATAAATGATTCTTTGTTAACAGGCAACTCTCCTAATTTGAATTCAAGTGTAATTTCTTCTCCATCTCTGATAATTTTTGCAAATGCCTTTGTTTCAGGTTTTATTTGACCAACAACATGCGGTAGGTCTGAACTAAACTTAATTTCTTTTTTATCAAATTCAATAATAACGTCGCCGGGTATAAGACCAGCTATATCAGCAGACTCACCCTCTTCAACATCATTAATTAAAGCGCCATATGGTTTCTTCATGCCTAACGCATCAGCAAGATCACTATCTACTTCACTCATTCTGACTCCAAGATAACCTCTTGCCACTTCACCATTAGTGATTATTTGTTCAGCAACATCAACAGCAACATTTATTGGTATTGCAAATGCTAGACCTTGGTATCCACCACTTCTTGAATAAATTTGTGAATTAATGCCTACCACCTCTCCATCTAGATTAAATAAAGGTCCTCCAGAGTTACCTGGATTTATGGCAACATCTGTCTGTAAGAAAGGTACATAATTGCCAATATTATTATTTTGAATACTTCTTCCTTTAGCACTGACGATTCCTGCGGTTACAGAAAAATCGAAGCTAAATGGTGATCCTATTGCTATAACCCAATCCCCAACCTTAAGATCATCACTGTTACCTACATCAACTGTAGGCAAATTCTTACCTTTAACCTCAAGCACTGCCAAATCTGATAAAGGGTCAACCCCTATTACCTCTGCAGAAAACTCTCTTCTATCAGAAAGTGAAACAGTAACATCTGTTGAGTCTTCGACAACATGAAAATTTGTCATAATATAATTATCTTTTAGGATGAATCCTGATCCATATGAAGTCGCCTCTCTTTTTTGCTGAGGCATTTCTCTAAATTCTCTTGGAATGCCAAATCTTTCTAACATTTCATCAGGTATGCCGCCATATCCATAAGAAGACCTTTGAGAAACTTCTTTCTTTGCTGTGATATTTACTACTGCTGGTGCAGATTCATCAACTAATTCAGATATATTGTCTGGTAATGCTGCTATTAAAAAATTAGACGATAGAATTAGTAAAAATAATAAAAAATAGTTTTTAAAAAAAATCTTATTCATAATAATTTACTTAGTTAACGATTCTGCAATATTTCTAGCAGATGAGGCTGAGATATTACCATATAGAGTAACCACTCTACCATCAGACAAAGGTACAACATAAATCATTTTCTTTCCATGCTTCCAATATCTAATTTTTTTAAGGCCTAAATTCTTTTTTTCAACACGTAATTGAAAGTTTTCATTACCATTAGAGTATTTATATCCACCAGCCACATTATGCCTAAATCCAACATTTCTAAGATCTATAGCTTCTTGTGTATTCATATAATTTGGATCGTTGATAACATTTAGTATATGGTCTATTAAATACTCTTCAGATCTTTCTGCTATATCTTTTGCTTCTTTGCTATTAATTGCTGAGGCTATTTTATTTGTTGAGTCTTCGCTGATATTCATTCTAGAAATATCAACATTATTAATGATAAAGAGAGTCAATAGTATAGAAGCTGCGGCTGTTAACCCATTGCTAAACCATAGGTTTGAAAGAATAGACTTGTTTTCTCGATTGCCTGAATCTATTGAAACTATATTGTTTTCATCTTGATGAACTGCAAGTCCAGCTAAGCCATATAAAGACAATTGCTCTTGTAAATTAGGGTCTTTATCAATAATTTTTAATAAATCATCAATTTCATTATGATCTAATTCACCATCATATAAGGCTGATATCTTTTCTTTAATATCATTCATTACTGATTAACTCCTTCTTCATAAAGTCTACTATTGATTCTCTAGCTCTAAATATCCTTGATCTAACTGTCCCTATTGGAGTTTCAGTAATTATACTTATCTCCTCATAACTTTTTCCCTCAGACTCTCTTAGTGTGAATGCAGTTTTTAATGCCTCAGGCATAGTGTTAATAAAATCCTTAATATCATCTAAAGATTGGCTATGAATCAACATAGATTCTATATTTTCATTTGAACTTATATCAATCTCAAGTTGGTCAATAGAGCTATTTACTCTCTGTTTCTTATAACCCGAGCTTGCAACATAATTTTTTGCTAAATTTATTGCAATTCTATATACCCATGTAAAAAAAGCGCTGTCGCCTCTAAATGATTGGATTTGTTGCCAAACTTTCACAAAGGTTTGTTGTGCAAGATCTTCAGAATCTTCTTTTGATTTAGTAAAAGAAAATAATGAAGCATAAACCCTTGGATAATATTTATTCATTAAAAAATTAAACGCTCCTTCGTTACCTTCTTTTGCCTTTTCTACTAACAAGGAATCACTATCATTTGAATTTTTTTTCATATAATTATGTTTCCTATCTTTTCTGACAACAAATTACTTTAAAAGTTTCCTTGTTTTGAAAATTTCTTTAAGTGTTTATTTATAAATGCTTCATGAGATTCATTGCCAATAGACTGATTTTTAAATATAAAATCAAACAAGGTTTGATCATCATAGTTCAAAACTTCATCAAAAGTTAATAAATCTTCCGAGCTTAGTTTCTTGAAAGAATTTCTAGAAAATTCTCTTAACAAAAGGTCAATTTCTCTCATTCCTCTTCTGCATTTCCACTGCAATCTATTTATTTCTACTGTCATTGGTTAAAATAAAGTTTTACTTAAGGTAATTTTACTTGAAAAAAGATATTCATAATAAATTAATAGAATTTGGTTCAATTTATCTAGAAGATATGCTCGTAATAGATATTGAAGGTGATAAATCAAAGGTTGAAGAATTTCTTCAAGGTCAAGTTACATCAGATATATCATTGTTATCAGAGAATAGCGCTCAACTTTCTTGCATTTGTGATCATAAAGGCCTTGTTTTAGCTGATTTTATTATTATCAAAAAAAATGAAAAATATAAATTCATCGTATCAAAAACCGAGTCAGTTGATGAAATTAGGTATCCTGAACCGACTGATGCAGCATTTATTCCGGAAGGTAGAAAATGGGGGGTGGATCATACCCTAATATATGAATTAACACCTTTTGCTAAATTTTCTAATGTAAAATTCAAAAAAACAGATGAGGTGGTTATAGGATCAATATCGCCAAAAAGTAATTCAGAAGAGCCGTTTTTATCTAATGATTATTGTCAATTATCTATCAATACCAATACTGATCTTAATGCATTTGAAGACTCAATAAGCGCTCCACAATGGGAGGCTGCAAATAAAATATTAGGCAATTTAATGCTAAGGTTTCCGCATGAAACTGAAAAATTTAGACCACTAGAGATTAATTACGACAAATTAAGAGTTTCTTTTGATAAAGGTTGTTATAGAGGGCAAGAAATAGTTGCAAGAATGAAGTATCTTGGGGTTGATAGAAGAAAGTTTTGCACATTCATAACTGAAGAGCATTTCATACGTGACATGCGCCCAGAACCGATAATTGATAAAGATGGTAAATCCCGTAACAAAAAGAAGTTATTTAAACCGGTTGGATCTTATGTCTGGCTAGATGATATGAATGTTTGTATTTTTAATGCTATTGTAAAAAAAGATGACTTACCTAAATTGATTGATCTTCTACCTGGGGTTATACAAATTCTTTAATACTTTACCATCGAATTGGTAAATGGTTCTGCTTAACTAAGTAATTATTGCATTTAGAAAAGTGCTTGCATCCAAAAAAACCTCTATAAGCTGATAATGGAGATGGATGAGGTGCGGTTAAAACTAAATTTGTATTTTTGTTTATCTTTTTTGAATATTTTTTCGCATTGTTTCCCCACAACATGAAAACAACCCTACCTTTTTTATTTAATAAGTCTATTACATCAAAAATAAAATTATTCCACCCAATATCTGAATGAGATCCAGGCTTATGCTCATCAACAGTTAAAGCAGAATTTAATAACAGGACCCCTTGCCTTGCCCAAGCTCTTAAATCTCCATCCAGATTAGACACCATTCCAGTATCATTTTTAATTTCTTTGTATATGTTTCTTAATGAAGCTGGTA
The DNA here is from genome assembly GCA_902563835.1 of uncultured SAR86 cluster bacterium. Classification (GTDB taxonomy): domain Bacteria; phylum Pseudomonadota; class Gammaproteobacteria; order Magnimaribacterales; family D2472; genus SAR86A. The sequence goes on from CACEZB010000010.1 coordinate 20,869, forward strand.
TCGCCTCACCCTTGTTGACTGAAAATGCAAGTCCATTAGCAACGCCAGGTTGGAAATATGGATCTTGTCCAAATATGACAACTTTTGTATCTTTAAATGAGCAATATTCAAAAGCTTTAAAAATATTTTCTACGCTAGGGGCAATGTTAATTTTATCTTTTAATATAATATCAATATGCTTGGCTGGCTCATTCAAACTCTTTAAATTTGAGTGAGTTTTCAGTGCTTTATACCAATTATTTGGCAGTGAAGTTTTTAAAAAATTTTCTTTCATTTTATTATAAAAATTTATCCACAGAAACTGTGGATAAAGTTATGGATAACTACATTTATATCATAAGAAGTAGCATAAAATAAGCTTTTCTTTAATGTTGTATAAAAATTGTACAAAAATAGTTAAAAGTACCATATATCAGTACTTTACATAAATTTTTAAAAAATAGACATATAGCTTAGGGTCTAAAAAAATTAACGCTTTTAACATTAAATTTTTCTGTTGACAAGTATTTATTAGAATAATAACCCTTTGGTTATAAGATAAGTCTGATTTATTTTAATAATTGATTAAAAAATAAGTTTTTTATTAAAAATAATTTACTAAAGAAAGTTTATAAAAAATAGAAGCATTATCATTAAAATTATCATATATTAACCATATATATGAGCTTAGAAGTAAGTAATCTATCCTATTCATTTAAGAATAATCTCTTAATAAGATGGTTAGATTTTAAAATTAAAAAAAACGAGATTGGCTTCGTAAATGGCTCTAGTGGTGTTGGAAAATCTACCCTCTTAAATATTATCTCTGGCTTGAAGAGACCAGACGTAGGTTCAATAATTTGTAATAACGATTTTTTTAATACGGATGGAATATTTGTTCAACCTGAGAAAAGAAACATTGGTTATGTTTTTCAAGACTTCGCATTATTCCCTCATATCAATGCAGAAAAAAATATTAAATATGGAATGCACCAAGATAATATAAATTTTTTTGATGAGGTAGTTGATACGCTTAACCTAACAAAACATATAACAAAGATGCCACATGAACTTTCAGGCGGTCAACAACAAAGAGTTGCAATTGGCAGAGCTATTTTAATAAAACCACAATTATTATTACTTGATGAGCCATTCTCTAATCTTGATATAATGAATGTTAATTTGGCAATAAGATTAATAGTAAAGGTTATAGAAGATTTACAAATACCCTGCCTTCTTGTAACACATGGATCAAGTCAATCTGGTTTAGACTTTCTGCGGGGAAGATTAATGTCAAAAGAGATTTCACTAAATCACCATAAATGGGGTTATTAATTTTTCAAAGAATTTAATAAATATCCTTTCCATTTAGCATGATTATCTTCGTAGACTTTAACAAGCTCTAAATTAGGCTTATAAATTGATGGAGAATCATCAGTAATATTCGATAAATCTTCTCCAGATCCAATCATAGCTACCTTGCATGCCCCTATAGCTGTTGATTCTACATTTGATGGTTGAATAATATCTTTTCCTAGGGTATCTGATAAAACCTGACAAAATGTATTATTGTTTACCATGCCACCATCAACTAATAACTTATTAATTTCAATATCGTAATTCTCTAAAATTGTAGTTATCTCCTTTGTTTGAAATGTAATTGATTGAAAGGCTGCTGTGACCATATCATTAATAGATGAATCCTGAGTAATTCCATAAAAACCGCCTCTCACATCAGAATTCCAAAATGGAGCACCCAGGCCATTGAAAGCAGGCAAAAAAAGCACATTGTTTGTATTGCCATTTGGATTAAGAAACTTTTCACTGTCTTTTGAATTAGCAAAAAATTCCATTTTGTCTCTCAACCATTGAATAATATTCCCACAAGAGTAGATACTGCCTTCAATAGCGTAATGAACTTCATCACCCAGTTTATAAGCTACTGTAGTAAGTAATCCTTCATCAATTTCATAATGCTTATTTTCTGTATTAACCATTAAAAAACACCCTGTCCCATAAGTTGACTTCATATCACCATTTTTAAAGCAACCTTGACCTACCAATGCAGCCTGTTGGTCTCCAATTACCCCTCTAATAGGAATATTAGTTGTTCCTAGTGACAAGGTCCCAAAATCACCATCACAACCCAAGACCTCTGGCAGCATTGATTTTGGAATATCAAATAATTCTAACAATTCATCATCCCATTGCATTGTTTTTATGTTAAATAACAATGTCCTTGAGGCATTTGTAACGTCTGTTAAATGATTTTTCTCATTTGTTAACTTGTAAATTAAATAAGAATCGATCGTCCCGAATAAAAGATCTCCTTTTTTGGCCATATCTTTTGCCCCATCAACATTATCTAAAATCCACTTGATTTTTGTTGCAGAAAAATATGGATCTAAAACCAATCCAGTTTTCTCTTTAACCTTTTTTTCAAATCCCCTTGATTTAAGTTCATTACAAAATTCATTAGTTCTTCTATCTTGCCAAACAATTGCTGGATAGATTGGATCTCCAGTTTCTTTGGACCATACAACAGTAGTTTCTCTTTGGTTTGTTATTCCGCATGCTTCTATTACCTGACCCTCGCTGAGAACATTTACAACGGTATCTCTAACAGTTTCTAAGACATCATTTGGATTTAATTCAACCCAACCATCATTTGGATACACTAAATCGTATTGTTGTTGAGAATCATTGATTAAGTTCAAATTAGCATCAAAAATAATTGCTCTTGAACTTGAAGTACCCTGATCTATTGATAAATATTTTTTCATACACTATCTCCAACGATAATTATCCACAATTTATTAACTAATTGCTAACAATTAAAAAACACGATATATACACTATATAGTGTATAAAAATTAAATTTTCACAATATATTGTGTTTTTTGCTTGATTCTTTGTCCACAATTAGTATATTAGTACTTACGGAGAAAAAAGTTTTAGTAACTGAAGAGACGCTTAAATTTTTCCAGAGAAATAAATGATAAAACTCAAGTAAGTTTGAAAAATAGTGGGTAAGTAATAAAAATGGAAATACAACAACAAGAAGAAAATAAAAAAATAAATCAATCAATTGGAGAGTTAGAGACAACTGCGCCAGGTAAATTAAGAGTAATAAAAAGAAATGGAAAAGTGGTTGCCTTTGAAGATTATAAAATTAAAGTTGCAATCACTAAAGCTTATTTAGCCAATGAGTCTGGGAATGCAGCAGCTAGCGAAAGAATCCATAAAAAAGTTAATGAACTCACTGAAAATATTGTAGAAGTTTTTAAAAGAAGGATGCCTTCTGGTGGAACACTTCATATTGAGGAGATACAAGATCAAGTAGAGCTTCAATTAATGAGGTCTGAAGAGCTAGAAGTTGCAAAAAGCTATATCTTATATAGAGCTGGAAGAACTCAAGAAAGAAAAAAAGAAGCCACTTCAATAGATATACCTGATACACCTAACATTAATGTAGTAAAAAGTGATGGGAGCCTTGTGCCTTTAAATGTGGAAAAGGTTGCGGGGTTAATAAATGATGCATGTGAAGGCCTAGATGAGGTTTCAGTAAATGAAGTGTTAGAAGAAGCATTAAAGAACCTATATGACGGTGTTTCAATTGCTGATATGAGAACAAGCTTAGTTATGTCAGCAAGAACAAAGGTTGAAAAGGAACCAAATTACTCTTTTGTTACAGCAAGAATACTGATGGATCAAATTAGATCAGAGGCTTTAGGCTTTCTTGGGGTTGCTGAAGAATCAACATATCAAGAAATGGAAGTAAATTATCCTCAAGCATTTAAAGCATATATAGATAAAGGTATTGAATTAGATATATTAAATCCTGAATTGAAAAACTTTGATCTTGAAAAGTTAGGAAATGCTATTAATTACACTAGGGATAACCAATTTACTTATTTAGGCCTTCAAACCCTGTACGACAGATATTTTATTCACTGTGATGATGTTAGATATGAATTACCGCAGGTATTTTTTATGAGAGTATCTATGGGATTGGCGTTAGAAGAAGATAATAGAGAAGAAAGAGCCATTGAATTCTACAATCTACTATCTAGTTTTGACTATATGAGTTCAACACCTACTCTTTTTAATTCAGGGACTAAAAGACCTCAACTATCATCATGTTATTTAACTACGATTCCTGATGATTTGGATGGTATTTTTTCTGCCATGAAAGATAATGCTTTATTATCAAAATGGGCTGGGGGTCTAGGCAATGACTGGACTCCAGTCAGAGCTATGAATTCTTATATCAAAGGAACAAATGGTAAAAGTCAGGGTGTTGTTCCGTTTTTAAAAGTTGCAAACGATACAGCTGTTGCTGTTAACCAAGGCGGCAAAAGAAAAGGTGCTATGTGTGGATATCTAGAAACGTGGCATTTAGATATAGAGGAATTCCTTGAATTAAGAAAAAATACTGGAGATGAGAGAAGAAGAACTCATGACATGAATACTGCAAATTGGGTACCAGACTTATTTATGAAAAGAGTTGAGCAGGATAAGAATTGGACCCTCTTCTCTCCTGGTGAAACATCTGAATTACATGATCTAATCGGCAAAGCTTTTGAAGAAAAATATGAAGAATATGAAGAGAAGGCAAAAAACGGAGAAATGGATCAGTTTAAATCTATACCAGCAAAGGAGTTATGGAGAAAAATGTTAACAATGTTGTTTGAAACAGGGCATCCTTGGATAACATTTAAAGATTCATGCAATCTTAGATCTCCACAACAACATGCAGGCGTTGTACATTCTTCAAACCTTTGTACTGAAATAACTTTAAATACAAGCGCTGACAACGAAATTGCAGTTTGTAATCTAGGTTCAGTCAATCTATCAAACCATATGAAAGATGGTAAGTTAGATGAAGAGAAAGTGAAACAAACAGTCTCAACAGCAATTAGAATGCTGGATAATGTTATAAATATTAACTATTACTCTGTTGATACTGCTAAAAATTCTAATCTTAAGCATAGACCTATAGGTCTTGGTCTTATGGGTTTTCAAGATGCTTTGTATCTTCAAGATATTCCTTATTGTAGCGATGAAGCAATTGAATTTGCTGACAGAAGCATGGAATTAATTAGTTATAACGCAATATATGCATCTACTGAACTTGCAAAAGAAAGAGGCTCATATGAATCCTTTGAAGGTTCTTTATGGAGTAAAGGCATCCTGCCCAAGGATTCAATTGAAATACTTGAAGAAAACAGAGGAAAAGAATATTTAAATGTTGATAGATCAGAAACATTGGATTGGGAGTCTCTTAGAAAGAAAGTTAAAAAAGATGGGATGAGAAACTCTAATGTAATGGCGATTGCGCCTACTGCGACTATTTCTAATATAACAGGTGTTACTCAATCAATTGAACCAACATATCAAAATTTATATGTAAAATCTAACTTGTCAGGAGAATTTACAATTGTTAATCCTCATCTTGTTAGAAAATTAAAAGAATTAGACTTATGGGATGATGTAATGATAAATGATCTGAAATATTTTGAAGGAAGTCTATCAGAGATATCCAGAATACCAGATGAAATAAAGAAATTATTCTCAACAGCTTTTGAGGTAGAACCAAGGTATATAGTTGAGTCTGCAAGTAGAAGGCAAAAATGGATTGATCAAGCGCAATCTTTAAACTTATATATAGGTAATGCAGACGGTAAGAAGTTAGATATAACATATAGAATGGCCTGGTATTCTGGTTTAAAGACCACTTACTATTTAAGATCTATTGCTGCAACTCAAACTGAGAAATCTACTGTAGAAAAAGGAAAGCTTAATGCAGTAAGTTCTAATACCAATGAAGTTTCAACAAATGAGCTTGGAGCACCAGCACCAATACCAGAAGCATGCTCTCTGGATGACCCAGATTGTGAGGCATGTCAATAATTTTTATGGAGAAATAATATGTTAAATTGGGATGAATATGGAAAAGAAGAAAATCCAACACCGCCTGTAGCAACAGAGGTTAAAACAGAGCCTGCATCGCAAAGCAAGGAATTGCAATCGCCTAAGAAAGATACCGATCAAGAAAAAGAAAGATCAACATCAGTTGATAATTCTAATATTGGAGAAGGGTCAAGAGCTGCAGCTGCAAGAAAAGCTGTAAATGAAATAGATGAAGCAGCAGGTAATGAGGAGCTTGATGAAATGATGGCAAATGCTGGTCGAGTTCAGGTTGATCAAAAAATGATGATTAATTGTAAAGCAGATCTTAATCAATTAGTTCCTTTTAAATATGATTGGGCATGGCAAAAATATCTTGATGGAAGTGCAAATCATTGGATGCCACAAGAAATAAATATGACAAATGATATCGTTTTATGGAAATCAGAAGATGGTTTAACAGAAGATGAAAGAATGATTGTAAAAAGAAATCTTGGTTTCTTTTCAACTGCTGACTCACTTGTTGCAAACAATCTTGTGCTTGCTTTATATAGATTAATTACCAATCCAGAATGCAGACAATATATCCTAAGACAAAGTCTTGAGGAAGCTATACATACTCATGCTTATCAATACTGTATTGAATCTTTAGGAATGGATGAAGGAGAAATATTTAATATGTACAGAGAAGTACCATGTGTTGCTAGAAAAGCATCGTGGGGACTTAAATACACTCAAGAAATATCAGATCCTGATTTTAAAACTGGAACAGAAGAAACTGATAAGCAGTTGCTTAAAAATCTTATAGCTTTTTATTGTGTTCTTGAAGGGATATTCTTTTATTGTGGCTTTACACAAATTTTGTCGATGGGAAGAAGAAATAAGATGACCGGCACAGCAGAGCAATTTCAATATATTTTAAGAGATGAATCGATGCATGTTAATTTTGGTATTGATGTTATAAATCAGATAAAAATTGAAAATCCTAATCTTTGGGATGAGCAAATGAAGTCTGATGCTGCTCAGATGATTCTAGAGGGCACGGAGCTAGAGATTCAATATGCTAGAGATACTATGCCAAGAGGCGTACTTGGAATGAATGCATCAATGATGGAAGAATATTTAAAATTCATTGCTAACAGAAGACTTACTCAACTTGGTTTAGATGAAGAATTTACAGGGGTAACAAACCCATTCCCTTGGATGTCAGAAATAATTGATCTTAGAAAAGAAAAGAATTTCTTTGAAACAAGAGTTACTGAATATCAGGTTGGCGGCGCTCTGAACTGGGAATAAGACTTGAAATTATATTCAAGTCAAGTTGCTCCCAGCCCAAGAAAGGTTCTCGTATTTATTGCTGAAAAAAACATAGAAAATATTGAAGTTGAGAATCTTGACATTGGCAAGATGGATCATAAAACTCCTGAATATAAAAAAATAGCGCCTAACTCAAGAATACCTGCTCTTGTCCTAGATGATGGTCAGGTGATTCTAGAAACTACAGCGATATGCAGATATCTCGAATGCCTATACCCAGAACCAAACTTATTTGGAAAAAATCCAATGGAGATTGCAGAAATAGAAATGTGGTACTCAAGAGTATCATTTGAGTTAATGCTACCTCTTATGCATGGTTTCAGACATACCCATCCTCATATGAGCGCGCTTGAAGAGCAAAATAATGAATTTGGCCTAGCCCAAAGAGAGCTCGCAATTAAATCTCTTAAATACTATGAAGAAATTATTAAGGGAAATAAATTTATTGCATGTGATAAATTTTCTTATGCAGATATACAAATGACCGTATCGCTACAGTTTCTTGTAAGATTAAATAGAATAGATATTAATGATTATGCTAATCTTAGTAAATACATTGGAAATATTTCTGCAAGACCAAGCTTTTCTGTCTGATTAAATAAATTACTTATTAATTAATTCAAAAAACTTTAATGTTTGCTCTCCGCCATTTTGAAGAGCTCTTGCATTCGTCATGTCAGAAATCTTATCCCAGTTAGCATGAATATTTTCCGGTGTCATATCTTCACCAGTACCAAGAGAGACACCCATGCTTTCTTGAATATTTATTCTAGAAAAAACTCCTGCTCCTGCAGCTATAATCACTCCATTTGGAGCTTGATCGCTTGCTAAATATATTACAGCTGGGGTGATATATTCTGATTTTAAATTTTGACCAAAATCCTCAGGTATCAATCCCTCTGTCATTCTGGTATATGCAACCGGTGTTATTGAGTTTGTAAAAATATTTTTATTTTGTCCTTCAAGTTTTAAAGTATTCATCAAGCCAATCATTGCCATTTTTGCTGATCCGTAATTGGTTTGTCCAAAATTTCCATACACACCACTAGCAGAACTTGTAAAAATAATACGACCATATTCTTGTTCTCTCATTATTGGAAAAATAGTATGCGTGCAATTTAAACTGCCTTGAAAATGAACATCCATTACTAAATTAAAATCTTCTATAGAAACTTTATGAAAACTTTTATCTCTTAAAATGCCAGCATTATTTACAAGAATATCAATTCTGCCCCATTCATCCATTGTTTGTTGCACCATATTCTTCACTGCATCTAAATCAGTTACACTAGCTCCATTAGATATAGCTTCGCCACCTTCAGACTTAATTAGCTCAACTACCTCTTCAGCAGCATCGCTTGCACCACTGCCATCAACGCTTCCACCAAGATCATTAACTACTACTTTAGCCCCTCGCCTTGCAAGCTCTAATGCATGCTCTTTACCAATACCCCCACCTGCTCCTGTAACAATTGCAACTTTATCATTGAATTCAATGCTCATACTTTTCTCCAGTTGAGTTAAAAATTTTTGAAGTAATAGCCTATTCTAATCAAAATATATCTCATTTACTATGCAATAAATTGAGGATTACATTTTAAATTAGGAATATAATTAACTATTATTTATAAGGAAATAAAATGAGTGCATCAGTTAAAGTAGTAGTAACCGGAGCGGCTGGCCAAATAGCTTATTCCTTAATTCCAAGATTGGTTAATGGCAGGACATTTGGAGATAAAAAAGTTGACTTGGTCTTAGTGGAAATACCCCAAGTCGTCAATAAGCTTAAAGGATTGATAATGGAATTGGAGGATTCTTATTTTCCTAATATGGGAAATGTAACCTATACAGATAACTTTGACGAGGCTGCCTCGGATGGAGATTGGTTTTTGCTTGTTGGTAGTATTCCTAGAGGAATCGTGTATAACGGTAAAAAAATAGAAGAAAGATCTGATCTTTTAAGTATAAATGGAGGAATTTTCGTTGGCCAAGGCCAAGCAATAGGCAGGCATGGGAAAGGTGATGCAAAAATATTAGTTGTTGGAAATCCTGCAAATACAAATGCATTTATTGGAAGAAATGCCGCTAATAAAGATTCGCAACTTTGGATGGCAATGACAATGTTAGACTCAAATAGAGCTAAATCAATTATCTCTAAAAAAACAAATAAAAATATTTCAGATATCAAGAATATGATTATTTGGGGTAATCATAGCCCAACAATGTATCCAGATGCTGAAAATACAATTATTGCAGGCGAATTAGGAAATAGCGTTATTAACGATATGAATTGGATAGAGTCTAATTTTATTCCCACTGTTCAGCAAAGAGGTAAGGCTGTAATAGATGCAAGAGGAGCCTCTTCAGCCACCTCGGCTGCCAAAGCTGCAATTGATACGATAATAGCCTGTGAGAACCCTACTGAATCAGGAGAGTGCTTTAGCGCAGCAGTAGCAAGCGATGGATCATATGATGTTCCAGAAGGACTTATTTGTGGCTTTCCACTAATTACTCAAAAAGATGGCACTATTGATATTAAAAGAGATATCGCATTATCAGATTTTGGAAAGACAAAAATTAAAATATCAATTGATGAGTTGCTTGCTGAGAAAGAAGCAGTAAAACATCTAATGAAATGACAAACAAAGATAAAATTATTTATAGCTTTATAAATAACATTATTGAAGATGAAAAAGCCTCAAATATAAATCTTCTAACAAAAAAAGATATTTCAAAATTACTAAAAAGAATTGAAAAGACAAATATAAAATCTTTATCTGTAACTCCATTAATTGATGACAAGGTTAATACAAATTGCGATCTTTACATTGCACTTGATGATATAGAAAATTCTGAATCCGATATAGGAATTATTAAAAACCTTTTAAGTCAAAAAATTGTTATCTTTACCAACTTTAATAAAGATAAAAGAACCGATGAGATGATGTTAAAACTTGGATTTCAAACAGAGTTATTGGATAAAAGTAATAAGTTAAAGTGTTTTTCTTATAACCTTAAAACATATAACAATAAAAGATCATGGAATAATCCTAAAGGTTGGGCTAATCCAGAAAATTTTGATAAATTTAGATGGTAAGACTTCTTTTAGTTACTTTTTTAACTTTTAGTAGCAATAATTTGCTTCCAAATGAATTAAAAGTTGGATTTGCAAAAATTTCTATCACGCCAGATCTTATTGATAAGTGGGAAGATATAGATAACGATGCTCAATTTAATTCAAATATTGATTTATGGACAGATGTAAATGGTAATGGGCAATTTGATGCTGTGTGGATGGCAGGTTTTCAAAATAATCGGCCTGCTCAAGGAATTAAAGATGAATTGATGGCTGTAGCCGCAGTCATTGATGATGGCAAAACTCGAATTGGAATCATAAGCGCTGATACCATTGGGCTAATGCGAAAATTTGTACTCAGTGTCCGTAAGGATCTTCCTGCTGAATGGGGTCTAGATTATCTCATGATACATGCAACCCACAATCATGAGGGTCCAGATACACAAGGCCTCTGGGGACCAAGTTTATTTAAAAGTGGTGTTGACGATAAATATATGGGTCAACTGAAACAAAATTTTCTAAACGCTTTAAATCTAGCAATAGACAACTTAGAGCCTGCTAAAATGAGCCTAGCTTTAATCCCAACCAATCCTCTTACCCCTATCAAAGATAAACGCAAACCCATTGTTATAGATGATGGCATTAGAGCGGTATTATTTAACCGTCCTGATGGCTCGATTATAGGCTCGTTAATTAATTTTGGAATTCACGTTGAACTTACCTGGGATAAAAATCTCGAACTGACCTCTGATGTTGCAGGCTATTTAAGAAGAGGTATCAGCGATGGTATTTATTATGAGAATCAACTCGTTAAACCTGGACTTGGTGGAACCACATTATGGCTAACTGGGAATATTGGAGGCTTAATGACATCAGGACCAAGTGATCCAATCTATGATACTTTTATGAAAGAAACAATTACTAAACCAAGTCATGCAAAAGCCCGTGCATATGGCTATAGCCTTGCCAGTAGTGTTATAGATGCTTTTCATGCAGGTAATTTTGAGCCATCCCCTGATCCAACATTAACTGTTCGCACACTCGAATTAGAATTAGGCATAGAAAATTTTATGCTTTCATTGAGTACTATACTTGGCATCATCGATAGCGATCCTAAATTTAATTTAAAGCCTCCATTCATTCACTATCTTAGTGAGATAGCATTTATAGAATTAGGGGATGCAACCATCACCGGCATACCTGGAGAACTTTATCCAGAGATTGCAGTTGGTGGTATAGAAAATCCTCAAGGTGCTGATTACTCCATAGATCCTCAAGAAGTCCCACATTTGCGTAGTCAACTTCCAGACAAGCTCAATCTAATGGTAAATTTAGCAAATGATGCTATCGGCTATATCATTCCCAAAAGCGAATGGGATGAAAAGGCTCCCTGGATCTTCGGAGAAAATGAAGAAACTTATGGTGAGATTGTGTCTTTAGGTCCTAATACTGCCCCGATAATACATCAAAATATTATCAAGCTAATAGAAGATTCGAAAGATTAATTTTTTAATTGTGGGAATAACAGAACATCTCTTATAGATGATTGATTCGTTAACAACATAACCAGCCTATCAACACCCAATCCAACACCTACCGCTGGCGGCATACCATGCTCTAGTGCAGTTATATAGTCTTGATCAAAATCCATTGCTTCTTTATCACCAGAATCCTTTGCAGCAACTTGATCTTCAAATCTTGATGCCTGATCATCAGGATCATTCAATTCACAAAAGCCATTAGCAAATTCCTTACCACCTATAAATAATTCAAACCTATCAGCAAAATCTGGATTATCTTCATTTCTTCTTGATAGAGGTGAAACCTCGACAGGATACTCAGTAACAAATGTTGGATCAATTAATTTAGATTCTACTGTTTCTTCAAAAACTTCAAGCAGCATTCTGCCAATTTTCCAACTCTTTTCAACTTTTATTTTTTTATCTTTTAAGAATTTCTCAAGCTTCTTTTGGTTGTTTATATCATCTTTTGAAAGATCTTTATTATGCTCTAGTATTAAATTTGTTAAGCTGGATTGTGTAAAATTATTTAAATTAATCTTTATATCACTCCACTCTATTGTTGATTCACACCCAGCAGCAGAAGAGGCATTTAATATTATGTCTCGGGTTAAATCCATCTGATTCTGCATGGTTGCATATGCTTCATACCATTCCATCATAGTAAATTCAGGATTGTGTTTGGTTGAAAGCCCCTCATTCCTAAAACTCCTATTAATCTCAAATACCTTTTCAAAACCACCAACTAAAAGCCTTTTTAAATATAATTCTGGAGCAATTCTTAAATAAAGGTCTCTGCCCAAGGCATTATGTTGAGTTTTAAAGGGCCTTGCCACTGCTCCACCTGCAAGAGGATGCATCATTGGAGTTTCAACCTCTAAGTAACCAACTTGATTCATCTTTTGTCTCATTGAATCTATTATCTTTGTTCTTTTTATAAAGATTTCTTTAGTATTAGTATTAGTCATTAAATCAAGATATCTTTGTCTATACCTTGCTTCTATATCAGTCAAACCTTTAAATTTTTCTGGCATTGGTCTTAATGATTTAGTAATCATTTCAAGATCCCATACATCGATGGTTAGTTCATCTGTTTTTGTTCTAAATAATGAGCCTGAGACACCAACTATATCTCCAAGATCCCATGTCTTGAAATCTTCATAGACCTTTTCATCTACATTATTTTTAGTTACATATATTTGTATCTCTCCTGAAGCATCTCTTAGGGTTGCAAAACTAGCATTCCCCATAACTCTTTTTAGAACTATTCTTCCGGCAATAGAGATATTTTTTATATTCTTTTCTGCTAGCTCATCCTTTGTCAAATCGCCATATTCCTCTAGCAAACCCTTTGAATTATTTTTAGGTTTAAATGAATTACTATAAGCATCACCTTTTTCTCTAAGTTGCTCTAATTTTTTTCTTCTTTCTTCAATTATGGCTTTTTCGCCACCTAAATTATCATTAACCATTTATATTCCTGCTTTTAATGATGATTTTATAAAATCATCTATATCTCCATTTAGAACAGCTGAAGTGTTTCCTGTTTCATAACTTGTTCTTAAATCCTTTATTCTAGACTGGTCTAGTACATATGACCTAATCTGACTGCCCCAACCTATATCTGATTTACTTTCTTCAAGCATCTGCTTTTCTTCATTTTGTTTTTGTAATTCTAACTCGTATAGCTTTGATTTTAATTGTTTTAATGCATTTTCTTTATTTTTATGTTGTGATCTATCGCTTTGAGATTGAGCAACAACACCGGTAGGAATATGTGTCAGCCTTACAGCAGAATCTGTTTTATTTACATGCTGTCCTCCAGCTCCTGAAGCTCGATAAGTATCAGTTCTAATATCTGAGCTTTTTATGTTAACTTCTATAGATTCATCAATTTCGGGTGAAATAAATACAGAAGCGAATGAAGTATGCCTTCTGTTCCCAGAATCAAAAGGAGATTTCCTTACCAGCCTATGTACACCTGTTTCTGTTCTTAACCACCCATAAGCATAGTCGCCATCAACATGTAATGATGCTGATTTGATCCCAGCCACATCACCATGTGAAATGTCTACAATTTTAATTAAAAACCCCTTACTTTCTGCCCACTTTGAATACATTCTTAAAAGCATTTCAGCCCAATCTTGTGCTTCAGTTCCGCCAGAGCCAGATTGGATTTCAATATAAGCTGATGCTGGATCCATTTTATTTGTAAACATTTTGCTGAACTCTAATTCTTCAATAGACAACTGGATATCTTGAATATCATTTGATATATCATCAATTGAAGAATCATCATTTTCTTCTATAGAAACATCCAATAGAACCTCGCAATCTGATAATTTATTAGCTACATCATTGTATGAGGCAAGCGTTTTTTGTATTAATGTTTTCTCTTTGCTAAGTTTTTGAGAAAGCTCTAAATCTGACCAAACCTCTTCTTTTGATAAGTCATTATCAATCACAAGCAGTCTTTTTTCCTTTGTAGTAATTTTAAAAACATTTTCTTTAATCTCATCCAGTCTTGATTTAAGATCTATAAGACTAGCTTTTAATTCGTTAATATCCATATTATTAATTATTTTGTTTTATGAATTCAAAAACAGAATCATCTAAGACGCTTAATTTTGTAGCAATCTCATCCTTATCTATAACCGAACTTAATCTTGATGGTATATCAGAGAGATATAAGCCAGCCTTATCTATAATTTTAGGAAATTTTGCTGGATGGGCGGTTGATAAAATAACTGTTTTATTATTTAAAGTCTTATCAAAATGAGATAATGCTTCTGCTGCAACAGCTGTATGTGGGTCCATAATATAATCATATTTTTTACTAAATAATCTCATACATTCATATGTATCAGAATCATCTACGCTATAACTTAAAAATAATTTTGGAGTTTTTTCCCATATATTCTTATCAACTCTAATAGGTTGACTTGGAAATCCTGAGTAAACCTCAGAACATAATGAAGAATTTCTATCTAAATAGAAATCATATAAGAGTCTTTCAAAATTACTTGCGACACTTATGTCCATGCTTGGTGATATTGTTTCAATAACTTCAGTTTTTGAATAATCATTTTCATTAAAAAATCTGTCCAAAATATTATTTTTATTAACTGCAACTATAATTTTTGAAACCGGTAGACCCATTTTAGAAGCAGCATAACAGGAAAATACATTTCCAAAGTTACCGGTAGGTATTGAAAAATTTAATTGCTCATATAACTGATTAATTTTTAATCCAGCATAAAAGTAATAGCAGATTTGACCTATTATTCTTACCCAGTTTATTGAATTAACAGCTAATAAAAATTGATCTTCTTTTAAAAAAGATCTCTCTTTGAAGCCTTTTTTAACAATATCTTGGCAATCATCAAAAGTTCCATCAGCTAATATTGGAAAAACATTAGAATTTTTAACAGTAGTCATCTGTTTTCTTTGTATTTCTGACATATTTCCATCAGGAATTAAAATGAAACTTTTAATTGAACTAAATTTTTTACATGCATCAATGGCAGCTGATCCTGTATCACCTGATGTAGCACCAAAAACAATTGCTGTCTTATTTTGTTTTATTAATGATTTATTAAAAAATGCTGCTGCTAACTGTAAACCAAAGTCTTTAAAAGCTGCAGTTGGTCCATGGAATAACTCTAAAATATCAATTGATTTATCAATAGGTGATATTTTAATAAAATCTTCTACATCAAAATCATGCCAAGTATCATTTAATATGTCTTTTACTTCATCATCATTAAATGACGATTTAGTAAATAATGGAACTATATATTTTGCGACATCAATAAAAGATTCTTGTTTTCTTAAATAATCTAAATCAACTTGAGGCCAATTATCTGGCATAAAAAGACCGCCATCATCAGCAAGGCCTTGAATTAAAACCTCTTCAAAGGTTTTGTTCTTATCTTTTCCCCTTGTGCTATGAAAAAACATTTTAATTTGGTTCTATTCTTATGGACCTAATTTTATTTACAGATTCAAGCTCTAAGACTTGAGCTAATAGATCTGAATGTTCTTTCTCTATAAAAGCATCTGAAATTAATACTATGGGAACCAGATTTTTATCTAGGTTTTCTTTTTGTACTATTGATTCTATTCCAATATTTTTTTTAGCAAAAATAGATGTTATAGATGCCATTACTCCTGGTATATCTTCAGCTTCAATATAAAAATAATATTGGAATGATAAGTCATTAAATGATCTCATGGTATATTTTTTGTTTGAGTTATTATCGTCATATGTATTTGTATTTGCATTTGCAAGATGAACTAAATCTGAAATTATTCCTGATGCTGTTGATTCCTGACCTGCCCCAGATCCAGCTATATGAAGGGTTCCAAGAAGATCTGTATCTATCTCTATTCCATTTCTAACACCTTTTAAATTTGCTAAATAAGAATTCAGGCTAATAAGAACTGGATGCGCTCTTAACTCAATCTGATTATTACTAATTGAAGAAACTGCTAAATGTTTTATTGTATAGCCCATCTCCATAGCATATCTAAAATCACTATTATCAATTTTTGAGATACCTTCAACATAAAAATCTTCTGGTGGTAAAGTAGTTCCATAACAAAGAGCAGATAGGATTCCTATCTTATGCGCTGCATCCAAGCCCTCTATATCGAAAGTTGGATCTGGTTCGGCATAGCCTTCTTTTTGTGCAAAAGATAAAGTTGAATCAAATTCTGCACCATTTTCCATATTAGAAAGTATAAAATTAGATGTTCCATTTAACATTCCAGATATTTTTGATACTTTATTTGCAGCAAGCTCTTCGGTTAATAACTTAATAATAGGTGTTCCAGCACAAACTGCGGATTCATATAGAACCTTTACATTGTTTTTGCGTGCTTCTCTGAAAATTTCATCCCCATGATGATATATGACAGCTTTATTGGCAGTAACAACATGTTTCTTAGATTTAATTGCGGTTAAAATTAATTTTTTTGCCGTTTCAACTCCACCTATTAGCTCGACTACAACATCTATATCATGATCTATAACTTTAAAAATATCTCTTTCTATCTTAACTTTCCCTGGGTCACATTTAGGATTATCTCTTCTAGCTCCAATAACTTCTATCTTAATGTCTATTCCACTATTTATATTAATTTCATTCTTATTATCTTTAATCGATCTAAATAGTCCCGTAGCAACATTTCCCCATCCACATACTCCAATTCTTATTGTTTCCATAATTTATCCTTTTAACTTTTCTAATAATTCATTAGGTGGATAGTATCCTGGTAATAATTCACCTGATGATGTAACAATAGCAGGTGTTCCAGTAATACCTATTTTTTTACCTATTGCATAATGTTTTGCAACAGGTTGAGTATCACAAAATCCTAAACTAGGATTTTTACCCTTTTTTAAATTTGTAATCATCTTTTTTGGATTATCTGAGCACCATGCACCAACCATTTTTGTAAAAGCCCCTGTACCAATACCTGATCTTGGAAAGGCTGCATAATGTATTGAAATACCAATGTCATTATATTCATTAATTTGATCATGTAGTTTTCTACAATAACCACACTCAACATCAGTAAATACTGTAACTTTATATATTTCATTATTAGATGGAAAGGATATTAATTCATTTGAACTTATATTATCTATAATTTCTAACCTTCTTTGATTGATTTCAATATCGGTGATATTTAAAATTCCATTTTTGGAGAGCTTAAACATATCTCCAAAAATAAAATAATCTCCATTATCAGATACATAGATTGGTTGAATATCGCCATAATAAACTTTATAAATACCTGGAAATTCAGACTGAACAATTGATTCAATTTCAGCACCTTTTGGAAGAATTGTTTCAACTTTTTCTTTAATAATAGTTTCGTCAGCAAAAAATGATATAGAAAAAAATAATAATATATATATTGATAATCTTATTTTCATTTTACCCTCGTGGATGATGTTTCTTTAAGACCTCACTTAATCGTTGTTTTGCAATGTGAGTATATATTTGAGTAGTAGATAAGTCACTATGGCCAAGCAGTAATTGAACAGATCTAAGGTCCGCACCTCTATTCAATAAATGAGTGGCAAAAGCATGTCTTAATGTATGTGGTGATATTGAATCCTTAAGCCCCTCTCTTCTTAAATATACCTTCATTCTTGACCAAAAGGCCTGTCTTGACATTTTTGTACCCCTATTTGATAAAAATATTTCCTTTGAAGATGAATCCTGTCTATCTTTCATATAATCATTTAATGCCTCTGATGCTACTTCACCAAATGGAATTAACCTTTCTTTAGAACCTTTGCCTAAAACTTTAACTACACATCTTTGTATATCTAGGTTGGTAATCTTTAGGTTTACTAATTCAGAAATTCTCATACCTGTTGCATATAACATTTCGATCATAGCCCTATCTCGTTTCTCAATTTTTAATTTTGTATTTGGGCTTTTCAATAATTTTTCAATTTCTGATTCAGACATTGAATTTGGTAAATATTTTTCTTGTTTTGGGGTAACAATCTCAGCGATAGGTGAAACCTTAAGTATATTTTTTTTCATTAAAAAAAGATAAAAAGCTTTTATAGAAGATATTTTTCTATTGATTGAAGAACTTTTTAGATGTGTTTTGAAAAGATACGAAATATATTTATTAATTTGTGTTTCTTTTGCATTTAAGTAATCTGATTTATTATTTTGCTTTAACCATTGTATAAACCTTTCAATATCAACCTCATAAGCTTTAATGGTATTTTTAGATAGTCCTTTTTCAATAAATAAGTAATCAAAAAAAGACCTAAGATTAGAATCTTCTTTTATTGAATGTTGCATTATATTATTCTAATCTTTCTTTGATTCTTGCAGATTTTCCAGATCTATCTCTAAGATAGAAAAGCTTCGCTTGACGAACATCACCTTTTCTTTTGACTTTAATTGAATCAATCATTGGGCTATGTGTTTGAAATGTTCTTTCAACACCTATTCCACTAGATATTTTTCTCACAATAAATGAAGAGTTTAATCCTGCTTTCTTTACACTCATTACAACACCTTCAAAGGCTTGAAGTCTTGTCCTTTCACCTTCTCTTACTTTTACAGATACTACAACGGTATCACCTGGCCTAAATTCCGGCAGGTCTGTTTTCATTTGTTTTGATTCAAAGTTACTAATTATTTGAGATGGTGTTTGTTCTTCAAGAGATACTTTAACTTCTGCTGGTGCTTCTTCTTC
>CACEZB010000011.1 GCA_902563835.1 uncultured SAR86 cluster bacterium
TTTTAAGATCAGAAACTGCAGCAATATATATTTCTACTTTAATTAAGAATCATTTTGGTAAAATTTAATTATGACAGATAAAGTTTTATTTATAACCGATGCCTACAAGGATTTAAATATAAAGAAAGATACTTCAATATTGATGATAGAGGAGGCAATAAGTCTTGGGTTTAAGTCATTCCAATGTGAGATTAACGATTTATATATTGATGAAGGCATTGTTTATGCGGCCTCTAGAGAAATTTTTTCTGCAGGTTCTACACAGGTTGAAGGAATTTCAAAACAAGAAATAAGATTATCTGATTTTAAATTTTCTTTTATGCGTAAAGATCCGCCTGTAAATGAAAGTTATATCAATTCCCTCCATTTGCTTGGATTAGCAGAAAAACAAGGGGCGGTTGTATTTAATAAGCCAAGATCAATTAAAGAATTTAATGAAAAAATTTTTGCATTACATTTTAAAGAATTTACTCCAAAGACTTTAGTAACTTCTAATATAAATAAAATAGAAAATTTTTTTGAACTTCATAAGACAATAATAATTAAACCTTTAGATGGAATGGGCGGGGCTTCAATATATAAAATCGATGAATTAAATGAGGAAAATAAAGATTTATTAATAAAAATGACAAATTCTCAACAAACCCATATTATTTGCCAAGAGTTTATAGAAGATATATACGATGGCGATTTTAGAATACTTATTATCCATGGAAAACCCTTCCACAAAACATTAGCTAGGATTCCTCAAGGCGATAGTTTTAAAGGCAATCTTGCCGCTGGGGGTAGAGGTGAGGCTAGAGACATTTCAGATTATCAAAAAATAATTGCTGAAAAGGTTGGAGAATACTTAATGAAGAAGCATATTAATTTTGCTGGCATTGACGTGATTGGTAAATATCTAACTGAAATTAATATAACAAGCCCAACTTGCGCGAGAGAGATTTTTGATCAAACAGGATTAAATCCGATTAAAGAATATTTCAAAGGTTTATGAATTCACTATCCACTTCACAGCAAAAAATTAGCAAACGCTCTTTAACATTTAATAAGTCTTTTATTATTTCTATAACCATGCATGCAATATTAATTTTCGGAATTTCTATTACGACCTATTACAAACTCCCAATCTTTAATGAATCGCCAATTATTAATGTAAAGTTGGCAAATTCTAACCAAGATTATTTAGCAGATGCAGCTTTTAGTTCTGAAGATGATTATATAAATGACATGCCTTCACAAGAAAGTGGGAATATTCAAGCTTCAAAAAATACATATAAATCTTTAAAAGTTAAAAAACTTCAAGCAAACTCTAAAGTAAATAGTGAAGAGGCAGTTTATTTAAATCTTTGGCAGAGGAAGATTGAATCAACAGGGGATAAGATCATTTCAGAAAATAAGAATTATTTAAATGGTAAGGTGCAAATTATGGCAACAATAGATGTCTACGGTAATCTAGTTAATTCTGAGATACTTATTTCCTCAGGCAATAGATTGATTGATGATATGGCTATCAATATTTTAAAAGAATCATCACCATTTGCACCATTCAATATAAGTATGTCAAATGAATACAGTGTTCTTGAAATAGTAAGAGACTGGAATTTTTCCTCTAATTAGATGCAAATAGTTGCTTTTGACTTTGGAGAAAAAAAGATAGGTGTTGCTGTAGGTCAGACTTCAACATATACATCTTCTCCACTTCAAGTAATTTTTAATAATCATGATAAAGTGAATTGGAATGAGATTAGTGTATTGTTAGAAGAATGGAGGCCTGAACTTATTCTTATTGGAAAGCCTTTAAATATGGATGGAACAGATAGTGAAATGATGAAGAAAGTAGATGCCTTTTATAAAAAATTGGAAAGTTTATACGATGCAAAGTTTGAATATGTTGATGAAAGACTCACAACATTTGAAGCAAGAGATATTCTTAAAGAAAATAATATAGAAACTGTAGATGCCAATGCTGCAAAAATATTAATAGATAATTGGTTTAATAGAAATAAATAATTATGTCGATATCATCATCATTTATTGAACGTTTACTAGCTTCTGTAAATATTGTAGATGTCATTGGAGGAAGAGTGACTCTTGAAAGAAAGGGTGGTGGATATTGGGCAAAATGTCCATTTCATGGATCGGGAGAAGAAAGGACTGCATCTTTTAAAGTCTATGAAGAAACTGGAACATATCACTGTTTTGGTTGTAAAGAGTCTGGCAATGCCATACATTTTTTAAGAAAATATGATGGGCTTGATTTCATTGAAGCAGTTGAAATGCTGGCCTCTCAAGTTGGAATGGAGGTTCCTAAACAAGAAGCGCCTATCGATACCTCTAATGCAACAAAAATAAATAATCGTGCTGCAGAAATATTCTATGAACAACTTAAATCAAAAGATGGTATTAATACTGTTGCATATTTAAAAGATAGAGGTATTTCTGGAGAGACTGCCAAGTTTTTTCAATTAGGGTATTCAACAAATAAGAAACCTACATTACACCAAAGACTAATAAAAGAATTTGAAGAAACGGATATTAAAGAATCTGGTTTGTTTGGAAATAATGATGATGGAGAATTTTACGATAGGTTTAGGGACAGACTTATGTTCCCTATAAGAAATATAAAAGGTGAATGTATTGCATTTGGTGGCAGGCTAATTGAAGATAAAAATAACCAAGCAAAATATCTTAATTCGCCAGAAACCAAAACTTACAAAAAGAAGTATGAGCTTTATGGCCTCTTTGAAATTAGAGAGATTAATAAAAGGCCTGATTCTATTTTTCTTGTTGAGGGATATATGGATGTTATAGGGTTATTTCAACACGATGTAAAAAATGCTGTTGCCTCATCTGGAACTGCCTTCACTCAAGAACAGCTAAGAAAGATTTTAAGTTATACAAATACAATCCATATAGTTTTTGATGGTGATGAGGCTGGTCATTAAGCATCTTGGAGAGCTGTTGAGAATGCTTTACCACTTCTTCGCGAAGATACCAGAATTAGTTTTATATTTCTTGATCCGGATGAAGATCCAGACAGCTATATTAGAAAAAATGGCAAAGATGCATTCATGAAACTAGCAAAAGAATCAAAATCATTTTCTGAATTTTTTATAGAGACTATAAAAGAACATGATGATTTAACTTCGGTTGAGGGAAGGTCAATGGTCGCTCGTTTTGCATTACCACTAATTAATAAAATTTCGAACGATACTTTAAAACAAGCATATATCAAAGAAATATCTAATATTTGTGATCTAGATATATCCAAGCTTACTCAAAATACATCAAATTCAGTAAAATCCAATTCCTCAAAAAAAGAAGAAGTTAAAAAAAATTCTAGTTCTATTTTAAAGAAGTCTGTCTTAGGTATTTTTATGGCACTAATCCAATACCCCAAATTAGCAACTACCCAAGAGTTCGATCTAATTAAAACAGATTCTAAATTTTCTTTTTTAAAAGATATTAAAAATTTTTATATAGATAACCCTGAAATTTCAGCTTCAATTATTTTAGAAAAGATAGCAAATGAAAATGTTAAAAATATTTTTGGTGAAGCATTGGTATCAGAAATCAAATTATCTAAAGAAGATGCTTTGTCTATGATAAAAGATTGCTTGGAGTTAATTATTAAATCTGAGGCTGAAAGAGAAGAAATTTTAAAAGAAAAGTATAATATGCAAGAATTAACTTCTTCCGAAAAAAGAGAATTACAACAAATTATTCTAAAAAAAAGATAAAATGTCGCAGGAAGAAAAAGCTTTAATAAAAGATTTAAGCTCAAATTAGATTGATTTTTGATAATCAATCCATACATATAGGGGATATACTCGAGGTGCAACTAATCCGTGGATAAATTAAACCAAAAGGGCTCAAGAATTGCAGAGCTTATAGAAAAAGGAAGAGAACAAGGCTATTTGACCTATGCTGATGTTAATGATCATTTGCCAGATGATATATCTGATCCAGATCAGGTAGATGAAATTATTGGGATGATTAATGACTTGGGTTTGCAAGTTCACGAAACTGCACCTGATGCTGATACTTTGATGCTTGCTGAATCTGAAAATTCTGATGATATTGCTTTAGAACAAGCTGCTGAAGCTCTTGCTGCTGTCGAAAATGAAACTGGAAGAACAACTGATCCAGTTCGAATGTATATGAGGGAAATGGGAACCGTTGATCTTTTAACTAGAGAAGGCGAGATAGAGATAGCAAAGAGAATAGAGGAGGGAATGAGAGATCTCCTAGATGCAAGTGTTTATTATCCAAAAACAGTTGAATATGTCTTGTATTATTTTCAACTTGTAAAAGATGGTGAAAAGAAGATTAATGATTTATTAACAGGGTTCTTAGAAGAAATGGAAGAAGTCCCTTCAGCAGGGCCCGGAAGTCAAAGAGCTAAAGAAGAAGCAGAGGCTGCTGAATCATCAGATGAAGAATCTTCCTCTGGTCCTGATATGAAAGAAGTTCAAAGACGAATGACCAGCCTCAAAAAACAATTTAATAAAACCACTAAAGTTATTGAGAAAAAAGGAAGACACTCAAAAGAAGCTAATGCAGAATACAAAAAGCTTGGGGAGATTTTCCAGTTCTTAAAATTTAGTCCGAGAATGTTCGATGATATTGCAGCTATTGCAAGACATGGATTGAATAGCCTGAGAGAAAAAGAAAGATTTATCCAAAATGAACTAGTTAAAAAAGCTCGTATGCCAAGAAAAGATTTTTTAGCTTTATATCCAGGCAATTTAACTAAAGTTAGATGGGTTGATGCCTTAATGAAAGAAAAAAAATATAAAAAAGATCTATTAGAGGCCGTTAAACAAGATGTTGTTATTGCTCAAAAAGACATTATAGCTCTTGAAGAAAAAATTGGTTTATCCATTAAAGAAATTAAAGAAATTAATAGAAATATGTCTATGGGAGAAACCAAAATGCGACGGGCTAAAAAGGATATGGTTGAAGCTAACCTTAGATTAGTTATTTCTATTGCAAAAAAATACACCAATAGAGGATTGCAATTTTTAGATTTAATTCAAGAAGGTAATATTGGTTTGATGAAAGCAGTTGATAAGTTTGAGTATAGAAGAGGTTATAAATTCTCTACTTATGCAACATGGTGGATAAGACAAGCGATTACTAGGTCTATTGCAGACCAAGCAAGAACAATCAGAATCCCAGTCCATATGATTGAAACTATAAATAAATTAAATAGAGTCTCTCGTCAGATGATGCAAGATATGGGTAGGGAACCAACTCCAGAAGAACTAAGTCAAGAACTTGATATGCCTGAAGACAAGGTTAGGAAAGTGCTTAAAATTGCAAAAGAACCCATTTCAACTGAAACACCTATTGGGGATGATGAAGATTCAAGCTTAGGTGATTTCATTGAAGATACTGTTATTGAATCTCCATTAGAAAATGCTACTGAGGAAAGTTTACACTTTGCAACTGATGACGTTCTTGCCTCACTTACAGCAAGAGAAGCAAAGGTTTTAAGAATGAGATTCGGTATTGGCATGAATACAGACCATACACTTGAAGAGGTAGGCAAGCAGTTTGATGTTACCAGAGAAAGAATAAGACAAATTGAGGCAAAAGCTTTAAGAAAGTTAAGACATCCTAGTAGATCGAGTCACTTAAAAAGTTTCTTGGACGAATAAATTTTATTTCCAATTACCTTTTCTACCAGACAGATCCCAATTAATTCTACTCCACATTAACTTAATTCTCTTTTCGACGTATCTTTTAGCAAAATAAGTTGAATAGTCATGGAGGGGTATAAATGCCTGCGGACCAAGACCATCTATAATTTTTATTATTATTTTTCCATCTTGTTTTTTTAGAACTAGATTATGCGGAATAAGATTTTTAGTTAAGATTAAATTTTCTCTTAGCCATATATGAAATTCTTCTATAGATTTCTTTATTTCCTCAGTAACCCCATGAGTGAATAAATAATTTTCAAGAGTTTCAGCAATCTGATTGTCATTTTTTATTAGTTCAGTTTCTGAAGCTATTCCAATATCCGTTTCAATCATTCCATACCATTTCGCTAAATGATTCCATATCTTTGGGTTATTACTTGTTAGAGCTTTTTGATTGTAAGCTTTTTGTTCTCTTAGATTATCATCAAAACTATTTTTTGATCTAAGTTTTTTATACCAAGGTTTATTCTTTATGATTTTTTCGAGCAATCCAGGATGCACAACTTTAAGACATCTACCAGGATTATTTGGATGCACATAACATTTTCTATTACCACCTTCAGCAAATGGAGTGGAGTTACTTAGAACAATCATAATAAGATAATAGCCTATCAGTTTTAAATGAAAAGTTTAAAGACTTCCTTAAAAAATTAATTCTTATATAATTATCGCTCTTTTGTTCATATGAACATTGGGCCTGTAGCTCAGTTGGTTAGAGCAGTGGACTCATAATCCATTGGTCGGAGGTTCGAGTCCTCCCGGGCCCACCATTTGCAATTTATACTTGATAGCACTTAATCTTGTGACTCTATATTTTTACGCCTTTCAGCAACTACATCAATCTAAATGCTCTTGCTATACATAACCCACCAAACCCACCAGTTATGTATCCCAAGATATTAGTTAACCAAAAGTCCATTGAAAAAAACCACATTCCTAATGCAAAAGATATCAGTCCCCAAATAATTCCGTAAACAAATGTCTCACTCATAGTAATTAATTTAGTTGCCCATCAATCATTACATCACCCACACCCTTTTTCACCAGCTCTTCATGGATCACTTCCATAAAAGTATTTTGATAATCTGGTGTATTTTTTCCAAAGTCTGCTTCGATTTCTAATATGGCAACTGTAAAACCTGCTAAACCTGGACCTGAGACCCTTTTGTAGTGACTCATTATGGAGTCTTTGTCAGGGTGACTTGGGTCAGAATAAAATCTTGACTGGAGTGAAACATCTACAATTTTTAGTATTTCTTGTTGAATTCCCTCTGAAGTTTGACAATTCTTTGTATCAATTAACTGATGTGCTATTGCTTCTAGAAATCTATCAGCAACCCATCTTGCAGTGCCTCCCACAGCACCTTTTCTTGCAGCAAATTTCATTAAACCCATATATACTCCATTATCTAACTCTATTAAATATATACCTACTTTTATTTTTTTTCAAAGTAGGGTTGACCCCTGATAAGGGTGAGGTCGGTGGTTCGAGTCCTCCCAGCCCACCATTTTAAAGGGTTTCCAAGGTTTTACTGTTCTTAAAATGTATAATTTCCTAATTGAGTGGGAATATAAATACTTTTAAGATCATATGTATGACAGGATCCAACATAATTCGACTGTAGTAGTAATTGGTGCTGGGGCTTCGGGTATTGCAGCGAGTGAGAATCTAATGGCCGCTGGATTCAAGGTGATCTTAATTGAAGCGCGGGATCGAATGGGCGGGCGCGCCAGTACGAGATTAGTAGGCTCCGTCCCTTTTGATGCCGGCGCCTCATGGCTTGCAGACTCCCAAGTAAATTATCTTCGTACCACGGCGGATTCGATGGGGGTAAAGCTCTATCCAACTGATTTCAATCGTGCGCTGGTTCAATACAAGGGCGTAAACGTACCCGTCGAAGGCGCAGAATTTATGACAGCAGTTGAGAGACGGCTCACACTCCCTTACATCAAGCTCCGTATCCGCGAGTTTTTTGGGTTGCGTAAGACACTTCCTTCTATGGCATCCATACTAGACCCATTACTTAAGAAATACGGCGCACAGGCGGCTTACGCTAGAGAACTCATAATCGTTAACGAAGCGACCAACCTAGATCTGACTTCAATCGCGCCGCTCTTACTCGAGCATGATTTAATCGGGGACGACGGTTACGATCCATTTCCGACGGACGATGTTATGGTCGATGGTGGGATGCAAGCGTTTGTGACTTCGCTCGCCAAGAAGGTTAAGCCCAGCTTAAGAGAAGCGGCTCAGGCTGTCATTCGAACAGAAAATGGGGTTACCGTTCAAACCACTCGCCGCCGCATCGACGCTGACGCTGTGATCGTGACAGTTCCTCTTGGTTTGCTTAAGGGTGGGACAATCCAATTTGATCCGGGATTACCCATCGAACACAGAGCTGCGATAGACCGCCTCGGATTTGGCAATGAAAAGAAAACCTGTCTCGTTTACCCCAATATGAATTGGGCTAAGGAACACCACTTGGTGGCACTGCATGACTCGCCTTATTTCAATTTCATGGTCAACGTGGCAGCGATTAAAGGCCAGCCTATGGTTATGGCCTTGAGTGCTGGGGATAAGCAGGTTGCAGCGGACTCATTGTCGATCGACGAACTGGCGACTGCACTTCACGTTAACGTCAGATCTATCTTGGGCTCCGATGCCCCCGATCCTATCGATTATAGTACCACCGACTGGGGGAATGACCCCTATGCACTTGGCGCTTACTCACACAGTTCATTGGATACACTCGGCAATGAGAAAAAAATACTACAGCATCCAATTGCCGGTCGCATCTTGCTCGCAGGCGAAGCTCTCTCTAATCGCAGTGGATACGTCGATGGTGCGTGGAACGATGGACAAAGGGCCGCCTCTGTATTCATAAACAATTTATGACTACGAACATAATGTGCCAATACCCAAGATGATTTACTTTAGATATATAATAACAACTATAAATTTTATAAAGGATTTCTAATGATTAAAAAATATATGTTTATTTTTTTAACAATTTTTGTTCTAAATATTACTGCTGATGAAGGAATGTGGGAACCATATCAAATGAAATCATTACAAAAAGAACTTCGTGCCAGTGGTTATAAGGGGAGTGTTGCTAATGTTAGTGACTTATTTAAGCATCCCATGAACGCTATTGTAAGTTTAGGAGGCTGTTCAGCAGCTTTTGTTTCAGATCTAGGCTTAATAGCTACAAATTATCACTGTATAGAAAGAAGCTATCTTCAATTCAATTCAAATGCGGAATCTGATTTATTTGAAACAGGTTTTGTTGCACGAACAAAAGATGATGAAAAAAGGTCTGCTCCAGGGGCGCGTGTATATGTAACCTTAGAAAGTACTGATATTACCAATAAAGTATTAGATGGTTTAAGTGATGACACTGCTGCCCTTGAAAGAGCTGAAATTATTGAAGATAACAAAAAAGCAATAATAAGAGAGTGTGAGACTTCTGATGAATTTGAATGTAGGGTCAGATCGTTCTTTAGTGGTGAAACATATAAATTAGAAAAAGTATTAAAAATAAAAGATGTTAGATTAGTTTATGCGCCTCCCTCATACATTGGAGAATATGGAGGAGAAATAGATAACTGGATGTATCCAAGACATACAGGCGATTTTGCATTACTTAGAGCATATACAGCCAAAGATGGTTCTAGTAAGGAATTTAACAAAGATAATGTGCCTTATAAATCTGATTCATTTTTAAAAGTTTCTGCTAAGGGTGTAAAAGATGGTGATTTTGTCATGGTTGTTGGATATCCGGGAAGAACCAATAGAACTATTACTTTTAATGAAATCAAATGGGATCTTGAAACTGGATTTCATGAGACTGTAAAATTTCTCAAACGAGGTATTGATCTAATGGAGCAGAATACTAATTCTTCTGATGGCTCTATGCTTAAATATCGAGGTTTAAAAAGTGGTTACGAAAACTACTATAAGAAAATATCCGGTCAAATAGATGGTGCAAACAACTTTAAACTTATTGAATCTGAGAAAATTAAATGGAGAA
This sequence comes from uncultured SAR86 cluster bacterium, assembly GCA_902563835.1. GTDB lineage: Bacteria > Pseudomonadota > Gammaproteobacteria > Magnimaribacterales > D2472 > SAR86A. The sequence continues at coordinate 9,743 of CACEZB010000011.1, forward strand.
ATTTTTTAGATTTTGTTGAAAAAGATGCATCAGAAACTGATAAAAATTATCTTAGTGAATTACTAAACTTAATTGATGAAGATCAACAAAAAAGCCTAGCCAGATCTTACTATGGAAATTCTGCTTTAATCTCACAAGCAAAAAGAATTTATAGGAATGCTGTTGAGAGAGAAAAAATTGATGCAGAAAGAAAACCAGGTTATCAAGATAGAGACCAGGAAAGAATTATTAATCGAATTAAGAGTCTAGATTATTCATTTGATCCAAGAGTAGATAGGGCTATATTTGAAGATAGACTAATTGTTTATTCAGGCTTTGATTCATCCTTAAGAAGAGCTACTTATAGCAAGCTCCTTAGCTTGGATGAATCCAAGGAAATAATTCTAAGCAAAGTTGATGAGATTTATTCAACAGATTACCAAACCTCAGAAAATTTTTTACAAATGTTTGAGATGAGCTTAGATGAATTAAATAACTCTCAAGATCCCTTAATTGTTTTTGCAAAAGATACTTTTGATGAGTCTTTAGCCTATGAGAAAGAATCTGAAGAAATAGGAGCAAAAAGGCAATTACTTAAATCAAAATTTATAGGTCTTTTAAAAAAATATTATGAATCATCTGGCAAGCAAATGTATGCAGATGCCAATGGAACTCTTAGAGTTACTTATGGAAATGTTGCCGGCGTATCTCTAAAAGATGGTTTAATTTATGAGCCTTTTACAAGACTAGAGGGTATTGCTCAAAAACATTCAGGCATAAAACCATTTAATGCTAGCGAAAAACTTTTAAATTTAATCGAAGCAAAAGATTATGGTAAATATTTTTATAAGCCAATTAATTCAGTACCAGTTAACTTTCTTTCAACGTTAGATATAACTAATGGCAATTCAGGGTCTGCAACTATTAATTCAAAATTTGAGCTTGTTGGATTAGCTTTTGATGGCATGCTTGAAACAATTATCGCAGATTATAAATATATACCTGATGCAAGAACTATTTCTGTAGATTCCAGATATCTTCTTTGGACATTAGAAAAGTTAGATGAGGCAGAAAATATTCTTGAAGAATTAACGATAAGTAATTCAATATATTAGAGTTAGATAGATTATTTCTGAATTTTTTATCAAGAAAAAAGATGATTAAAATTTTACTTTCATTATATTTACTTATTTCAGTATCTCTTTTTGCTGAATACAAGAATACAAATGGTGAATCTTTAGATAAAACATTTAGCGATATGATTAAATGGATTAGATCTGACATTGAACCAAAAATAAGCAATATAGAAATATCTTCTGAATGGAAGAATTTGAATCTACAAGAAGATGATAATTATGTTATTTGGATTGGCCATTCAACCTTTTTAATTAAAAAAGATGGAATAACAATACTTACAGATCCAGTTTTTTCTGATCGAGCTTCTCCTTTCAAAAACATTGGGCCAAAAAGACTTATTCCTCCTGCAATACCACTAGATAAAATTCCTAATATAGACTTTGTAACTGTTAGTCACAATCACTATGATCATTTAGATATAAAATCCTTAATTAAGATTTCAAAAAAACATCCAAAAGCTATTTTTTTAGTTCCAGCTGGAGATCTTAAGCTGCTGAAAAGAAAAAGAATTAAAAATGCTTATGAATTTAAATGGTGGCAATCATTTAAAGCAAGCAATTTTGAATTTATCTTTACTCCTGTTCAACATTGGTCAAAAAGATCCTTATTTGATAGAAATAAAAGTTTATGGGGAGGTTGGTACATAAAACATAAGGAATATTCTTTATATCATGCTGGTGATACCGGATATTCTAATGATTTTAAAGATACAAAAATTAAACTCGGTTCCCCTAAATATGCATTCATACCAATAGGTGCATATGACCCTGAATGGTTTATGGCAGAGAGCCATGTAAATCCTGAAGATGCCATTCAAATCATGTTAGATTTGGAAGCAGAAAAAGCTTTTGGGATGCATTGGGGCACTTTTTCTCTTACTGATGAGGATACAATCGAACCAAGAGAAAGGCTTAAAAATGCTGTTAAAGAAAATAATTCGATTGATTTTATAACCTTAAAACCAGGAAAAACAATTAATTTAGAATAATATTTTTATCAAAATATAGTTTATAAATTAGTTCAAAATAATGCTTAATTTTTAGGCATAAATCTATTGAAAATTTTGATTTACAAAGTTAAAAAAATGTCGTTTAATCAGATGATAAATCTTATATATTTGTCATAAATTTGAAGGGGGAAATATGACTCATCCAAACCATCCAAGTGTAGATCAAAGTGATCGGGTAGTACCATATAATCTAAGGCAGAGTGGCCGTACTCCAACCGAACTATTAATCTCAACTCGTGTAAGAAAATCGCCTTTTTGGCATCTATCCCATGAAGCGGGTTGCTGGAGAGCAACAATTTATAATCGAATTTATCATCCAAGAGGATACGTTAGACCTGAGGATGGTGGAGCCATGGTTGAATATGACGCATTAGTGAATAGAGTAACTATGTGGAATGTTGCTGTTGAAAGACAGATAAGAGTTAAAGGGCCAGACGCAGAAGCTTTTACAGATTTTGTAATAACTCGTGACGCAACAAAAATTGAACCGATGCATGGCAAATATGCAATATTATGTAATGACAAGGGCGGGATTCTTAATGATCCAGTTTTATTAAGACTTGCAGAAGATGAATTTTGGTTTTCTATTTCAGATAGCGATCTTTTGTTATGGCTTCAAGGAGTAAATGTAGCGAAAAAATTTGATGTCAAGATTGATGAAATAGATGTATGTCCTGTTCAAATACAGGGACCTTTATCTGAAGATCTTATGGCTAAGTTAGCTGGTGAAGAATTAAGAGATGTTCCATATTACGGACTAATGGAAACAAAAGTTGGCGGAGCTGATTGTGTTATTAGCCAAACTGGATTTACTGGTGAAAAAGGTTATGAAATCTATGTTCGTGATGCACATGAAAATGCAGAAAAAATGTGGAATGCAGTTCTTGAAGCAGGTGAGGAATTTGGTTTAATGGTTATAGCACCAGCTCATCATCGTAGAATTGCAGCTGGTATTTTATCTTGGGGTCAAGATTTAGATCATGAAACATCTCCATTCCAAGTTAATCTTGCATATCAAGTGCCTCGAAATAAAGCTGCTGATTATATTGGTAAAGAAGAGCTTGAAAAACAAAGAGCAGTCATTGATGATGGCAAAGCTCCTTTTAAAATGAAAATGGTTGGCATAACTTTAGGCGGAAAGGAAATAACAGATTATGCTCCAGATTTTTGGTTGATTGCTGATACCGATGGAAATGATATGGGTTATGTCACTTCTCCTTGGTGGTCTCCAGAGCTCGAAACAAACATTGCTCTAGCTTGGGTGCCATGGTCTTCATCGGAAATAGGCACTAAATTATTAGTTAGATTACCTGATGAATATTCAGTATCACCTGGCGAGCCAGTTGAAGGCGAAGTTGTTGATGTTCCATTTAGAGAGTCAGTTAATCCTAATAAAAGAGAAGTTGAAAAAGCAAAAGGACTCGATTTCGCTGAATAAAAGATTTAGATAAAGCGGAAGTTATGAAAATAATTTTCGCTTTCTACTCCAACCAAAATAACATTTAGTTCATGCATATTGTTGAAAACAATAAGATTCAAAATGCTTGTCTAATTTTTATCGAAGTTGAATCTTTAGCTCAACAAACAAAATTAGAAAATGATTATGAAGAGTTTTGTTCTTTAGTCTCTTCTTGTGATACAAAAATTAAAGAAAAGATAAAACTTAATCAGAAAACTCCATCAACTAAAACCTTCCTATCTCAAGGAAAATTAGAAAATATTAAAACTGTAATTTCTCAAAATCATATAGACCTAGTAATAATAAATCACAAACTCACCGCATCGCAAAATAGAAATCTTGAACTTTACTTAAATAAAAGAGTGATTGATAAGACTGAATTAATACTTGATATTTTTGCTTCTCGAGCAACTTCCCATATAGGTAAATTACAAGTTGAATTAGCTCAACTTAACCACCTATCAACAAGACTAATTAGAGGCTGGACTCACCTAGAAAGGCAGAAGGGTGGAATAGGCTTAAGAGGTCCTGGTGAAACTCAGCTTGAAACAGATAGAAGGTTAATAGGAAAAAGAATAAAGAGATTAAACCAAAGATTGGAAAAAGCACATAAACAAAGACAAGTTAATAGATATTCAAGAAAAAAAAGTAGGAATAAGTTAGTTGCCTTGGTGGGTTATACCAATGCAGGAAAAACCACTTTATTTAATAAATTAACCGAAAGTACACAAGTTGCTGAAGATAAGTTGTTCGCAACCTTGGATTCAGTTACTAGAAAAAATAAGAATCCTGCACATGGACCTATACTTTTTTCTGATACTGTAGGATTTATATCCAATCTTCCTACCCAGCTCATAGAATCATTTAAAGCAACTTTAGATGAATTACAGACAGCAGATTTATTACTGCATATAGTTGATATTGCAGATAAAGATTACAAAGTAAAAATTTTAGAAGTAAATAAAATTTTAGAAGATTTAAAATTATTAGATATTCCCCAGATTATTGTAAATAACAAATGTGATTTGATTGAAGAGCAAAAATTAACATTACTCAAAACTAGAAAAGATAATGAAATTTTTATATCTGCAGAAGGTGAAGATTCATTTGTGGACCTTCGCTCTAAAATTAATATACAGTTATTTAATGGTATATATGAGGGATGGGTCTCATTAGAAAATAATTTGGGGAATATAAGATCCACTTTATTTGATATGGGGTGCATAGAGGAAGAAAAAGTTTCACCATGCGGGAAGATGTTTGCAAATATAAAAATAGGCCAAGAAGAACTTAATCAATTCATTAATTTAAAAGGTTTTGAACTTTGTCGAGATAACGATATAATTTTTAAATCTATCAAAGGTTAAAAAATGAAAAAACTAAATAATCTACTTGAGTCAATTGCAAAACCATTAGCACCAATTTCACCTTGGTTATTAAGATTAGGACTAGGAACATCTTTTATACTCCACGGAATAGGGAAGTTCCCATTACCGCCTGAAAGAATGGTTACATGGTTTGAAAGTATGGGTTATATGAACCCAGAAATTGTGACTAGCATGGTTGCGATAGGAGAGGTCGCAGCAGGAGCAGGAATAATATTAGGTGGCTTATTAAGTAATCATGTAGGCAATTTGATTACCAGGATTGCTGGTGGCATGGGCGGAGTTATCATGATAGGAGCAATTTTTATAGCCCACTCAGATTGGTTGATCACAAAAAAACTTTTCATGAGTGAGCAAATATTCCTTTTAATATTAAGTGCCTATTTTGCAATTAAAGGCAACAGTAAGTAAAAGCTTAAAATTTTAAATCCCTTATTAAATTAATTATTAAAAGATATATAAATATTTTTTAATTTCTACTTGCAAATCTAAATGAGAATCATTATCATTCCCATTCATGGAAGCTACTTTATTGGTCATTCCCCTAAAAGTGTGCAGTTTTTAGATTTTAATTAATCAGAAATCTTTAGGCGAATAAAAGTAGCTTTCAACTTAATTTTTATGAGGATAATTATGAACAAAATCTTAAATAAATTCTTTTATGATATTTCACCTTTATTTTTCATAGGTGTATTTTTAGTTTCATCATTTGTTTTAAGTGCTGAGGAAGGAACAGAGATTGAATCAGTAACAATTATTGGTACTAAAGATGATGCAAAAGAACTTCCAGGCTCTGGATCAGTTATATCAAATGCAGATCTGAAAAAACAAATGGATACAGATATTCATAAAATACTATCAGCTGTTCCTGGTGTTTACTTTAGAACTGAAGATGGTTATGGATTGAGACCAAATATTTCTATTCGTGGTACTTCTATCGATAGAGCGGCAAAGGTAACTTTAATGGAGGATGGAATATTAATTGCTCCGGCTCCATATACTTCTTCTTCTGCATACTATTTTCCAACTACAGGAAGAATTAATTCAGTTGAGGTATTAAAGGGACCTGCATCTATTAGCCAGGGGCCAAGCACAATTGGAGGCGCAATAAATTTAATTAGTACTCCAATTCCTGAAGCTAACTCAGGTAAATTTATTCAAGAGTTAGGTCAGAATGGTATGGTTAGAACTCATGGTTATTATGGCGGTAATTCTGGAAATTTAGGAGCATTAGTTGAAGTTCATGAACATCAAACCGATGGTTTTGATGGTATCGCAAATGTAGGAGGCGACACTGGATTTAATAAATCTGATGTCATGTTTAAAGCAAGATATGAATCAGGCAATCATTCATTAACACTTAAGATGTTAGAAATGAATGAGAAATCAGAACAATCTTATGTAGGCCTTTCTCAAGCAAGCTTTAATAAAAATCCAAGATTAAGATATGGAATGACTCAATACGATGTTATGGATAATGATGGAGATCAAATGTCATTAACATATGCTGGATCAATAGGTAACTTTGATGTTGTTGCCTCTAAATGGAGTAATGATTACCACAGAGATTGGTTTAAAGTTGACAAAGCAAATAATACTAAAGCTCATGGTGTAAGTAATGGTATTAATAGCGTTATTTCTGCAGCTAACGCAGGCAACGCAAATGCTCAAGCAATCCTTGATGGTCAATTAGCTGTGCAAGTAAAGCTTAAGCATAATAATAGATTCTATACCAATGAAGGCTTTCAATTTAAGGTTTCGACCGAAGTTGGAATGCATGCCTTAACTGTTGGTTATAGAGATATGGAAGACTCTGAGAGCAGATATCAAGAATATGAATGCTTTGATCAAAGTGCAAGTGGAGTTAATTCTGCTCTTTATTCATGTGGTACTGGCTATACAGGAAGCAATAATAGATTAAGAGAATCTGAAGCAACTTCTTATTACATTGAAGACAAAATTACATTAGGAGATTTAGTTGTAACAATTGGTCATAGATCCGAAGAATATGATCAAGTTGAAAATAGATGGGATGATGGAACTCCAACTAGAACACAATTAAATAGCAGTTATCCAAAAACAAAAGATGGAGATTATACTTCTACTGGATTTGGTGCAACTTATGATCTAAATGAAAATATGCAACTTGTTGCTGGTTTTCATGAAGGTATGACAGCTATGTTTGGTACAGATCCTGAAACAGCCGATAATATGGAATTAGGATTGAGATATTCCGAAGGAATGTCTGATGTTGAAGTATTCTACTTTCAAAGTGATTATGAGAGCTTAAAAGCAGAATGTAAAAATTCTCAAGGTGGCGATTGCAACGAAGGAGATGTTTTTGACGGTGGTGCAGTTGACGTGTCAGGTCTTGAAGTTTCTGGTTCTATGATTCTTGAGGGCAATAATGGAACGTCTTATCCAATAGGCTTAACATACACATCTACCGATGCTACATTCGCAAACAGTTTTGATGATGATGGTGATTATTGGGGGGTTGTTGCAGCAGGCGACGATGTTCCTTATGTACCAGATAGATCATTAGCTTTAGTAGCAGGGTTTGTAAAATCAAATGGCTTAAGTGGCAATGTAAGATGGGTAAATAATGGTAGCTCATGTTCTACCGCTGCTTGCGGCACTAACCAAACTATAGATGCTCATAGTTTCGTAGATATTAATTTAAGAAAAGCATTAAACGAGAATGTTGATATCTATGTTGGTGTTGAAAACCTTCTTGATGATGAGGATGTTGTAGCTAGAGCACCAAAAGATGGAGCTAGATCACAAAAACCTAGAACAATGAAGGTAGGATTTGCACTGAATTTCTAATTTGGGCGAGAGGGGTGTAAAAATATCCCCTGATATTACTAGAGGGGCAATGTATTATTGCCCCTTTTTTTGATTTAGAATAGGACTATGAAAAAATTACTTCAATATGATGATGTAAAGGTTTTCAAATATGACAACCTATTTCTCGCAGTTATATACACCATAGGCCATATATTTATTGCAATGGCTTGTAATAGAATTATTACAGGTGCCTCCTTGGATATGGCTGCTGCAGATGCGTTCATCGAACCAATAATCAATGGCTTTTGGTTTTATTTCCTTTTAGTTTTTTTAAAAAAAATTATCGAAGAAAAATTTATTACAAGTAAAATCGGAATTTATTTAGCATTCATTTATACAATTGGGCACATCTTAATTGCTATGACCTGCAATAGATTGCTTACAGGAGCGCCATTAAATCTAGCAGCAATAGATGCAATAATCGAACCTCTTATAAATGGTTTTTGGTTTTACTTGCTTTTTGAAGTATTTAATAAATACAAACAAACCATACAAAATGGTTCAGCTAGCTCAAATAATCATTCATCAATATCAAAAGCGCCTTCTAAACTGGCACCCATCAATAATAAAAAGAATTTAGATTAAATATACAAAAAAATCTTCATTAAAGTACAATATTGCAACTTAATGTGGGGCTATAGCTCAGCTGGGAGAGCACCTGCTTTGCAAGCAGGGGGTCCGCGGTTCGATCCCGCGTAGCTCCACCAATTTATATACTTCAAATACTTTTTTTTTATTTTCTTTAATAGTATATTTAATATATAAATTACTAACTGCACATTTTAGGAGATCATTAAAAATGACCGATAAAACTGAAGGAAAATGTCCTGTAATGCATGGAGCTATGACAACTCATAGTTCTAGCGGTACATCAAATAAAGATTGGTGGCCTAACCAATTAAATTTAAATATATTGCATCAACATGATACAAAATCAAATCCAATGGATGATGATTTTGATTATAGGGAAGAATTCAAAAAAATAGACTATGAAGCGCTAAAGAAAGATTTAAATGACTTAATGACAGATTCACAAGATTGGTGGCCTGCAGATTATGGTCATTATGGCCCATTCTTTATTAGAATGACTTGGCATGCTGCAGGTACATACAGAAATACCGATGGAAGGGGCGGCGGTGGAACTGGCGCGCAGCGTTTTGCGCCGTTAAATAGCTGGCCTGATAATGGAAATCTTGATAAGGCAAGAAGACTTTTATGGCCAATTAAGCAGAAATATGGAAAGCAAATTAGCTGGGCAGATTTAATTATTCTGGCAGGAAATGTTGCAATTGAATCTATGGGAGGGACAACTTTTGGATATAGTGGTGGTAGACCAGATATATGGGGTCCTGAAGAAGATATTCATTGGGGTGTTGAGTCTGAATGGTTAGAAAATAAAAGATATAAAGGCGAAAGAGAATTAGACAATCCTCTTGCAGCAGTTCAAATGGGATTAATTTATGTTAATCCGCAAGGACCAGATGGAAACCCAGATCCACTGGCAAGCGCTCATGATATTAGAGAAACATTTGGAAGAATGGCAATGAATGACGAAGAAACTGTAGCTTTGGTTGCTGGTGGTCATACTTTTGGTAAATCTCATGGCGCAGGTGCTGAAGAAAATGTTCAATCTGAACCTGAAGGTGCACCAATCGAAGAAATGGGTTTTGGATGGTTAAGTACTTATGGTTCTGGTATGGGTAGCGATACTATTACTAGTGGTATCGAGGGTGCTTGGACTGCAAATCCAACTCAATGGGATAATGGATATTTTGATTTATTATTAGGCTATGAGTGGGAGCTTACAAAGAGTCCTGCAGGGGCACATATATGGCATGCAATTGGTCAAACAGAAGAAGATATGGCTCCTGATGCTGAGGATTCATCAAAGAAGGTACCTACAATGATGACCACTGCGGATATGGCTTTAAGAGAAGACCCAAGTTATAAGGAAATTTCAAAAAGATTCCATGAAAATCCTGATGAATTTGCTGATGCGTTTGCCAGAGCATGGTTTAAACTTCTTCATAGAGATATGGGCCCAAAAACTAGATATATAGGTCCTGAAATTCCTGAAGAAGAATTAATTTGGCAGGATCCAGTGCCAGCAGGTAATTCTGAATACAATATTGAAGAAGTGAAGAAAATGATTGCTGAATCTGGCCTATCAATTCAAGAAATGGTTGAAACAGCATGGGCAAGTGCATCTACTTTTAGAGCTTCTGATATGCGAGGTGGCGCAAATGGCGCAAGGATTAGATTAGCTCCACAAAAAGATTGGGAAGCAAATAATCCTACTCAATTAAGTAAGATTCTTGATGTATATCAGACTATTTCAAATGATTCAGGGGTTTCAATAGCAGATATCATTGTTTTGGCTGGTAATGTTGCAATAGAAATGGCTTCAGGGCTAGAAGTGCCTTTTACTCCAGGAAGGGGTGACGCCTCTCAGGAACAAACTGATATTGAATCATTTGAAGTTTTAGAACCTATGTCAGATGCATTTAGAAATTTTCATGCTAAAGGTGTAAATACTGCTCCTGAAGAAATTATGTTAGATAAAGCACAGCTTTTAGGACTTACAGCACCTGAGATGACAGTTCTGATGGGCGGCATGAGATCTTTAGGAATAAGTTCAAATGGACATGGGTTATTTACAGAAGATTCTAGTAAATTGAGTAATGATTATTTTAAAACTTTACTTGATATGTCTGTTCAATGGAAACCAAATGGAACAGGCAATTCCTATGAAGCATTTGATAGAAATTCTGGTGAAAAAGTTAGAACGGCTTCAAGGTCTGATTTAGTATTTGGTTCGAATTCTCAATTAAGAGCAATTGTAGAAGTTTATGCTGAAGATGATTCAAGTGAGAAGTTTACTAGAGATTTCGTTAATGCGTGGAATAAAGTAATGAACGCAGATAGATTTGATGTTCAGTAATTTATTTTGTTCCTATCATCTTTATATTTTGTAGTGATTGCATAAAATATATTGCAATCACTGCAAATATATTTAGATATAATTGCGCTAAAAGTAATTTTGTTGAAATAAGTTCTAAATTAAGAAACTCAAAATAATATATTCCTAAAATAGCAAAAAAAGAAAAAAACATTATTAAGCGATAGGCTAATATTTTTGCTTGCATTAAATAACCTGTAAGCGTAGATATAATAATTATAGCGATGGCAAAGATTGCAATTTCAGAATATGTATGCGTTGCAACAAATGTAAGTACTGCGCCTGATACAGCAATTGTTAGCAGCATTTGGAAGAAACTAAAGAACTTTATATCAGAGGTAATTTCAGGATTAAACTTTTTGTAAAAATCATCTGGATTTTTGTCTTCAATACAATCTTCAGGTCTCCAGTATGTTTCAGAAAACCATACTTTTATTTTATCTTTCCATGATTTTGTTTTGATTGTATCTTTAATCATAATAGAAAATACTTGGAAATTTGCCCACATGGGATTCCAACTATTTAAAGGAGTTGCTGTTCCATATACTGGCTCTAAGTCTGATCTTTGAGGTGTATATGTTCCAAAAATTCTATCCCAAAGAATAAACACTCCTCCATAATTAGCATCGATATATTCTTTATTTTTAGCATGATGAATCCTATGGTTCATAGGAGTTATAAATATTTTTTCTAAAAACCCTAAATGACCAATATGTTCTGTATGCACCCAAAATTGATAAACTAAGTTCACTCCAGCGACTGCTATAAATACTTCAACAGGGACTCCAAGCATTATCATTGGCATATAGAAAATCCATTTCCATAACCATCCAGTGCTTGTCTGTCTTAGAGCAGTAGCAAGATTATAATCTTCTCCATGATGGTGAACGCTATGAGTTGCCCATAAAATTTTTATTTCATGATGCATTCTATGCATCCAGTAATAAGACAAATCATATAAAAGGAATGCCATTATCCATGTAAAAGGGTTTTTTACAGAAAGTAATTCTAAGTTAAGAGATGAGCTTATATACAAGAATATTACACTTTGCATTCCAAGATTTAACATAGTTGGAAATCTGCTGATCATCCCGATTGTTATACTGGTAACAGTATCATTTAGTCGATATGTATTTTTACCAATATATCTTCCATAGACATATTCAACCATTATTAATAAAAAAAATACTGGTATAGCAAAGGTTATAATGACTGATTTATCTGTAACTACTTCCATATTATTAGAATTATATAAAAAATTTACTTATTTTGTTTGAATACAAGCTAATGCTCCGAGTACATTACCATATTCTCTATTCTCTTCATATATACCATTAATATTTGCTAATTTTAATCTTTGATCAATAGCTTCTTTTATAGTTTTTGATAATGAGAGTCTTCCAAGAAAATACACCTTGTCTACACCGGCCAAAATTGCATTTAAATATGCGGTTGTTCCAATAACTTCACCAATCATATTTGTTAAAGATGCTGCAACATCTTTTGGGTTGTGATTCTTAATTTCTTTTGCTTTGGCAAAATTTGAAGCTGTAATACTAGGATTTAAAGACCCTATATCATTTACAACTTCACCAATTAGATGATCTATGTTTTTTCTATTTCCTTTATTTGAAAGTTTTTCTATTTCATGGATATTAGAAGTGTTTATTAATAAGTTTGAAAGGCCTTGTAATGTACCGCCACCGATAGATATTCCTCCAAGATATTGGTAATTTTTTTCATCATAAAAAACACAACCCGTTCCTGTCCCAGCACTTATAACAACAAATTTCTTATTATTAATATTATATAAATTCTTTGCCCCCAGCCCAATTGCTTCGACTTCATTCACTTTAAAAATAGGAATATCTTTAAAAGTATTATTGAGGTTAGCTGATTTACCTCCAGTTACAGCAATTTTTTTTACTTTATTAGAGTCTAATTTTGTAAGGTCAAATATTTTCTTTAAAAAATTATCATTAATTTCTTCCGATGGAATAGAGGAATAGATTTTTTCCGTCTTATTAGACACAAGAATATCAGTATTAGTAATACCAAAATCTATAGCTATTTCCATAATATTTAAATTAAATAATTATTCAGAAGCGCTTTCTGGCCAAGCCATAGGTATCTGTTGTTGTGGATTAAATACCCTAGAACCTAATGCAGGATATGCATTTGCTGCAGCTTTAATCTCATCTTCAGTAATAAATTCACTTGGAACTAGTCTAAAAACATCAAGTCCTCTCGTAATTTCTGTACCATATATAAAACCTTCATAGAAATATGTTGACCAGTACCCTCCAGTAATCAATAAATCTTTAAGTATTGGGCCTCTATCAAAATAGGCTATTTCTATAGGATTAGAAGAATCTGTAAAATCAATTATTGAGATGCCGCCTTGATACCATGCTTGAACAAAGATATCTCTATCAGGTATTGGAATTATAGATCCATTATGTGCAACACAATTTTCAGTCTCTAGCTGAGGAGCTGGCATTTTATAGTGACTCTTAAATTCAAGTTTGTTATCAACAATGTCATATATTGCATCAGCACCCCAATCCAATGGATCCCATGCGCGACATCTTGCTCGACCACCGCCACCCCATTCATCAGTAAAAATTACTTTAGTACCATCATTATTAAAAGTTGCTGAGTGCCAATAAGCAAAACCTACATCTGATACAACATCTAATCTTTTTGGGTTATATGGGTCTGTTATATCAAATAAGATTCCATTACCAGAACAAGCTCCAGCAGCAATATTTGCAGATGGAAATACAGTTATATCATGACATTGATCAGTTGGTTCAGTATCTTGAGTATCATCTCCATGGTCGCCACCACGCCATAAACCAGCAACTCTTCCTGTTTCCATATCCATAAACACAGCAGGACTTTTGACAATTTTTGATTCAGATGGGTTTTTTATAGGAATTTCTATAATATCAATCGTGAAATATGATGTTCCGCCACCATCCCAACCAAAACATTCAGATAATTCTTCATTATCTCTAACACGACCGGTTCCTGAGTTATATACAATAATCTTTTTATCTGAGGAAGAGACTACTGAATGGGTATGAGACCCTCTGCATGTTTGAACAGCTCCAACTTGCTTTGGTTTAGTTAAATCAGAGATATCAAAAATTCTTATTCCTCTAAACCTGTCAGAGCTTGAATCTCTATTAACTCCTTCTAAACCGCAATCAACTCTGCTTCTATTTTCTTCAACAGACATAATAAGTAAATCATCAACTATTGATACATCCCCTTGACCACCTGGACAAACAACAGAAGAAATAAGGCTTGGAATCCCATTATCATTTAATTCATAAATATTAAAACCATGATAACTCCCTGCAATAAGAATATTATCCTTGAAAGCCATATCAGTGTTTGCAAAAGATAACATCGGCGATCTAAGAGACCTTGAAATCTCTGCAGTGGTTTTATTTTCATTATCTTCTGTTAAGTCCTCTGATCCCTTTGCAGTAGGATTATTTGGATCAAAAAAACCAGTTGGTTTTCTTAGTGAGGTTATTAATTCCATATTTAAAATAGCTTCATCAGCAATAAATAAACCAGGTGCTAATCCAGACCTTGGATCATCTGAAAGCCCAACTAAAATACCATTCATTCTTTCTATTTCAACACCCTGATCATTAACAAGATCTGATACAAATTCATTTAGAATAGGGTCATAAGCATTTCCTGGATATTTTTTTAACTCTTCAACCATTTCTAATGCACCATCGTGGTGGGTGATCATAAGTTGAAGGAATAATCTATCAAAATCTGTACTTTTTGAATTACTTAAATCATTTAATTGTTTAGGAGTAGCCATACCAGCCATATTCATATGCATATGATGACTTTCATGTATATGATGATCATTATGAGGACTATCAGCATATTCATTTCTTTGCTTTAACCAACTTTCCATAAAGTTAATTTCATCTTTCTGAGAAACATCAATTCTTTTTGCAAGGTCTAGTATTGTTTTATTATTTGTTCTTTCGTTTGCCATCTCTGACATGATTATTGCTTGTTCATGATGCACTATCATCCCTTGAAGGAATTTAACATCAGCTTTTATATATGAGGTATTAGCAATATTAGTTGCAGCTTTTGCATCAAGTTTTTTAGAAGCTTCTCCAGGTGCTCCTGGTTGAATAATTGGCGGACTTGGAATAATTCCTTGAGCTATAATTATTTGACTGGAAAGAATTAAAACGCAAAAAGTTATATTAATATTTTTAAATATTTTATTTTTCATCATCATCTTTTATCTCTTCAGACTCTCCTTCAATAATATTACCTCTTTGCTCTTTTTGACCAAACCTATTAATTCTATTATCTCTATTTAGTTGTTTTCCAGACGCTCTGACTTTCCCAAGTTTAAAAAAAACATATAAAGAGAAGAGGGCTAAGATTATAAATATAATTGAATTCAAAAGTATTACCGACTTCTAATTTTTGCTAAGAGTCTAAGTATTTCTAAATACAACCATATCAAAGTTACCATCAGACTAAACGCACCATACCATTCAAGATATTTAGGCATACCTTTTTCAGCTCCTTCTTCGATAAAATCAAAGTCAAGAACGAGATTTAGCGAAGCAATCGCAACCACAAATAAAGAAAATCCAATACCAAACAGACCATTTGAATGAATAAATCCAATACTATTTCCAAAAAAGCTCATAATAAAACTAACTAAATAAAGGATAAATATTCCCATTGTTCCTGCAAAAATCATCAGTCTGAAATTTTCAGTTGGTTTAATAATTCCGCTTTTATAACAAAATAAAAGTGATGCAAGTATTCCAAAAGTTAATCCAATAGCTTGAATGCCTATACCTGGATATTGCGCCTCAAAAATCATAGTAATTCCGCCAAGCGCTACTCCTTCTATAGCTGCATAAGCAGGTGCAGTATAAGGAGAATTTTTAGGCCTAAATATCGTAAATAATGCTATCACAAAACCTATTAATATTGCGGGCATAACTAAACCTGGAGAGTTCCAACCAAAATAAGCACCCCCAACACATAACGCCAATAAAATACCAGTTTTATTAACAGTGCCGTCAAGGGTCATCGCCTCTCCACTAATATTCTCATTGATTCCAAATCCTTTTGAAAATGCAGGATTTCCTGATCTTCCAAATCTATTTAATGCTGAATGTTTAGACATATTAGTTACTCCAAGATAAGTACTATACTAAATAGGTATAGTCAGAAAAACAAATTTAAAGATTAGACAACTTCTGGAATTTGACCAAACTTTTCTAAAGGCTTTTTCATTTCAGCCCAGTCACACTCAAAATCATCTGGAGCATTCTCATACTCAAGAAGACCTAAAGCCTCAAATTTTGGTCTTACCGAATCAGTTAATAAACCAATTCTCTTAAGATTTGGCATCACTCTAGTAAATAAGAAATTTCTGAACAATTCAAAACTTCCAGTATTTAAAGAAAATTCTCTTGCTTCCTCTTCTGTCATTTTTAAAAATCTTTGCTCTGATTTTGTATTAATTAATCTATCTCTAGATATAACACAGGCTTCATATGCAAATTGAGCTCTATCTTCTATTTCTTCAGGTGATAGTGTTTTTAGATAATCTTCTAAATAATTTATACCAAAAGTTACATGCCTTGCTTCATCACGAACTACATAATGAAGTAATTGCTTTAACAAAGGATCTTTTGTGATCGCTTTAAGCATTTGGAAAGCAGCTAAAGCTAGCCCTTCAATAATTATTTGCATACCGATAAATTTAAGATCCCATCTTTCATCTGTAAGAATTTTATCAAGCAATAACTTTAAATTAGGATTGATTGGATAATGGATTCCAATTTTATCTTGTAGATATTTATTAAATACTTCAACATGCCTAGCTTCATCAAATGTTTGAGAAGCTGCATATAGTTTTGCATTATAGGTAGGGGCGCAACTTGCTAACTGAGATGCTACTAATAGGGCACCTTGTTCTCCATGAAGAAATTGGCTCATTAGCTCAGCAGTACTATGCCTATCAAAAAGTATTTTTTCTTCTTCTGTAAGATCATTGTAAGCATCAAGAGTTTCATGAGGAAGCTCCTCATCAGGCTCCATAATTCTTTTATCAGCTGGATGCGTATAATCCCAATTAAGATCAATAGAGCCATTCCAATTTAATTCTTTGCCAAGCTCATAAAGTTTTTTAATTCGATTATCTGCAACAGTGTAATCCCAGTTATATGCACCAGTAAGAGGTGTATGGAAAATTTCCACAACATCTTCAACTTGTTTTTGAGTTAGGTTTATATCCTCATCAAAATATAAAAGATCCTCTGGGGGTCCATCCTGTTTATGAATTTTCATACTTTACCTACTAATAATTAAATAATGTTTACACCGTAAACATTATGTATTTTATAATAATTGTTAATCATTGAAAAGTTTTGTTAATTCATCTAACAAGACTTCACCAAGTTCTTCAGCTCTATTAATAGTTAGTGCATTTTTATAGTATTTTGTTACATCATGTCCTATACCAATTGCCTGCAACTCAATAGGGCTTTCATTTTCTATTTTAGAGATTATTTCTCTTAGATGATTATCTAGGAAATCCTCTCTATTTGCTGACAAGGTACTATCATCTACTGGAGCTCCATCTGATATAACAATTAATATTTTTCTTTCTTCTGGTCTTTTAATTAAACGTTCATGCGACCAAGCAAGCGCCTCACCATCTACATTTTCTTTTAGCAATCCTTCTCTTAGCATTGCACCAAAATATTTTCTCGATCTTCTCCAACTATTATCAGCACTTTTATATATTATGTGCCTAATGTCATTCAATCGCCCTGGATTAGAACTCCCTCCATTAATTTGCCATAATTTCTTAGAATCTCCACCTTTCCAGTGTTTGGTAGTAAATCCAAGTATCTCAGTTTTAACCTGACATCTCTCTAAAGTACTTCCAATGATATCCGTACAAATAGCAGCCAAACTAATAGACCTTCCTCTCATTGAGCCAGAATTATCAATTAATAGAGTAACAACTGTGTCTTTAAAATTATTTTCTGTTTCTTGTTTAAAGCTTAAAGGATATCCAGGATTAGCTATAACTCTATGCAGTCGAGCATTATCCAACATACCTTCATCTAAGTTGTAATTCCAGCTAGTATGTTGTTTAGCCAACAGTAATCTTTGTAATCTATTTGCAAGTTTTCCAATAGTGGGTAGATGCGGCTTAATTAAATTATCTAATTGATTTCTCAGCCTTAAAGATTCATCTGTCGTTATTAAATCTTTGGCTTCAATTATTTCATCAAAATTTGTTGTATAAATTGAATAATCTTTTTTATGTTGAGCGTTAAATTGGTTATTTGGATATGCTAAAGCTTCTATTTCCTCATCTATCGAAGTGTCATCAGTTTTATCAATTGCATCTTGAATATCTATATCAATATCACCTTTAAAATCTTTGAGATCTGCTTTTTGTTCTTCACTAGAATCTCCGTCTAGGTTTAAATCTTGTTCATTTAATTCATCATTTGAACCAGGAGATTCATTTAATTCACTATCATCTTCATCGTCTTCCGCACTTTCCTTAATTAACTTTAATTTCTTAAGAAATTTAATAGATATTTTTTCAAATTTTTTCTGATCTTTTATATTAGCTAAAAGATCTGCTTTGATAGGATCCAAAGAGCTATCCAATTTATATTTTTCATTAAATTTATTTAGAATATTTTTTGATGTTTCACTTAACTTGAATTCTGCAGCATTTTTTAACCATAAGTTTGCACCATAAGATAAAAAATTAAGCGATTTATCATCATTAAGACTCAGACTTTTTGCTTCGATAAAGTTAGATATATTTTCTTTAGAACCTAAATATTCTAAACAGCCCAATAATTCTACTCTTGAGATTTCTAACTCATTAAAGATCATTCTTGCTGGAAGAGTTAAAGGTGGTTCTTTTGTTTTTGAGTGAAAAAGATGCCAAAAGGCTTGAAAATCTGATTCACCTCTCCATTGTTTTATATCTTTAGTAGATCTTGGTGCAGATGGAATAATTATATGATTACCCATTGGGGGTCTTTGAGATAGACCTTTATTAGATGTTATTTTTTTATTTTTTGATATAGCTTTAACTGTTGAAACGGCCGCTTCATGTAAGTGTTCTCTATTCTTTATCCAACCCATTAATATTTATTTATCTGATGTATCTTTTTCAAGCTCAAGATTAAAACACCTTTGGAAGTATTCACCAATTATTGACTTTTCAACCTCATCACATTTGTTTAAAAAAGTTAATTTAAATGAAGTGATCAGATCTTTAAAAATCTTATAATTTTGACCCCAAGATATTACAGTTCTTGGAGACATTAAAGTAGATATATCACCATTTTCAAAACCCACCCTAGTTAAGTTAGCTAATTTAATCATGTTTTTAATAACTTCTTTATTTTTAGCGCCTTTCAAATTTCCTAATTTAGAAGCAACGACTTTTAATTCTTGATTAGGATCTAAATAATTTAAAGTTGCTAGAACATGCCATCTATCCATTTGGCCTTGATTAATTTGTTGTGTTCCATGATATAGCCCCGTCATATCTCCAAGTCCAACTGTATTAGTGGTTGCAAATAACCTAAATGAAGGATGGGGAGTAAGAATTTTATTTTGATCTAATAAAGTTAGCTTACCCTCAACTTCAAGTATTCTTTGTATTACAAACATAACATCTGGACGTCCAGCATCATACTCATCAAATACCAGAGCAACAGGATTCTGTATTGACCAAGGAAGTAAGCCTTCTTGGAATTCAGTGATTTGTTTTCCATCATTTAGTTTAATAGCATCCTTGCCAAGAAGATCTATTCTGCTTATATGACTATCTAAATTAATTCTTACACAAGGCCAATTCAATCTTGCAGCAATTTGTTCAATGTGGGTAGATTTTCCTGTTCCATGGAAACCTTGAACCATCACTCTCCTGTTATGCTCGAAGCCTGCAAGAATAGATAAAGTTGTATCTTTATCAAAAACATAAGAATCATCAATTTCAGGAACCCAGTCTGTCTTATTTTTAAATGCTTTAACAGATAGTTTGCTATCTATATTAAAGACACTTGAAACACTGACCTTATGGTCAGGTTTGTTTGGTAACTCTATTGCTTTATTAATAGTCATAATTAAAAACTTAGTTTTAGGACTGCATATCCTACCTTTTGACGCTTTAAAGTTCTAGTTTTTTTATAAACAATGTAAGATGTTGCTTTTAACTATTTAATTAAACTTATGTCAGAAAGATTAAAAGATAAAGTGGCTCTTATTACAGGAGGAGCTCAAGGATTAGGAAAAGAGATGGCAAAATCAATGCTTGCAGAATCTGCGCATGTGATTATTGCTGATATTAATGAAGCTAAATTAGTTGAAGCAGCAAAGGAGCTATCATGCTCTCATCTTCTACTAGATGTAACTAAAGAAGAACAATGGCAGTCAGTTATAAAACAAATAACTGATGATACAGGCTCTCTAAATATTTTAGTAAATAATGCTGGTATTGGTGGGGGAGGCGATGTTGAAATGACCGATTTTGAAACCTGGGATTTAGTACATAGAGTAAATTTAGATTCAGTTTTCTTAGGATGTAAATATGCATTACCTTTAATGAGAGAGTCCGGAAATGGCTCAATAATAAATATTTCATCTATGTCAGGAATTGTTGCTTCTCACAATACTGCTGCATACAATTCTTCGAAAGCTGCTGTAAGACATCTTTCTAAATCTGTAGCTTTACATTGTGCAAAATCAACAAATCTTGTTAGGTGTAATTCAATTCACCCTGTATTTACAAGAACAGCAATGGTTCAAAGCATGATTGACTCAGCGCCAGAGAGAGATATAGAAAATAAGCTTATTCAGCAAATTCCCATTAGAAAGCTTGCAGAACCAATAGATATTGCCAATGCTGCAGTTTTCTTAGCTTCAGATGAATCATCTTTTATCACTGGGACTGAATTAGTGGTCGATGGGGGCTTGAGCGCTACATAAAGATGAATAAGAAGAAGTCACAACTAAGTAAGTCTCTTCAATTATTTAATTTAGAACAAGTTGATAGAGATATTTTTAGCTGGACTGGAAAAAATGTCGGTTATAAAAGAATATTTGGTGGACAGGTTATGGCTCAAACTCTTATAGCTGCATACAAGACAGTTAATAGTGAGCATTTTGCACATTCTTTTCATTCATATTTTTTAAGACCAGGAGATTTAGAAAAACCAATTACTTTTACTGTTGATAGGATTAGAGATGGAAAAAGTTTTACTACAAGAACTGTAAAAGCAATCCAAGATGGAGAAGCTATATTCAATTCATCTATCTCTTTTCAAAAAAGAGAAAAGGGATTAGAACATCAAATTGAAATGCCAGATGTTCCAGAGCCTGAAACTCTTAAAAGCGAGATTGAAATAAGAAAAGAAATCTTAAAAGAATTAAAAATGGATGAAAAAGATATGCCGATGTTCATCAGACAAAGAGAAATTGAAATGAGACCAGTTGAGAAACAGAATTATTTTAAACCCGAAAGAATGCCGCCTTATAAAAATACTTGGATTAGGACCGAAGAAAAATTACCAAAAGATCAGATTATTCAACAGGCTTTTTTATTATATATTTCTGATATGGGCTTATTAGGTGCTGCAAATAATACTGTTGGGGTAAGTTTTCTAACAAAGAATTTACAAAATGCAAGTCTAGATCATGCAATGTGGTTCCATCGTAAATTAAATCTAGATGGATGGTTTTTATATACTATAGAAAGTCCTATAACTAGAAATTCTAGAGGTTTTTCAATAGGATCTATTTTTTCAAGAGATGGCGATTTAATAGCCTCATGCACTCAAGAAGGCTTAATAAGGTTGTGGGATAATTAATAATCTCTAACTATATCAGTTAAATATTTAATTTTTTCTGGATTTATATCAGGAGTTATTCCATGACCTAGGTTAAAGATATACCCTGGAAAATTTTTAAATTTATCAAGTAATTTATAAGTTTCATTTTTAATAGTTTCTTTAGATTCTAGTAATACTTTGGGATTTAGATTACCTTGAATAGCAGTCTTACCTTTTGCAAGATCAAGATTAAAATTTTCCATCGACCAATACAAACTTATACAGTCAGCTGATGTTTTAATTAGAGCACTGTCATCGCATTTAGGGTCTCTAGAAAAAAGAATAATAGGAATATGAGATGTAATTGAATCTTGTTTTAAGGCAAGTATTAAAGAATTTATATAATTTAATGAAAATGTTTGAAGATCTTTTTGATTTAAAAGGTTAGCCCAAGAATCAAAGATTTGTATAACATTTGCGCCAGCCTGCACTTGTTTTCTAAGATACAAAAAACAAGCATCTGTTAATTTTGATAGAAACAAATGGACTTCATCTATATTCTTAGTAATAAATTCTTTAGTTTTATTAAATTCTTTAGAGGATTGTCCTTCAATTGAATAAGCAGCTAGAGTCCATGGACTACCACAAAAACCGATCAATGGTATGTTTTCTGGAATTGTATTTCTAATATTTGTAACGGCTTGATAAACATACGAAAGCTCATCTGGATTAAAGGGCCCTATATTATTTATATCAGTAACTGATTTAATAGGGTTTTTAAAGATTGGTCCTTTATTTTCTTCAAATGTTACGCCCAATCCCATAGCATCAGGTATTGTTAAAATATCAGAAAATAATATTGCAGCATCAAGTTCAAAAGCATTTAATGGTTGCATTGCTAATTCGCAACAAACTTCAGGGTTTTTACACATATCTAAGAAATTTTTAAATTTTTTTCTTATATTCCTATACTCTGGCATATATCTTCCAGCTTGCCTCATATACCAAATAGGTGGAGTCGTGAGATTTTCTCTCTTTAGTGCTTTTAGTAGCAATGGATCATGGTCATTCATGAAACGTATTCTATAATACTTTTGCCTGCTTCTCTCCCTTCCCAAATTGCGGTAACTACCAAATCAGAGCCTCTTACCATATCCCCGCCAGAGAATATTTTTTTATTTGATGTTTGAAATTTATATTCTTGATCTTCTCTAGCAACAACAAGACCATTTTTTTTAGTTTCAATATGAAAATTTTCAAACCATTTTGCAGGACTAGCTCTAAAACCAAACGCAATAATAACAACATCTGCATCATAAATTTTCTCTGATCCAGGGATAGGTACTGGAACTTGTCTGCCATTTTGATCTATTTCTCCTAACTCTGTTTTAACCACCTTAACGCCTTCTACTTCTGTATTTCCTAGGATATCAATTGGTTGTATATTGAAATCAAAAATTACACCTTCTTCTTTAGCATTTTTAACCTCCCTTCTTGAACCAGGCATATTTTTTTCATCTCTTCTATACAAGCATGTTACTGATTTAGCACCTTGTCTTATAGCTGTTCTATTACAATCCATTGCAGTATCTCCACCGCCTAAAACTACTACTTTCTTCCCTTTAAAATTAATATACTCTTCTTTATTTTTGCTCATATTAAGTAGCTTTTTTGTATTTGCTATTAAATAATCTAGAGCTTTATAAACTCCAGGTAATTTTTCGCCTCTAAAACCACCTTCAAGGGATGTATATGTTCCCATTGCAAGAAAAACTGCATCATGATCTTCATATATACTCTTAAAAGGAACATCTTTTCCAATTTCTTTTCCTAAATGAAAACTGATACCCATTTCCTCAAGTATTTTTCTTCTCCTTTTAATGACAGATTTTTCTAATTTAAATTCAGGAATGCCAAATGTTAGTAATCCACCAATTTCTTGATTCCTATCATATACATGACTTTTTATTCCTGATCTTGTTAACACATCAGCACATGCTATACCTGCAGGCCCTGCGCCTATGACAGCAACTTTTTTATCAGTCCACTTTCTATGAGACAAATCAGGCTTCCAGCCCATGTCAAAAGCCTTTTCAGTAATATATTTTTCAATTGAGCCAATAGTGACAGCACCGAATCCATCATTTAAAGTGCAAGCACCTTCACATAAACGATCTTGTGGGCATACTCTTCCACATACTTCTGGAAGACTATTTGTTGAATGGCATAAATCTGCCGCTTCTATAATATTTCCTTCATTAACCAACTTTAACCAATCAGGAATATAGTTATGTACAGGACATTTCCATTCACAATAGGGGTTCCCACAGTCTAAACATCTATGAGCCTGGTTAGCTGCTTGGACTTGATTGTATTCACCATAAATTTCAACAAAATTAATTTTTCTTTCATCTGGTGTTTTTTTAGAAGGATCAAATCTTCCTACATCAAGGAATTGGAAATTATTTTCTAATTTTTCGAAAGAAGTATATTCATTTCTATTAGGTATACTCTTAGTTTGAAAATCATTTTCATTACTGATGATTTCATCACGCCATTCATATAACCTTTCCTTAGCTTTATCTATATCAGAGATTGGGGCAAAAGATTGAGTTCGGTATTTGCCATCAATACGAATTTTTCCATAGAAGTAGGGTGATTTAGGCTGCGTAAACAGCAAAAGACCTTTCTCAATTCTATATTGCTTATTTTTATTAGTCATTATTACCGTGCGAGTATGACATAGTATGACACTTTTTATGTAAAAATTAAATTTTTTTGCTAGAATATACCTCTTTATCTATAAAAATATGCCAAAACTTTATAAAGAAAATGAATTTCGTGATAACTGTGGATTTGGTTTAATTGCTAGTATAGAGGGCGTTAAATCAAGAAAAATAGTTACAGACTCTATTAATGCTCTTATTAGCATGACTCATAGAGGTGGCTTGGGTTCAGATGGAAAAACTGGCGATGGTTGTGGAATATTAGTCGATATTAATAAAGATTTTTATTACAAAACCTTAAAAGAAGAACAAAATATTAAACTATCAGGAAGATTTGCAATTGCCCAAATTTTTTATTTTAAAGACCTTTCTAAAATATTAAAAAAGATAAAGACAATTTTTACAGATGAAGGTTTGGAGCTTATTGCTTTTAGAGATGTTCCCGTAAATAAAAAAGTATTAGGAAGCATAGCTTTAGATTGTATGCCTAATATATACCAACTATTTATAAAACCAGTTTCAGATAATATTAGTGAAGATAAATTTCAAACAGCTATTTTACAGGCAAGAAAATTTATAGAAGAGATTTATTTGGATGATGAGAAGCTATATTTTTGTAGCATGTCCTCAAAAACCATCATTTATAAGGGCTTAATGCTTCCAAAAGATATTAGTAATTTTTATAAAGATCTTAAGTCAAAATACTTCGAGTCTTCTATATGTGTTTTTCATCAAAGATTTTCAACCAATACAAGTCCAAGATGGCATTTAGCCCAACCATTTAGATTTTTAGCACATAACGGAGAAATTAATGCTATTAGAGGTAATAGGAATTGGGTCAAAGCAAGAGCTAGTATCTTTAAGACTCCATTAATACCAAAAATACAAAATTTTAAACAGATTGTTAATGAAGATGGTTCTGATTCTTCTGCGCTTGATAATATGTTAGAAATTTTGGTCAAAGGAGGAATAGATATATTTAGATCCATAAGGATGGTTTTACCACCAGCCTGGCAAAATGCCCAGCTTTTAGATCCAGATATTAGAAGTTTTCATGAATATAATTCTATGCATATGGAGCCATGGGATGGACCAGCAGGTATTGTTATGTCTGACGGCGACTGGGCTATCTGTGTGCTTGATAGAAACGGTTTGCGGCCAGCAAGATTTCAGATAGATACCAATAATATAATTTCTATAGCATCTGAAACAGGAATTAATCCAATTGATGATAAAGATATTGTTTTTAAGGGGCGAGTAGCGCCTGGTGGAATGATAGCAATTAATACCTCAACTAAGGAGATATTATCTGAGAAACAAATCGATGAAAAACTTAAGAACAGAGCTCCATATAGAGGATGGTTAAAAGAGAGTTGTATTCATGTCGAATCTAGTCTCGATAAATATGAAGGACCAGGGTTAAAAAAAATTGATTCAAAAGAATTTAATATTTCATCAAAACTATTTCTTTTGTTTAAAGAAGAAAGATCATCTGTTATCAAACCTTTAGCCATAGATTCTCAAGAAAGCACTGGATCAATGGGAGATGATACCGCGCTTGCAGTTATGAGTAAGATGCACCGACAAATTTATGATTATTTTAGGCAACAATTTGCTCAAGTTACTAATCCCCCAATTGATTCTTTAAGGGAAGTAAGCGTTATGTCACTTGAAACCTGTTATGGACCAGAATTAAATATATTTGAAGAAACTCCAGAACATGCAAAAAGATTAGTAACATCTTCTCCAGTTCTATCATATAAAAAACTTCAATCAATTTTAGCCAATCCATATTTTAAGTGTGATGAAATAAAGCTTGAGTATAAAAAACAAGTTGATTTAGAAAGTGCTTTGGGTGTTCTAAAAAAGAAAATTGCTCAAAGTGTTAAAAAAGGAAATACCATTATTCATTTGATTGAATCTTTGCCCAACGAAGAATCATTACCAATAAATGCACTATTGGCAGTTGGTTGCACTCATCAATATTTAGTTAAGCTAGGACTTAGATCTAAAGTAAATATAGTAGTCACATCATCTTCAGCAAGAGATACTCATCAAATTGCATGCTTAATAGGCTTCGGAGCAACAGCAGTCTATCCAACTTTGGCATACCAAACAATATTAGATTTAACTGAAAGAAATGAACTGAAAGGTAATGCTCATGAAAATTGTGCACGATATAGAAAAGGGGTTAATAAGGGACTATTAAAAATAATATCAAAAATGGGAATATCTACAATTTCTAGTTACAGAGGCTCTCAATTATTTGAAATAGTTGGTTTAAACGAAGAAATAGTAGATATGTGCTTTACGAATACTGTAAGCAGAATACAGGGCAAAAATTTTAATGATTTAGATAATGAAATTAGAAAATTAAATGATTATGCAAGATCTAATTTATCTGACATGAGTGTTGGCGGTCTTTTAAAGTATGTTCATGGAGGCGAATATCATACTTATAATCCTGAAATTGTGAAGAAATTACAAGAAGCAGTAGCATCAGGATCAAATGATATTTATAAAGAATATTCTACTCTTGTTGATAATAGACCCCCAGCAATGCTCCGAGATTTATTAAGAGTAAAACATACTAATAATAAAGTTAAAGAAATTGAGTCGGTTGAAAAAATAATTAAGAGATTTGATTCTGCTGGCATGAGTCTTGGATCGTTATCACCAAAAGCACATGAAACCCTTGCTGAAGCAATGAACACACTTGGGGCTAGATCAAACTCAGGGGAAGGTGGAGAAGGAAAACATAGATATGGCACTATTAAAATGTCAAAAATTAAACAGATTGCTTCTGGAAGATTTGGTGTGACGCCTCATTATTTGGTAAATGCTGAAGTTCTCCAGATTAAAATAGCTCAAGGAGCAAAGCCTGGTGAGGGTGGCCAACTTCCTGGAGGCAAAGTTAATAAACTGATAGCTGAATTAAGATACTCAACACCTGGAATTACATTAATTTCACCACCTCCTCATCACGATATATATTCAATTGAAGATTTAGCTCAACTAATCTATGACTTAAAGCAAGTAAATCCAAATGCGCTTATTTCAGTAAAATTAGTATCTGAGCCAGGTGTAGGAACTATTGCATCAGGAGTTGCGAAAGCTTACGCAGACTTAATAACTATTTCAGGACATGATGGTGGGACAGGTGCAAGTCCATTAACTTCTATTAGATATGCAGGCTCACCTTGGGAGCTTGGTTTGTCTGAAGCTCATCAAAGTTTAAGAGATGCTGGCCTAAGACATAAAGTTAGATTACAAACCGATGGAGGAATGAAAACCGGTCTTGATGTTATTAAAGCAGCAATATTAGGAGCAGAATCGTTTGGGTTTGGTACTGGCCCAATGATTGCTATGGGGTGCAAATACTTAAGAATCTGCCATCTTAATAATTGTGCAACTGGTGTCGCAACACAAAGACAAGACTTAATAAACCAACATTTTATTGGTGAAAAAGAAAGAGTAATGAATTATTTTAAATTTATAGCGAATGATGTTAGAGAGCATTTAAAGATGATAGGTGTCTCAAAACTAGAGGAAATTATAGGCCAGACACATTATTTAGAACAGATCACAGATATAGAAGAACAATATAAATCTATTGATTTATCTGGATTAATAGAAATAAGTGATAATCAAAGTGAGCCACATTTTTGCACTGTAGATAAAAATCATCCATGGGATAAAGGTGAGTTATCGCAAAAGATTTTGGATGAATCTAAAAGGTTTATTGATAACAATAAAAAGGGCACCTTGCACTTTAATATCTCTAATAGAGATAGATCTATTGGTGGAAGTATTTCTGGATATATTGCTCAAAAATATGGAGAAAAAGGTTTAGAGAAAAAACTCTCTTTAAATTTTAAAGGTTCTGCAGGTCAGAGTTTTGGCTGTTGGAATGCAAATAATTTAAATTTAACAGTTGATGGTGATGCAAATGATTATGTTGGTAAAGGGATGAATGGCGGGAGGATAGTTATTAAGAATACTT
>CACEZB010000012.1 GCA_902563835.1 uncultured SAR86 cluster bacterium
TTAAACCAATATATACAAATATAAATTCTGATGACGGAACTGAATTAAGAATTCATCATATAGATGAGGGTCCAAGAAATGGCCCTATTCTTCTTGCAATGCATGGTCAACCAGTTTGGAGTTATCTATATTCACGAATGATACCAATATTAAATCAATCAGGAATAAGGGTTATAGCACCAGATTTAATAGGTTATGGTAAATCAGACAAGCCTGCATCAAGACAAGATTATAGTTATCAGAATCAAGTAAATTGGATGAATAGTTGGCTGGTTAAAAATGATTTATCAAATCTCACCTTTTTTGGTCAAGATTGGGGTGGTTTAATAGGACTTCGAATGATATCTGATAATCCAGATAGGTTTAATAAGGTTTCTATAGGTAATACTGGATTGCCCTACATGCCAAATACACCAAAAGAAATAATAGAAGAAGTAAAAAAATTTAGAAGCTCTAAGATAAAACTTACTCCTTTAAGTATGTCAAAAGAAGTCAGAAAAAATGGATTCAGGTAAAACTCATCCAGCATTAAAATTTATGTATTGGCAAAAATTTTGTTGGGATACTAAAAATTTACCAGTAGGATTATTAAATTCAACAATGATGGAAGGAAAGCCAAGGAATGAAATTAGAAATCATTATATTTTTCATAAATTAGGGTTATCAAAAATATCACCATATATGAGTAATTTAATGAAAGCCTACGAAGCACCCTATCCATCGCCTAAGTACAAAATGGGTTGTAGGGCTATGCCAAGTCATGTTCCAATTATTCCAGATCAATCATTAGATGCTCAAAAAAAAGCCAGAGAATTTTTTAATAAAACAGATAAACCATTTTTATCTGTATTTGCTGGTGATGATCCTGTAACTAATGCTATGGAACAAGACGTGTTAAAGATGGTACCTAATGCAATAAGCGTCCCTAATATTGGTGGTGGTCATTTTTATCAATGGACTAAACCTAAAGAGTTGTCTAAGGTATTAAGTGATTTTATTAAACAATAACTATGATAGAACTATATACAGCACCTACACCTAATGGACATAAAGTTTCCTGCACTCTTGAAGCTATGGAACTAGAATATACTGCTATTCTTGTAAATCTTAGTGAAGGCGATCAACACAAACCAAATTTTTTAAAAATAAGTCCAAATGGAAGAATACCTGCAATTATAGATAAATCGAATAATAATCTTCATATGTTCGAGTCAGGAGCAATAATGATCTACCTTGCCGAGAAAACAGGAAAACTAATATCTGATGATCCATCTAAAAAAGCAAAAACATTAGAATGGTTGATGTTTCAAATGGGTGGAGTTGGTCCAATGATGGGACAAGCAAATGTTTTCTTTAGATATTTTCCTGAAAAGATTCAACCAGCGATTGATAGATACCAAAATGAATCTAGGCGTTTGTTTGAGGTACTTGATAAACATCTTATGAAAAATGAATGGTTGGCTGGTGATTATTCAATAGCAGATATTGCAAATTGGTGCTGGGTTAGAACTCATAATTGGTCTGGCGTATCTACAGATGGTCTAGATAATTTAGAAAGATGGAAAAATGCAATGTATGATCAACCAGGAATGAAAGAAGGTATTAAAGTTCCAATACCTGTAGAAAATCTATTAAAAGATAAAGATAAAGCTGAAGAATTTGTAAAAAATTCATCAAAAATCGTAAAAAAATAAGGAGTCTGTGATGATAAAATTATATTTAACACCAAATACAAGAGCTGGTAGAGTTGCCTGGCTCCTTGAAGAATTAAATATGGAATATGAATTAGAAATATTACCATTTACAAAAGAAGGCCTTAAGTCACCAGAACATAGAGCAAGACATGCTCTTGGAAGAGTCCCTGTAATAGAAGATGAAGATATTTCAATTTTTGAATCAGGCGCAATAATTCAATACATACTGGATAAATATGATGATAAAGGTTTGAAACCAGCTGTTGAATCTGATGACTACCCCTACTATCTTCAATGGTTTCATTATTGTGAAGGTATGGTTATGCCGCCAATGAATCAAATTGTAGTTCAAACAGTTTTATTACCACCTGATAGACGTGATGAAGCGGTTTTGAATCAAGCAACCAACTTATTATCTAAAGCATTAAAACCTGTAAATGAATTTCTAGATGGAAAAGATTATTTAATAGGAGATTTTTCTGCTGCTGATTGTATGTTAGGTCATTCATGTTTTATGGCTAATAGGTTTGGTACTGTAAGTGATGAAATGAAGAATATAAAAAAATATATATCAAATATTGAATCTAGACCTGCATTTAAAAAAGCAATTACTTTAGGAGCTGGTGGTCCTGGAGACGCATTAGGACAATAAATGTCTGAACCAATAAAAGTATTTGGGAATGTGGGTTCTCCATATACTCAAAAAATTTTAGCTTTATTAAGATATAGGAATATACCCTATACCGTTTCTTGGGGTGATGTTATTCATAACTTATCACTTTTAAATATAGATCCTCCAAGACCTGTTTTATTACCAACAATGATATTTGGTAATGGGAATGATAAGAATATCGCTAAAACTGATACAACACCAATTATCAGAGAACTAGAAGATATATACGAAAGTAAGTCTGTAATACCTAATACGCCATCGATAAAATTTTTGAATTATCTTCTTGAAGACTTTGCAGATGAATGGACTACAAAATATATGTTCCATTATCGATGGCATTTCAAAGAAGATGCAGAAAATGCAAAGAAAATGCTTGTGCTGCAACACAAATCAAATATTCCTGATGATGTTATTAATGAATTTGCAGATGTTATTGCAGATAGACAAATAAATAGATTATGGGTTGTGGGATCAAATGATGATACAGCTGAATTAATAGATAAGAGCTATAAAAGATTTTTAACTTTAATGGAAAAACATTTATCTATTAACCCATTTATGTTCGGTATGCGCCCTTCTTCTGCTGATTTTGGTTTGTATGGACAATTAACACAATTAGTAGGTTTTGATCCAACACCAAGAAACATTGCTTACAAACAATCGCCTAGATGTGTTTCATGGGTAAATATAATGTCAGATTTATCTGGGTTACATAATAAAGGAGGAGTGGGTGAATTTTTTGGAGTTGAGAGTAAATCTGATAATGATAATGAATTAAATTATTTTGATAATAATGATCACGGTTGGAACACATTAGAAAATTTACCTAAAACATTACATGAAATCTTTTCTGAAGTTGGAAGAGTTTATATTCCTTGCTTAATTGCTAATAACAAAGCTTATGAAAACAAAGAAGATGTATGGGAAATAGATATTGATAATTCATCATGGAAACAAAAAACATTTCCTTACCAATCTAAATGCTTGGGTTGGATTAAAGAAGAGTTCAATAGTTTATCGTCTAATGAAAAATCTGAAATTAAAGACTATCTAAACGGAACTGGTTGTGAATTAATCCTTGATTAATTTTTCTGATCTATAGTGATAAAAAAATAAAATAGTAGAAAGTGCTGTTAAAAGATGCCAATAACCATGAGCTTGAAAAATAGTATCCGGATTACATGATTCATTGTCAGGAACCCCAGTTAACCAAATAGCAAACGCACTTAGATAAGCTATCATTCCCATAAAATACCATCTATAAGTTCTAACACCTTCAGGTTTTTTATTAGCTAATAACCCAGGCAACCAAAAGAAAATAATCCACCAATAATCATTAAAATTTTCATAAACTTCTATTGGTGATGTGCCAAATAACATTAAAACAAGAAATCCTACGAATCCTGATATAAATCTCATGTTTGGCGACCAAAATTTATATAAGAACTCAGAAATAACCCAAAGCCCTATTGAAACTCCAAATAAACTTAAACCTATACCCATTCCATCACCGAATAGTCCTCTCATGACAGCGTAAAAAATTACTATTCCTGTATAAGTTTTTAATAGTGTTGATACAGTCCAATTAGACATCTTATAAATGTTATATAACCAAGGAAGAATGATATACATAACCATGCTTAAATTATCTGCCCAACCACCCCATTCTGTGTTTGTTCCATGCATGAGCATTGAACCAGGTCCAAGCCATACTACTGCAACGCCATATAAAATTGTTATGTGATTTAAGCCTGAAAATTCATTAAAAGAGGTTTCATTAGACAATTTATATAATATAAATAATCCAGCAATCATAAATCCTAAGTTACTTAATGTGTTAACAGGTTCTCTAAATGGACCGCCGCTTATTCTTTCACACCAGCGTGAAGCTTCACCAATGAAAGCTATTGAATCTATAGATTGTATAAGCTGGAAATAACTTAAAAGATAGAAGATTATTAAAAAAAGTACACTTACTGAAAGTGTAATTTTAAAAGCATTCTCTTTTATAAATAGATTATTCAATTGACTTTATTAAAATAAACTTTTCCATTCTTCATAACAAAATCAACATTTTGCATATCATTCATGTCTTCTAAAGGATTTCCTGAGATTGCAATAATATCTGCAATTTTACCAACTGATATAGACCCTAAAGTATCTGATTCACCTAATAATTTAGCTGTTTCAATTGTTGCTGCAACAATAGTTTCTATGGCTGGCATACCATATTGATTCATGTATACAAACTCTTTCCAGTTAGTTCCATGAGGCTGTACTCCAACATCTGTTCCAAATGCAATCTTTACACCTTTTTTATATGCCTTGCCAAAAGTACCACCGATTTGCGGCCCAACACTTGCTGCTTTAGGTCTAACAATTTCAGGAAAATAATTATCAATTTTTGATTTTTCAGCAACAAATTCACCTGCAGAAATTGTTGGAACATAATAGGTTCCTCTTTCAATCATTAAGTCCATAACCTCTTCAGTCATAAATGTTCCATGTTCAACTGAATCAACGCCTGCTATAACAGCTCTCTTCATTCCTTCAGATCCATGCGCATGAACTGCAACCCACATTCCATAGTCTTTAGCAGCCTTAACCACAGCATCAACCTCTTCTTCAGTAAATTGAGGATTATCACCAGATTTTGCAACACTAAGGACTCCTCCAGTAACAGTTAATTTAATGCCGTCTGCACCATCTTTATATCTCTGTCTAACAGCGGTAAATGCTTCATATGGACCATTGATAACACCATCCTCAGGTGTTGGATATTCATAATCATCAATTGCTTTTCCGTTAGTTGGATCTGCATGGCCACCAGTTGTAGCAATGCTCTTGCCTGATGTAAAAATTCTTGGGCCTATAACATATTCATTTTTTATAGCATCTCTTAAAGATATAGCAACAAGACCACTATCACCAACTTGTCTTACTGTGGTAAATCCAGCTTTAAGAGTAGTATACGCATGTGCTGTTGCTAATATTGCTTCGGTTTCTCTTTCTACTTTTACAGGTCTTTCAGCTTTGGATTGGTACTCACCACCAAAATGAACATGCATATCCATTAAGCCTGGCATTACAGTTAAGCCTCTTAAATCAATTAGTTTGTCGTTTTTAGATACTTTTATATAACCTTTGTCTATAGAAATAATTTTATTATCATCGATAGTGATTGAAGAATTATTTATTACTTTTCCACTTAATACATCAATATACGAAGATGTGTAAATTATTGTTGATGAAAATAAGTTAAATGAAGAAAATAAAACTATAAAAATAAATTTGTTCATCCTTGTGATTTTATAACATTTATGGATAAATGTTTATAAAGCTGAATCTAATTCTGGTAAAGCTGTAAATAAATCAGCTACCAATCCAT
Source organism: uncultured SAR86 cluster bacterium (assembly GCA_902563835.1). GTDB lineage: Bacteria > Pseudomonadota > Gammaproteobacteria > Magnimaribacterales > D2472 > SAR86A. Next base: position 5,756 of record CACEZB010000012.1, read on the forward strand.
AATCTGCTACTTGAAAAATTGGTGCATCTTCATCTTTGTTTATAGCAACAATGACCTTTGAATCTTTCATACCAGCAAGATGTTGAATTGCTCCTGAAATACCAACTGCTATGTATAAATCTGGTGCAACGATTTTACCAGTTTGTCCAACTTGGTAATCATTTGGAACAAAACCAGCATCAACTGCGGCTCTTGATGCACCAACAGCAGCTCCTAATTTATCAGCAATAGAATCTAGTAAATGGAAATTATCTCCTGATTGCATCCCTCTCCCACCAGATATAACAATATTAGCAGATGTTAACTCTGGCCTATCACTTTTAGCTAACTCTTCAGATACAAACTTGCTAATTCCAGCAGAAGATTTTCCATCAATAGTCTCAATCTCAACACCAGAATTATTTTGTGTTACTGGGTCAAATGCTGTTGACCTGACTGTAATTACTTTCACTGTATCATTTGACTTAACTGTTGCAATACAACTTCCAGCATATATAGGTCTTTTAAACGTATCATCAGATTCAATAGATATAATGTCAGATATTTGTTGAGTATCCAGTTTTGCTGCTATACGAGGCATTAAATTTTTTCCAAAAGTTGTTGCTGGTGCAAGTATATGGGTATAACCATTTGAAAGACTTTCAATAATATCTGATAAATCTTCAGCGATTGCGTTTGCATAAATATCAGCATCACATTTAATAATTTTATTTACGCCGTCTAATAATTGAGATTCTTCTACAACATTATCAACATTAGAGCCTATAACCAATAAATTAACTTCTCCAGTTAATGATGTGGCAGCTGTTACAGTATTTAAAGTAGCTCCCTTAAGGTTATTATTGTCATGTTCTGCAATTACTAAAATGCTCATTCAATCACCTTTGCTTCATTTTTTAATTTATCAACTAGCTCCTCTACTGTTTCAACAATAACGCCAGCTTCTCTTGATGGTGGTAATTCGACAGAGATTAATTCAGTTCTTGGATTAGCATCAACTCCAGTATCATTTAGTGAAATAACATTAAGTTCTTTTTTCTTTGCTTTCATTATATTTGGCAATGAAGCATATCTAGGCTCGTTTAATCTTAAATCAGTAGTAATAATTGCTGGTATAGTCAATTCTAGTGTTTGAAGACCGCCATCAATTTCTCTAGTAACTTGTACTGACGATGATTCTAATTTAACTTCTGAGGCATTCGTAGCCTGCGGATAATCAAGTAATGCTCCTAACATTTGACCAGTTTGATTATTATCTCCATCTATTGCTTGTTTACCAAGAATTATTAAGTCTGGCTTTTCATCATCTACAATTTTTTGAAGTACTTTTGCTATTGCTAAAGGTTCTAATAATGAGTCTGTCTCAACTAATGTTGCTCTATCTGCCCCCAAAGCAAGAGCTGTTCTTAATTGCTCTTGAGAATCTCCTTTTCCAACAGAGACTGCAACAACTTCAGATGCCTGACCTGCTTCTTTTAACTTAACTGCTTCTTCAAGTGCAATTTCACAAAATGGGTTAACAGACATTTTTACATTATTTAAATCAACATCTGTATTATCAGAAAGAGGTCTTACTTTAACGTTATAATCTACTACTCTTTTGATTGGAACTAAAATTTTCATATCTATAATTTATATAAATGGTAGTTATAAGAGGCTATAATTGTAATGTATTTATTTAGATAATTACAATAAAAATATCTTATGCACAGAGAAATTATGGAGTATGACGTTGTGATTGTTGGTGGTGGCCCATCAGGCTTAGCTACAGCAATTAAACTTGGTCAATTAAACCAAAAACATAATACTAATTTAGAAATATGTCTACTTGAGAAAGGTTCAGAGATTGGTGCTCACATTCTTTCAGGAAATGTTTTTCAACCAAACGCTTTAGATGAACTGATTCCAGATTGGGAATCATTGGATGCTCCATTAAATACACCAGTTAAAAAAGATAAGTTATTATTTCTTTTAAAAAATATAGGTATACCTATACCGGCCTTTGTAATGCCACCAATGAATAACCATGGTAATTATGTAATTAGTTTAGGTAACTTATGTAGATGGCTGGGACAACAAGCAGAAAACTTAGGTATTGAAATATTTCCTGGTTTTCCTGCAAGTAAACTTTTATTTGAAAATGATAAAGTTATTGGGGTTCAAACAGGTGATATGGGAATATCAGAATCAGGTGAATTAAAGCCTGGTCATGAGCCCGGTATTGAAATAAGAGCAAAATATACAATTTTAGGTGAAGGTTGTAGAGGTCATCTAGGGAAACAGATTATTAACAAATACAACTTAAACGATGGAAAAGATCCACAGCACTATGGAATAGGATTTAAAGAAGTTTGGAAATTAGATAAAAATATACATGAGCCTGGATTAGTTATTCATACTAATGGTTGGCCCACATCATTTGATACGCCTTCTGGTTCTTATTTTTATCATGGTGAAAATAATGAAGCTTATATAGGATACGTTATTCCTTTGGATTATAAAAACCCTCATCTTAGTCCTTTTGACGAATTTCAAATGTGGAAAACTCATCCATCAATAAAAAAATATCTTAAAAATGGACAAAGAATTTCATATGGCGCGAGAGCATTAATTAAAGGCGGACTTCAGTCATTACCAAAAATGGAATTTCCTGGCGGCTTGTTAGTTGGAGATAATGCAGGAACACTTAATTTTTCTAAGATTAAAGGATCGCATACAGCCATGAAGTCTGGCATATTGGCCGGTGAGCATATCTTCGAATCTTTACAAAATACTGTAACTAAAACATTTGATGAAAAGATTAATAACTCATGGATCTTTGATGAACTATATAAATCTAGAAATTTTGGTCCTATATTTCATAAATTCGGTGCTTTTATTGGAGCAGCACTTAATGCAATAGATCAGTTTATTTTTAGAGGCAATTTACCTTTAACTCTTAATCACCCCACTCCTGATCATGCATGCATGAAAGAGTCAAATAAAATGCCAAAAATAGATTATCCAAAACCAGATGGAATTTATTCATTTGATAAATTATCTTCGGTTTATCTATCAAACACCAATCATGAGGAAGATCAACCTTGTCATCTACAATTAAAAGATTCGTCTATACCTATTAGTATAAATTTACCTATGTATGATGAACCTGCTCAAAGATATTGTCCTGCAGGCGTGTATGAGGTTGTTGAAAAGAATAATGAACATAAATTTGTTATTAATGGTCAAAATTGTGTTCATTGCAAAACTTGCGACATCAAAGACCCTTCTCAAAATATTAACTGGGTTACACCCGAAGGACCGGGTGGACCAAACTATCCAAATATGTAATGAATAAATTCAAAATAATATTAATGCCATTGTTCTTATTAATTGTTTCATGCGCGTCAAATAATGAAGATGAAAATAAGAAATTTAATTCCTTTTTAAATACAGAGTGGGAAAATACTCTTAAAGAAAATCCTATATTTGCTACGTATACAGGAGATAAAAGATATAACACAAAAATATCATCAAATAGTATTGATAGATTTAATGAAATTAAAATTTCTGAAGAAGAATCATTAAATAAATTAAAATCTATTAATTTTGATAAGCTGAATGAAGATAACAAACTTAATTACAAACTTTATTTATTTGACCTTCAAAACAGCATTAATTTAAAAAATTATCCTACTTATTGTTATAGGCTTAACCAAAGAGGCGGCATCCAAAGCTTTTATGAGACTGGTGATAGATTAGTTTATTCATCAGAGCAAGATTATCTTGATTGGTATATGAGATTAGAGCAGTTTTCAGAAAACATTAAAAACTCTATTGATAATAATAAAAAATGTTTAAATGAAGGATTTACACAACCAAAGATAATGACAAATGGTGTTATTGCTCAAATAGATGGAATCCTTAATGTATCAATTGAAGATAACCCATACTACAAAGTATTCTCAAATATAGATAATGAATCATTACAAAACTCAGCCAAAGAATTAATAATCAATAAAATAAATCCAGCCTATAAAGCATTAAATGATTTCTTAAAAAATGAATACCTACCAAATTCAAGGAATTCAATAGGAATCAGGGATGTGCCGAATGGAAGCGATTATTATGAAGAGCTTGCTAGAAAATTTACTACTACTAATCTTACTCCAGATGAAATTCATGAAATAGGTTGGGATGAATTAAGAAGAATTAGAGCAGAGATGGAGCAAATTATTGATGATTTAAATTGGGATGGAGATTTTAGTTCATTTTTAAACTATCTTAGAACAGATCCCAAGTTTTATTATGACAATGCAGATGATTTGTTTGATGCCTATTTAATAATGTCTAAAACGATTGATCCATTGTTACCTAAAATATTTAAAGTATTTCCGAGAGCTCCATATGGAGTAATACCTATTCCTGAAGAAACTGCACCTTTTACTACAACTGCTTATTACAATAGGCCTTCACCAGGCAGACCTGGATATTTTTATGCAAATCTATACAAGCCAGAATCTAGACCAAAATATGAAATTCCTGTTTTAACAGTACATGAAGCGGTACCTGGTCATCATTTCCAAATATCTATAGCACAAGAATTAGAAAACGTTCCTGAATTTAGAAAACATGGAGGAATAACAGCATTTGTTGAGGGATGGGGTTTATATAGTGAAGAACTAGGTGAATATATGAATATATATGATGATCCCTATGATAAATTTGGACAGCTTACTTACGACATGTGGCGAGCAATTAGGCTGGTTGTTGATACAGGAATACATTACAAGGACTGGACTAGAGATGACGCCATAGATTTATTCCTAAAAAACTCAGCTAAATCTCAATTAGACATAGAAAATGAAGTTGACAGATATATTGCGTGGCCTGGACAGGCTTTGGCATATAAAATTGGTCAGTTAAAAATTCTTGAACTCAGAACAAGAGCAGAAGAAGTTCTTGGTGATAAATACGATATTAAAGATTTCCATCATGAAGTATTAAAGAGAGGTTCGCTACCTCTTGAGTTACTTGAGTTTTATATTGATGAATGGATTAATCAGACTTTAAAATCTTAGATCTTCTGCATTTCTCACTGCAGTAAATTACATTATCCCAGTTTTTTTTCCATTTTTTTCTCCATACATATGGTTTATTGCACACTGGACATATTTTTTGTGGTAAGTCAGTTTTTTTAATCAATTTTTCCTATTATGTGCTTTATGCTCTTGCTGGGTAAATATAAAAAATCTTTGTCTATATATTTATTTTCTAGAGCAAAATTAATTAAATTGTAATATGTATTTCTGTCTAGAAATCCTTCAATATTATCTCTAACATGTACTATCGGTATTGATGAACCTTCATATTTAATTAATTTAGTTGTGTTTTTATTATTAAGATTAAATTCATAGTTTAAGTTAGTAATAAATGTTACAAGATCATCCTGTATCAAATAATCAATTATTTTGTAAGGAGCAAGTTCTACTTTAACTGGTACCTTTTCTACTGGAGTTACTAAAAAATAGTCGTCCTTATCTTTCCTAAGAACTGTAGAAAATAAATTAACTAATTTTGTATTTTTAATTGGTGATTTGTTATAAAACCACTCCCCTTCTCTATTTATATAGAATTCTTGACCGTCACATAATTCTGGATTCCACTTATGTACAGGCGGAAATTTATTATTTTGTCCTTTAAGATCTTTTGTAATTTTAGAAATACTCATATATGGACCTAATTATGATTAGTAAACCAATTCCACATAATATAATCGACATAACAGATAATATATATTTGTTTGAATAGATATTAAATGTTTGATTTTTTGATGTAGTAACAATAAAGCTTAAAAAAATGAACCATATAGACGACATAACAGCAAAATAAAGTGGATAAATATAAAAATATATTCCATTTAAATTATCGATAATAATACTAAATAAAGAAACAAAGAATAAAAATGCTTTTATATTAAAAATATTAGTAATTAAACCATTTAAAAAACTATTTCTAGATTGATTATTATTATTTATTTCATTAGTTACTTGTAGATTACTCATAAACATATTCATTCCTAAATATAGAATATATATACCGCCAATTAGACTAATAATTAACTTATAAAAATCATTTGATAAAATTATGAGTGAAATTCCATTGATTGCTAGTAGGCAATGTACATAAATTCCAAAACCTATCCCAATTGCTGCTTTAATACCTTCAGACCTTCCATGCATTGAAACCTGTCTTAAGACTATGGCTGTATCAGGTCCTGGGCTAGTAAGGGCAATCAAATGTGCAAGAGCTGACCATAGAAACATAATTTAATTAGAAATAATAGTTGGTTCAATTTCAAGCGATATATTAAATACCTCAAGAACTTTAGATTTAATTTGATTAGCGTAATCTAAAATGCTGTCTTGTGAAATTTTTGAATTGGTAGTTAGTACTAAAGCATGTTTATCGTAAATATTAATATTTTTATCTTCGATGAGATCTTTTTTAATTAGCTCTATTAATCTTGCTGCACCAACCTTTACATATTTGGAGTCAATATCCCAAATAATTAACTTATCCAATGAAAAATGTTCAGTGTTAATTTGATTTTTATCTATGATAGGATTTTTAAAAAAACTTCCAGCATTCGGGACTTCACTTGGATCTGGAAGTATTGAATTTCTAATTTTACAGATAATATCTGACACAGAATTTAAATTAAGAGAATCTAAATTAATTTTATTAGCGTCTAAATAAGTTTGGATAGACTTGTAATCTAGATTTAATCTATTTATAGAGTCTGTCTTAAAATCAATACTAAATATTATTAAATTACATTTTTTTAATGAAGAATCTCTATATGAAAAGTTACATTCATCTTTTGTGAGAGATAGAAATTTACCTGTTTCATAATTAAAACAATCTACTTTATTTATAAGATTACAAACCTCTTGACCGTATGCACCAATGTTTTGGATAGGTGCTGCACCGACTGTACCTGGTATTAATGATAAATTTTCAAAACCATAGATATTCTTACTAACCATTTCTTTAACCAAATAATGCCAATTGATTGATGCTCCAACAGAAACAATATTTGTCTCATTTAAATAATTAATATTATTAAATAATGGTTTAACTATAATGCCGTCATAATATTCAGGTGGAATTATGTTTGTACCATCTCCCAAGATAAATACTGGTAATTGTTTATTTCTTATAAAAACATAAAAATCATTAAAATCATTTTCATTAGTTATTTCTACATAGAATCTACAAGATGCTTTGATTTGAAGTGAGTTTTTTATGTTATGGTTCTCAAATATATTCATTTATTCTGAAGATATTTATTAGCGGCAATGACATCCTGTTCGGTATCAATTCCATTTGGTATATATCCATCATAATGAGATACATAAATTTTATAATCATTTTCTAAAAATCTTAGTTGCTCCAATTTAAATTCTAATTCACTTTTTGTGGGTTCTAAATTAACAATATTATTCAAAGTCTTGAATGAATACCCGTATATACCTATATGTCTTAAAGGATTAATGGTTGCATCAAAATCTGGAACTCTTATAAAATTTTCTGCATACATATTTTCATCAGCTTCAACTAATACACAATTAGGATTATCTACATCATCTATAAACTGAATGTTAGTTGAAACAGTTATTACATCACAATCATTCTCTTTGAAGTCATTTATAACTTGATTAATTAATTTTTTTGGAATGAACGGTTCGTCACCTTGGAGATTTAAAACAAGAGTATCATCCGGAAGACTTAATTTAGATGCAGCTTCATGTATTCTATCTGTACCAGAAATATGCTCTGAAGTCATAATAACATTTGATGATATTTTAAGAATATTATCTTTTATTAATTCAGAGTCAGTTGCGACATATGTATTAGGAGTAATACTTAGAGCATTTTTAAATACTCTTTGTATAAGAGTTTCACCATTTATATCTACAAGAGGTTTATTCTTAATCCTTGTTGAGCCAATTCTTGATGGTATTAAAATATAAATACTTTCATTCATGTTAAGAAATTGATTTTAATTTTTCGTCAAGATCATCTATAAATTTATTATTAACATCTGCGTCGATTGTTAAATACCAAATTTTATTATTATCAAAATCTTTACATTTAGAAGCGTCTTTTTCGGTCATAACAATTGGAAGATGATCCAAATAAAAAATATCGTTAGACAAAAACTTATGATGATCTGGATAAGGATGTCTAATAATATCAAATCCTAATTTATCTAATAGATCAAAAAATCTGCCAGGATTTCCCAATCCAGCAACAGCATGAACTTGATTATGCATTGGCCAATCTTTAACACTGTATGATTTACCTGATTTTAAATGAACAAATTTAGACGGAGTAATATTCATTAAGTATTCACCGTCTTCAGTTGGGCCACCATTGTTAACAATAAAATCAACTGTTTTTAATCTAGCTTTAGACTCTCTTAAAGGTCCAGCAGGAAAAGTTAAATTATTTCCTAGTCTCCTTTTACCATCAATTACATTAATTTCTATATCTCTTCCCATTCTATAATGTTGAAGCCCGTCATCAGAAATTATCACATCGCAATCATGATTATCTATTAGATTCTTTACAGCCCTTACTCTATTTTTGTCTATATAAAAAGGCACATTTAATTTAGCCAATATTTGAGCTTCATCGCCTGTTTCCTTAACAGGTGTATCTTCAGATACTTGTAAGGTTTCTTTAAATTTTCCACCATAACCTCTGCTAACTATTCCTGGTTTATATCCTTTATTTATTAGTTGTGAAGTAATGTATTTAACTAATGGAGTTTTTCCAGTACCTCCAATAGTTAAATTACCAACAACTATTACTGGTATATCTGGTTTATATGACTTAACTTTATTTTTGATATATTTTCTTCTTTTTCTATTAGTTAAATATGTAAATAATAATGCAAATGGATAAAGCAAATACAACCACATGCTTTTCTTATACCAACTGTCAACTACATAACTTGTTGAAACCTCGTCTTCATATTCAGGCAAGAATAATTGAGTAGATGTTGATTTTGACTTAGCAACTGTAGGAGAATCTTCAAATTTATTTTTATACAATGAATGGTATATAGATTTGTTAGCTATTAACTCATTATGGGATCCTGCTTCAGCTATCTCACCTTTATCTAAAACAATTATTTTTGATGCATTTTCAATAGTGGATAGTCTGTGTGCAATAACTATGGTGGTTCTATTTGTAATTAGTTTATCTAAAGCTTCCTGAACTACTAACTCAGATTCTGTATCTAATGCTGATGTTGCTTCGTCTAGAATGATTATGGGTGAATCTTTATAAAATGCTCTTGCTATTGCTAATCGTTGTCTTTGACCACCTGATAATAAAACACCATCATCACCAATCTCTGATTCATAGCCTTCGGGCAGATTCTGAATAAACTCATCACAACCTGATAATTTTGCAGATTCTTTAAGTTTATTAACATCTATAGAATCATCTCCATAAGCAATATTTTTTGCAATAGTGTCATTAAATAATGATGGTGATTGGTTAACAATTGATATTGATGCCCTTAAGTGATTTAAAGAAAATTCTGATACTGGGATATTGTCTATTAATATTTCACCAGACGTATGCGAATAAAACCTAGGAATTAAGTTAGCGATAGTTGACTTACCAGAACCAGATTTGCCTACTATTGCTACTGTTTCATTTTTATCTATTGAAAAATTAATATTGCTTAATATTTGATTACCAGTCTCATAAGAAAAATTAACATCTTTAAATTCTATATGTCCATTAATCTTGGTCTCATTTCCACCATTATCTTGTTCTATTTCTTGATCTAATTGATCGAATATTTCATTAGCCGCAGCCAAGCCCTTTTGAACAATAATATTAATATTTGATAATTGTCTTATAGGTTTGGCCATTAAACCTGCAGCTGTAAAAAATGCAACAAATGTTTCAGCATCTAATGAAATTCCTAACATATCGCCTAATGCAAAATAAGCAACAATTGATAGTGAAATTGATACCAATATCTGAATTATTGGTGTTGCCATATTGCCAGTTGCTTCAAGCTTGAGGTTTTGATTTTTATTTGAAGCATTGGCAACTAAAAATCTTGAATTTTCATATTCTTGTGCATTAAAACTTTTTATTTCAACATGACCGTCAACTGCTTCTGATGCTATATGAGTAACATCTCCCATAGCAGTCTGTATTTTAGTTGCTAATTTTTTAAGTCTTTTACCAGCTACATAAACTATTATTGCTATTAATGGAGCTGTACCAATTAACAATAATGTTAATTTAAAATTTAATATAAGCAGATAGATGAATAACCCTATTAATAGAAATCCTTCTCTTATAAGGGTTTTAACAGCATTAGAGGCAGCTCCAGAAACTTGAGTAGTTGTAAATGTAATCCTATTAATTAATTGTCCTGATTGGTTTGCATCAAAATATGATTTAGGAAGTTCATGTAATTTTTTAAATAGTTCCTCTCTTAAATCATGAACTATTCCAAACCCCACTTTTGACATAAAGTAATTTCCAATAAAAAAACCTATACCCCTTCCAGTTGCAATAAAAATTAACGATAGCGCTAGTAAAGAATTAAAATTTTGTTCCTCGGAATTTATATAGCCAATTATTCGTCTTATCCATTCAACAGCTGCAATATCAGCAAAAGCAAAACCAATAAAACCAATAACGCTTATCAAAAATGACCATTTATACCTAAATGTATAACCTAATAGTCTTTTTAAACTTCCTTCCTTCATTTTTCTATTGTTCTAATTTGAACCTCATTAAATCCATTCTTATTTAAAATATCCATTACAGTTATAACCCACAAATGTAATGCTGTTGATTCAGCACTTAATATAAGAGAGTTTTTATTATTCTCTAATTCAAATATTGCTTGTTCAAGATCATTCAAGTCATCTATATTAAATAATTTATTATTTATAAATACGCTACCATCACCAATAATTATTATTTCATTGACTGATTGGACAGTTTTATACTGAAATGATTCAGTTTTTGGTAAGTCTAATGAAAGGAATTGCGAATCACCTACTTTTGATGTAACTACAAAAAAAATAACTAGTAAAAAAACAATGTCTATTAACGGTGTTATTTCAATAGAAAAAGATGATTTATTGTCTGTTGAAAACTTCATTAGTTAATAATATCTATAAAATCAGAAACTTCCTTTTGTAAGGTAATTAATAAATAAGTTATTTTTTGTTCAAAATATTTATGCATTACCAATCCAGGGACAGCAATAAATAAACCAAAAGCTGTTGTAATTAATGCTTGAGATATTCCTGATGCAAGTAAATCTGGGTTTGCACCAGCAGTTTCAGTTAGTCCCGTAAAGGCTGTGATCATACCTACCACTGTACCTAATAAACCTAACAATGGACTAATTGTTGCAATAGTTCCTAACATTGTTAAATTTCTTTCAAGGCCATACTTGACTTCTATCGCTTTTTCTTCAATTTTTGATTCTAAATTATCTCTTTGGAGATTTTTATATTTAATACAATTAATCAATAAAAAACCTAAAGATGATAAGTTTGCTATCTCAGATGCTTGTTTTTTAGAGATAGTTTCTTTGTCTAATAGATTAATTATTTGGGCTTTTAGGCCTTTAGGTGATACTAATCTATTTTGTAAAAACCATGAACGTTCTATTGTTATAGTAATAATAAGTACGCTGCATGCCAATAATGGCCACATAAAAGGTCCGCCAGCTGTTATAAATTCATTCATTTAATTCACTTAATTTAGACTCAGAAAGTTCATATACCTTTTTAAAAGTTTTAATAAACTCATTATCATGAGTAGCAGTAATTAAAGCAATACCATGTTTGTTTGACATATCTATTAAAAGGTTTTGAATATGTTTTGCATTCTCATAATCTAAATTACCAGTAGGTTCATCTAAAAATAAAAATTTTGGGTCATTAATTAAAGCTCTAGCTATTGCAGCTCTTTGTTTCTCACCACCAGAAAGTTTCCATGGTAAATGGTCTTTTCTTTTATAAATATCTAGATATTTCATTATTTCAATAGATTTAGATTTATTAGTTTTATTTAAACTGTTATTTAATAGTAGTGGTATATGAATATTTTCTTCAATAGTAAGATCTTCTAATAAATGATGAAATTGATATACAAAACCAAAATTCAATAATCTAATTTGGCTTAATTCCTTATTCTTTAAATCTAAGAGGAATTTATTCTTGAATTTAACATGTCCTAGGGTTGGTTTGTCTAATCCCGCCATAATATGCAATAAGGTAGATTTGCCAGCACCTGATTTTCCAGATATTGCTATTCGTTCATTTTCTGCAATTGAAATATTTATATTCTTAAGAACACTTAGCGATTCATTATTTAAAATGAATGATTTAGATATATCAATACATTCTAGTTTATTCATGTCTCAAGATCTCAACTGGATTTAATTTAATAGCTTTTAATGATGGAATTAACGAAGCAATTAAACTTATAAAAAATGAAATTAAACAAATAATAAAAATTTGATAATAATCAATAAAATAAGGGAAGTAATTAATAAAATATGCATCAAGAAGATTTCTATTTAATATCGATTCAATAAAAGAAATAAAATTATTTAAATTTAATATCAGAGTAAATCCAAGCAATACTCCAAAAATTATTCCAATTAAGCTAACAATTAAGCCTTGTGTAAAAAAAATTAATACTATTTGTTTAGAATTTGCTCCTAGCGTCATGAGAATACCAATTTCTCTTTCTTTCGACTTAACTGTCATTACTACTGTAGACAAAACCAAAATTGACGCAACTGCGACAATTAAGAATAGCATTAAGCTAATTAATAATTTTTCGAACTGAATTGCTTCAAAAAGTGTTCCATGTGACGATTTCCATGAAGAAAAATAAAAATCTTTATTATTTAAATCTCTTAATATAGTCTCACTTATTGTCTCAGCATTAAAAAGATTATTGGTTTTCAACCTGATTGATAACGTTTCATTATTTTTAATATTTTTTAATTTTTGGGCGGTTCTATGAGAGACTAACGTTAAAATCTGATCTATTTCAGTTTTAAGTTCATATATCCCAATAACTTTTAAATTAACAGATGTGGGATATGACCCGATTATTGAAGTTTTTATATCTGAGGTTGTTATATTTATTTCATCTCCAATATATGCGCCTATACTCGCTGCCAATAATGAACCTAATATGATTGTATTATCTTCATCAAGATCACTAATACTCCCTGACAACATATATTCAGGTATTATTGACATGCTTTTCTCTTTAGCTGGGTCGATGCCTATCAGTGTTATACCACTACTATTGTAAGAAGAAGTTATTAAGCCTTGAATACTTATATATGGTGACGCATCAACAATATCATTATTATTTTTGATATCTTTTATAATTTGATCATAGTCTTGCATTGGAACATCTGAAGTAATTACAGAGTGTGGTATGACTCCAAGTATCCTATTCTCAAGTTCTTTTTCAAAACCGTTCATTACTGAAGTTACTACAATAAGACTGGCAATTCCAATCATCAAACCTGTAATTGCAAGAACAGTTGTAAAGGAAAACATTCCTCCCTTATTTGATCTAAGATATTTATATCCTAATTTTAAAGATATAGAAGACACAACTTTATTTCATTAGTTGTTTTAATATTTTTTCAATATTCCCTTTATATGGAGGCCTTACTCCATCAAATAATTTATCGAATCTAGAACCAACTTCTTTGTAATAAGCTCTAGGGTTTGAAAAATTCTTAAAACCTTCAAATGACTTATATCTTCCTATTCCAGATGCGCCAACCCCACCAAAAGATAATTCACTTTGTTGAAGATGACTAATGACATTATTGACAGTAACGCCACCAGATGAGGTTTTATTTAACAAATTATCCTCTTCAGATTTATTTTGACCAAAATAATATAACCCCAATGGTTTATCTTTAGAGTTTATTAAGTCAGTAGCTTCATCAATTTCTTCATACTCTAACACTGGTAGTAAAGGTCCAAATATTTCTTCTTGCATAATTTTCATATCATCAGTTGTATTTGTAACTATTGTTGGTGGGATTTTATAAAATTCTTGTTGGCTAAAATCTTCACCTGATGGGTTTATGGGTTCTACATTTGCTCCTTTTTGAATAGCGTCATCTAATAAATCATTTAACCTTTCATAGTGAGCTTGATTGATTATTGAGGTGTAATCATCATTATTTTTAATATTAGGATAATATTCAGAAACTGCTTCTTTTGTTTCTTTTATAAATTCATCTTTTTTGTCTTTATGAACAACAACATAATCTGGAGCTAAGCATATTTGTCCAGCATTCAATGTTTTTCCAAACATAATCCTTTTAGCAGTAGTCTTCATATCTGCCGTTTTACTTACAATAACTGGTGATTTACCTCCTAGTTCGAGTGTACAAGGAACTAAATTTTTTGAAGCAGAGTTATATACGTGTTTTGCAACTGCATTTCCACCAGTATATATAAGATGATCAAATTGTAATTGTGTAAAAGCTGCACCAACCTCAGGGCCACCTAGGAATGTAGCAAATTCATTTTGATCATATGCTTTATCACATAAATCTTTTAATAATGATGCTGTTAAAGGCGTATGCTCACTTGGTTTGTGCATAACTTGGTTTCCAGCAGCAAAAATACATACAAGCGGCATGAATGCAAGATTAACTGGGAAATTCCATGGTGAAATCATACCTACTGTACCTAAGGGTTCATATTTTATATATGACTTAGCGCCTATAAGACCAAACGGGAAATTTGATGATTTTTTTTCAATCTTATTCCATTTTTTAACATTCTTTACAGCATGAGTAATAGCAGGCAGGATTCCATAAACATCAGATAACATTGAGGCATTTTTTGATCTAACGCCAAAGTCTGTATTTAGAGCTTCTACAAAATCATTCCGATTGTCCATTATTAATGTTCTAAGTCTTTCTAACCTATCAATCCTTAATTTAATTGAAGGTGAACCATTTTTTATAAAAAATTCTTTCTGA
>CACEZB010000013.1 GCA_902563835.1 uncultured SAR86 cluster bacterium
TTAACATAGATTTAAAACCTATCTCTTTGCTTTCTAAAAAGTCAGCATCATATGTAGCACCTAACTGAGTTGTTCTGTTAGCTCCACCAGGTCTATAACCTTCAGAAAAAGTAATATACATCATTGAGTCATTATTCAATGCATATGATAAATTCACCTTAGTAATATCATCACTTCCACTATAGAGAGAATTAACATTATCAGGTCTGGTTGCGCTTCCCAATATATAATTTGGCCACCAAACAGTTCCTACAAAACCTTTTAATGTTGTATCCATATCAAATTTTCTCTTACCAAGAGTTAATTCCATTTTGTCATTAATCTGGTAATAAATTTCTCCAAAAACAGCTGATTCTTCTTCTGCTCTTACTTGATCAGTTTGATAATAAAGATCCTTTGAGCCTGGAACAGCTGCTAAAGGATTCAATGCTGGTACACGCCATTGAGCATCATACTCAGTAACATTCTCAGTTTTGAATGAGCCAAGAATCCAGTTCAATTTACCATCACCTTTTGAAGATAGTCTTATCTCAGTAGTGTCGTATTCTTGATGAGTATCATTTTCAAATTGAATGCTAGGATCAACACATGGTCCAAAATAATATTCATAGCAAGTATAGTAACCTTCTACATAACCATCTATTGAATAGTGTGAATAGTCACTTAAAACTTCAAAATCTCTATCCATACTTGATGTTGTAAAGGTTAGGTCAGCAAAACCTAAGTCACCAGTTAATGTAACAGCAAATCTTTCCCAATCATCTGTTTGAGAATCGTCATAGAATCTGCTTACATTGTATTCACCAAGTGCATCTGGATTATGATCCCATACACCATCAGAAGTTGTCTTTTGACCCATTGATGACATATCTAATTTCCAATTTTCAGTTAAATCGATTCTTAATGCAGCTCTATATCCACTTTTAACAGCATCATTAAAATTATCTTCAACATATAGTTCGTTTGTTTTAGTAATGCCGCTAACAGGATAAGTAATGGAATCAGCAACTGAATCTATATAACCACCATCCCTGTCGTTATAACCTACTAATCTTAGGGCCATATTCTGTGATAATGGAATATTAACAAACCCTTCAACTAATGAGCTGGTTTGTCCACCTTTAGTTGATTCAGCACCAATATTGACACCTGAATCAAATTCACTCGTTGGTTTTTTAGTAATAATCTTTAAATTACCTGCTTGAGATGCAGCTCCATACAATGTGCCTTGTGGACCAGAAAGTGATTCTACTCTTTCAATGTCATATACATGAACATCTAAATTATCACCAATCATAGTTACAGGTGATTCATCAAGATAAATAGCTACAGCAGGACCCTGCAATGATTGGTTCGAGTTACCTCCATCAGAAATACCTCTCATAAATATCTGCCCCATTCCAGGTCTTCTCTGAATTGCAGAAACAGATGGTAACTGAAGTACGTAGTCAGCAAAATCTTTAATATTTAAAGATTCTAATTCATCAGCCGATAGCGTAGTTACACTGATCGGAACATCTTGTAAATTTTCAGTCTTCTTTTGTGCGCTAACAATAACTTCTTCAATCATTAAGTCATCTTGCGCGATAGTATTTGCACTAACCAAGACAGCAGAAGCTATTGCAGTAGCTTTTGTTGTTTTAATTACTGCGTCGTGTACTTTTTCAGCGTGAAATATATTCATGTTTTTCCCCAAATTTTTAAAAAAATCTACTTAAAATATACAATAAATTCAAAATATAGTAAATTTTTATTAAAAATAATAAAATCATTACAATGAATAATTATCTTAAATTTATATTATCTCCAATATTCTTAACATTAATATTGTCGTGTTCTAATGACGATTTCTCTTTTTTACCCTTAAATAAACAATGGATAGTTAATGAAAAAGAGGCCAC
The DNA here is from genome assembly GCA_902563835.1 of uncultured SAR86 cluster bacterium. Classification (GTDB taxonomy): domain Bacteria; phylum Pseudomonadota; class Gammaproteobacteria; order Magnimaribacterales; family D2472; genus SAR86A. The sequence goes on from CACEZB010000013.1 coordinate 1,902, forward strand.
AAGGTGGTCAATGGTAAAGCATGATAATTTACCCACACTTACAGGTACTGTTAAATGGCAAAACTATATGATTTTCTTAGAAAATGAATTTAAAAAATATGGTGTTGTAGATATTTACAAAAACTCATGGGAATTTGATAGATGGGATATATCTGAAGATCCTTCAAATTGGACTCTTTCAGTTGAGGATAAGCAAGTTAGAGTGGCATATTATGGTGCTTATTCTGGCAAAACAAGCCTTGATGGTATAACTGCAGAAATGATTTTCTATGACCATGATAATCCACCTATTGATATTAAAGACAAAATTGTAGTTATACCAACCAGAAAGCATCCAAGTAAGCCATATAGCACAAACTACCTAACTAATTACACATACAATGAGTATGAATATGTATTAGATGGTGACACTCTTCCTGAACCATTTGAATTTGTAGATCCTGAAGTTTCATTTACTTTTGATATTTGGTATCAACTTGCACAAAGACTTGATCAAATTCCTGAAGATGGAGAAGCTGCTGGAGCTGTAATTGTATATGACATGGCTTATGACAGAACAAAAGGTTTATATACTTTTCCTGTTCCCGATCATTATGATTCGCCTACAGTAATACTTTCTAGAGAAGATGGGGCTGGAGTAATTAAAGCAGCAAAGGAAAGCAAAGAAGCAACAATTGTTTTAAACAGTAAAATTGAGAAGTCAGAAGCTTATCAATTAATAGGATACTTACCAGGCAAACATTATGGTACTGATAAAGATGAGCAGATTATTTTAACCAACCATACAGATGGTCCATCAATTACACAAGATAATGGTGCATTAGGTATATTAGGCATAATTAAATACTTCTCCAATATTCCTCAAGAAAAAAGAGATAGAACTTTGCTTATTTATCTTGATTGCAGACATTATATGCCTGGCATGGAACAATCCCATAAAGATGTTTCATGGTTGAAAAAAAATCCTAACTTAAAAGATAAAGTTGTCGGATTAATACAAGCAGAACACCTTGGAGAAATGGACTACAAGGAGGTAAATGGAGAAGTACTCCCTACAGGGTTCACAGAACAATCATATTTATGGACAAGAAATAATGATTATTTAATAAAGTCTGGTAAAAATGCTTTAGATAGGTATGGTTGGTCTAGAGGAATGTTATCAGTTCCTGAACGACCCGGCCCAAATGGTAATATTCAACAAGTATGGTGGGGAGTTGGCATCATCGCATTAGCAAATGAACTAAGAGATAATGAAGATTGTGATGAATATTCTTGCGATGAAAGTCTAACTTCTAACAGTCCTTTAGTTTGGAATGGATCAAGTTGTGAGGTTTGGACATGCTTAAATGTCCCTGCTTATGGTCAAGGTGGTTTCTTAGGATACTACTGGAATAAATATTCTGATATAAGTAAGTGGAACTCAGAACTATTCATTCAACAAACTTCTACTTTAATAGATCTTACTGGTGTTTTAATGTATAGCGATTTAGAAAAAATTAAGCCTATTTTAGGTGATCAAAGTTTTAGAAATACTGATATGAGTATCGCAGCACCAATCGATATTAATGAATAATTAATCTCACCATTTAAAGGTGTTATGAAATTTTAATAACTTCTGTTTCCAAATATTTGTAAAGTGTTTGAATTCATTATCTTTTATTAGAAATTTTTTATACATTAAGTCTCTATCAACCATTAATATTGCTACTTGAGAGATATTAGTGTCAAACATAACATTGTGAGCATTAGCATAAGCACAACCTTGTAAAAAGTAATCATCAATCCACTCTTTCTTCTTAATTCTTTTTGATGTTTTAAAATCAATAATAGTATCTTTATCATCAATAACACCAATACAGTCTGCTGTTCCGGCATAAAGGTTATTTAGGACTAGATGCACCTCCAACCCATATACTTCAGATATATTAACAAGGGCATCATCTATTAATTTTTTTGACATTTTTTTTGCCATATTGCCAAGGCTATTATTAGCAAAGATATCTTCATCAATGCCATTAAGATGATTTTCTAAAGACAAGTGCACCATAGTTCCAATATCTGTAGCTTCTTTCATGACTCTGTCTGCTTCAATGTCACCCACTTTATTTCTCCATTCATTTAAAGATGACTTCTTATCAGACATATTATCCAAAACAGTGGTAACACTTGGTACTGCATTGTTTTCAGGATCTATATAAAATCTCCCAAGCGTATTTTCAACCCTTTTAAGCTCTGGATATTTATATTTATTTGTTATCATTAGCAATATTCTTATTTAATATGATTAATATAAAGTTAAATCCTCTTTGGAGCAAAACAGTTCTAGTAATTACATTTTGTTTTTTACTATTTCTTTCTTCTTATGTACTTATAGATCCAAAAGGTAGTGCAAAAAATTTACTATCAATATATAACTTTTTTGCAATAAACTTTGAATCATTATTTCTATATTTTGGATTTGGTGTCTTAGTCTTCTTAATCTTTATAGCTTTATCAAAAAGTGGTTCAAAAAAAATTATACTTGATGGGAGGTCTAATTATTCATATTTTTCATGGTACTCAATGCTATTTGCAACTGGTATGGGTGCAGCACTACTTTATTGGTCGACTTATGAATGGCTTGTTTATTATGCAAATCCTTTAGAAGGTGAAGAACAGTCATTACTTAAAGCAAGATCTTATCCTTTATTCCATTGGATGTTTACTGGTTGGGCCCTTTATATACTTCCTACAGTAGCATTTGTTTTCTCATTAATGAAAAATTCAAATACTCCATTAACTTTTTCAGGAATACTTCTAAAAGAACAATCTGGACCAATAAGAATTATATTAGATATATTTTTTATTGGTGCAATATTAACTGGAGCAGGAGTTGGTTTGGCGCTATCTTTTCCTCTAATGTCAGCAGCCATATCTAAATTGTTTAATCTGAATCAAACAATTTATTTAGATTTTTTAATGTTATTAATATGTATGTGTATTGTTTCTATAAGTGTTTTTAGAGGAATTCAAAATGGTATTAAAAAGCTTAGTAATTTCAATATTATTCTTGTAATTACCTTTTTAACTCTAATCTTGGTAACTGGTCCTACCAAATATATTGTGATTAATACGCTTGAGCCAGTTACCTATGTTTTAAAAAATTATTTGTCGCTAAGCTTATTCAAATCACAATACTCACTTGATTGGACTGTTTTTTATTGGGCATGGTACATAGCTCTAGCGCCAGCAGTTGGTGCTTTTATAGTAAATATTTCAAATAATAAAACCATAAGGGAGTTGATTTTTGGAGCTTTGATTGTTGGGTCATTAGGTTGTATTTTTCACATAGGAGTTCTATCAAATATATCTATATATTTTTATGAAAATGGTATCTTGGATGCGCCAAAGATATATGCAGATGAATCTTTAACATCACATGCTTTAGTAATTGAAACTGTTTCATCTTTAAATTATGGAACATTATTTTTAATTTTATTTACCATAATTGCTGTAGTATTTTTATGTACAACTTATGATTCTTTATCATATATTTTGGCAGCAGCTTCAATGAAAAATTTTAAAGATATGCCATCTAGAAGTTTAAGAGTATTTTTTGCAATTATTCTAATGATTCAACCAGCTCTAATTATGTTTTTGGGTGGCAAAGACTCATTTATGTGGCTTTTAGTTGTAATATCTGTACCATTAATGATTATTTATTTATTTCTAATACTATCAATCTTTAAAAATGCAATTAAATTTAAAAAATCATAGAGCTAATATCTTTGAAAAAAATCCATTTGATGTAAACAAAACATCAATTATTTTTGTGCCTGGAGCAGGAATGGATCATCGAATAATTTCAATGTTTAATTTAGAAAATCTTTATGATCAATTTAATATTCTTGGCATAGATCTTCCAGGTCATGGATATACTTCAGGCCCAATAGTAGATTCAATTAAAGATCATACACATTTTTGCATTGATGTATTTAATGAAATTGGAATAAATAAACCAATTGTAATTGGTCATAGTTGGGGTGGATTAGTTGCACTAGATCTTGCAACAGAGTTTGAAAATGAGATGACCATATGTATGAATATTGCCTATCCATTTCTTGTTGGTGATATGTTGCTCGATTACGCAAAAGGTAATTTAGATCAAGCTGTTGAATTTTTAATGAAATATGGGATATATAAATTCCCAAAAACAGAAATTAAAACAAAAGGATTTGGAACAATGGGTTCAGGCTTTTATGGAAGATCAAAGGGAGAAATTAAATCACCTTATGGAACAAAAGTTGTTGAAGACGACCCAGAAAGAGAGATCAAGTTATATCCTTTAAAAAGACTATTTAATCAATCTGAAAAAGAAATAAGCTCCATTGACTTAAAATCCTGTAACATTTTTAGATTATCTGATGATCAAATTTCTAAATTGAAAAATATTAAATACATATTCAGTGAAAAAGATAAATTAGCAAGATTCAACCCTGAGAATATACTTCTACAAGATATAGATCATGAAAAGGATATAGTTATACTTAAAGACGTAGGTCACTTTCCATACTTTGAGGATCCAGATCTGATATCAAAAGAATTAGTGAAAATGATCAAGGGAGAATAACTTTTCTAAAATATATTCACTACCCCATCTATCATTTGATCTATAGCACTCTGGAGCATTTAAATCACTTTGAATATCGCCAACACAAGAACCGAAATTTGTATATGAACTTATTCCTGTATCTTTGTTGTACCCTGCTTCCGGCCACATATGATCAGAATCTAAGTTTAAAATAGACATAATTTTAATATCATTTAAACATTCAGAATATGTTTTCTCTTCAAATTCTTCATAGTGCTTAAAAGTAACTTCTTTTAAATTTTTACAATTAAATTTATTTGCCCATTTATTAATAAAATCCAACTGATTTTCATAAAAGAGTCCATCAAATGCAATTTTATCAATTGGAGGTATGGTTTTATCATTTAATGAAGCATAAGAAATAAAATTTACAGGTACATCTGGTACACATGCAAAACCATGTCGAGGTAAACCATTTACACTAATTGCTGCCTTTATCGATTCTGGATATTTGCATATATATGAATTGACAAACATCCCGCCGGTACTATTGCCTATTAAATAAACATTTTTAACATTGAATTCGTTTTTTATTTTATCAATTAAGTTTTTGATGAATTTTGTATCATCAACACATGGTGCCCAACCACATCTTCCTCTATCACAGTTAGGAAACTTCGGATAAATAATTCTCTTATCATCGGCTAAACAATTATCAGAAATTTCCTCATAAGTTGTTTGTCTAATAATATCGCTGAAAGTTGAAATTAGTGTATTTTCCTTGTCATAAAAATATGTAGACTCCGGATAAACTGCAATAAAATTGTGTTTGTCTGCTAAGTTGTTGAAACCACCTGTTACTTCACTCTCAAAACCTGTTGCAGTTCCCCCATATCCATGAATTCCAAATACTATGTTTGTTTTAATATCTTTATTGTAAGCATCAGGAACATAAATAAGATAATGTCTTTCAATACCATCTTCATATACATATATCTTCTGCATATCAGAAGAGGACACAAAACTTATAAAAAATAATAAAAAAATATACTTCATATTTTCTCTATAAATGATTTAAAAGATTTATAGACTTCTCTTTTTTTATTTCCACTAAAGACTTCATGTCTTTCATCTTCAAAAATTTTAATATTTATATTTGTAAAAAATTTTCTTAAAAAATGATGTAAAGATATGACTCCTTTTTTAAATTCACCAACAGGATCTTCTGATCCAGATATGATTAAAACAGGTATATTTTTATTTATATTGTTGTAATTATTAATTTTAAAAGCATCTTCTATTCCCTGGGCCATATCTACCCATAGACCATTAGTTACTTTATAACCACATAACTCATCTTGAACATAATTATCTACATTATTTTTGTCAGTTGATATCCAATCACTTGCTGTTCTATTAGGCTTAAAATAGTTATTAAATCTTTTAGTGGTTAAGGTTTCCATAATGTTATTAATTTTCTTTCTACCATTAAATAATATATCTGCTTTTATAATTAGTTTCTGAGCTGCTATCAAAAGTTTAGGAAATTTTGAGGATCCAGATAGAATTAAACCATCAATACTAAGTTCATTTTTGAGCATAGATAATGCAATCCATGAACCCATACTGTGAGCTAAAACAAATTGTTTTAAATTTGGAAAACTATTTTTTGTATCATTAATTAATGTTTCAAAATCATTAACTACCATATCCCAACCATTTTTATTGTCTGAAAACTTACCTATGTCGTCTTTATCTTTTATTCTTTTTCCATGTCCTCTATGGTCAATCGAAATAACATGGTATCCATCATTATTGAGTTCAGATATTAACCATTTATATCTTCCTATATGTTCTGCTTTTCCATGACATATATGCACAACCCCCTTTGGATTAGAAATGTTCGATAAATACTCATATATATAATCATTTTTGATAGTGGTATTTAAATTCATAATTTATAATAAACTTATACATGAATTAATGAAATAATATGGAAGAAATTCATATAGCAGGATCTGGGATTTGGTTTCCTGAGGATGTAATTACAAATGATGAAATCGTTGCATCATTTAATTCTTATGTTGATGCATACAACAATTCAAATAAAGAAAAAATAACGTCTGGAGAGTTAATACCTCTCGAACATTCTTCATCTGAATTTATCGAAAAAGCTTCTGGCATTAAAACAAGGCATGTAATTGATAAAAAGAATATTCTAGATATTGATAGAATGATGCCATCTCTAAAGAATGAAGATGAATCTAGGATCTCTATTCAAGCAGATGCTGGAATTAAGGCGGCAAAAATAGCAATGAAAGAAGCAAATGTATCTCCAGAAGATATAGATGGAGTTATTTTAGGCACATCACATGCTGCAAGATATTATCCAGCTATTGCTATTGAAATACAGAATGCATTAGGTATAGATGGATATGCATATGACATGCTTGTGGGATGCTCATCAACAACTTTCGCTATTAATAACGCATATAGTGATATTGCTTCAGGCATAGCTGATACGGTTCTTGTTGTAAATCCAGAAATATCTACGCCAGCAGTAAATTTTGCCAAAAGAGATATTCATTTTATATTTGGAGATGGGTGTGTTGCCACTATTGTAAAGAAAGATAGTAAATCAGAAAAAACTTTTAAAATTATTGATAGAAAATTAATAACAAAATTTTCTAATAATATTAGAAGCGATTGGAGTTATTTATCAAGAACTGCAACAGACCATAAAACAGAAGAAGAATTACTTTTTTATCAAAATGGTAATAGTGTATTTAAAGAAGTTTGTCCCTTAGTTGCTGAGTTTATTTCTACGCAGTTAGATAAAAATAATATAAAACCTGATGAAATATCAAAATTCTGGTTACACCAGGCAAATGCCAGAATGATCAACCTTATTGTTTCAAAAGTAATAGGTAGTAATGAATTTGATACTAACTTGGCTCCCTTGCCTATTCAAAAATTTGGTAATTTAGCAAGCGCTGGCTCTATGTTTGCATTTAATCTAAATAATGACCTTGAAAAAGGTCAAAAAGGAATAATTTGTTCCTTTGGTGCAGGATATTCTGTATGTTCATTATTAGTTGAAAGGGTATAAAAATATGGGTGAATATGACGCAGTCTGGGTTTTTATAATTTCATTAATTTTTGTTAGCTTTTATATATACATTGAAGCTAGGCCTAAAGGTTCAAATCTTATTGGTAATATCTCAGAGACAATCAGTAGATTCTTTAGAAAAAGATAATGCTTAGGGTTGATCCAAAAATCAATGCTATTGGTTTAGTTCTTTTAACACTTATTGTAGGCAGTCTTGCGTCATCAAATACAGGGACTGATTCATGGTATCAAGGTCTTGTTAAATCTGATTTAAACCCTCCCGGATATGTATTTGGAATTGTTTGGCCAATATTATATTTATTAATGGGGATAACAATTTGGAGAACATACAACACAATTAAGAATCTCTTTTATGTCCAATTATTTTTTAATGCAATATGGTCATGGTTATTTTTTTCTTTTCACTTGCCGCTAATATCACTATTTGATATATGGTTATTGATATTTATTAATATAAAAATATTATTAATTCTGTTAAAACAAGATAAATTTGCTGCATTTTTATATGCACCATATATTGTATGGTTGTTTTTTGCTTCTTATTTAAACTTATTTATTGTAATAAATAATTAAATAAACAGACCTACTATCAATCCTGTCATACAGGAAGCCAATGTTGCTCCAACTAAGGCCTTAAATGAAACATTAATTAAATCATCCTTTCTCTCTGGTGCCATTGCTGTTATACCAGAAATTAATATTCCAACTGAAGAAAAGTTTGCAAAGCCGCACAGGCTATAAAACGTTATTAGTTTAGATTTATCTGATAACTCACCATTTTCTAGAGAAGCTAGTCCTGGATAGGCAACAAATTCATTTAGTGTTGTCTTAATACCTAGCAATTCTCCTGCAATGACAGCTTCATTCCATGGTATACCCATAAGCCATGCTATAGGAGCAAAAATATATCCTAAAATAATTTCTATAGATAGATCAAATCCAAATTGATATGAAATTACACCTAAAATTGAGTTAACAATATATACCAATGCTATTACTGCTATTAGTATTGTGCCTACACTAACGGCAATACTAGCACCATCAGAAGAGCCTCTTGTCACCGCATCCATAGTGCTTTTATAAACTTTAGGAATCTTATTTTCATTAAAATCTGTTATTGAATTTGATGGAATCATGATATTTGCATACATTATTGCTGCTGGTACAGACAAAACAGATGCTGTTATAAAGTGTTGTATTAAATTTTCATCTGCAAAAGCAGTATCTAGAATGCTTATTAATGCAACCATAACTGACCCAGCAACAGTTGCCATTCCTGCTGTCATTAGTATTAGTAATTCTTTGTTAGACAAATTACTAACATAAGGCCTAATTAATAATGGGGCTTCAACCTGACCAACAAAAACGTTTGCAGCTGCTCCCAAACCAACAGGACCTCCAATATTAAATAGCTTTTGACATGCTTGAGAAATTAAATTAACAATGAAAGGAAGTATGCCCCAATACCATAAGATAGCTGAAACACATGCCATAACAATTATGTAAGGCAAGACTCCAAAAGCAAAAGTTTCTAATAAGGACCTATATGGTGTATCTAAGTCACTTGGAGGATAGCCAAATACAAAACTAGCGCCTTCCATGGTTGCTTCTTGTAAAATAATTACTCCATTGCCTAATAATTCAAAAGCGGTAATAACAATTGGAATTTTTAAAAGAATTGCTGCTAAAACAATTTGAGCAAGTATCCCATAAACAATATATTTAAAATTAATTATTTTAAAATTTTCAGAAAATGGCATTGCAATAATAATAAGTCCTAAAAAACCTATTATTATTTGAGCTATTGAGAGTATGTCCATATATTAATAAAGCTTGATTTCTTTTAATCTCTGGTCTAAAAAATCATCTGCTAGCACTCCTTTGTCATCTTCTCTAAAAACTGATTTCAATATTATTGATGGAGCGGGATGAAGAAAAAATGGAATGCTATACCTTGGCTTTGACTCTGTTTGTTTGTCTTGGATAACTCTATGAGTTGTACTTTTAAGTTTTTTATCAGTCACTAATTGCATCATATCACCTATATTACATACTATTGCATCAGAACTTGGTGCAACTTTTATCCATGAGCCATCTTTATTTAAAACTTCTAATCCTCCCTCTTCAGCCCCAATAAGTAATGTTATTAAATTTATATCTTCATGAGCTCTTGCTCTATGAGGATTGGATTGAGAGTCTACTGGAGGGTAATGGATAGATCTTAAAAGCGAATTACCTTTTTCAACCCAATTATCGAAATAATCACGATCAAGCCCTAAAGACAATGCAATTACTTTTAAGACTCTTGTACCAATTTGATGAAGTTCTATATATAAAGCATCAAAATGTTTATTGAAGTTTTCTACTTCTTTGATGTTTATGTTTTTAGGAATATTATCGTCATAAGTTTCATCTACTACTGGCCCATGATGCCAAAACTCTTTTTGATCTGCTATTTTCTCTCCAACTGCAGTCTCTATTCCTTTAGGTGTATAGCCTCTTGCACCTTTTGATCCAACTGAACTATATGCATTTTTAATTTCAAAATCTAAATTAAAAAAATCTTTAGAAGATTTATAACAGCTATCAATAAGGTCTTTAGATAATCCATGATTGGTTATTGAGAAAAAACCATGATCTGATAATGCTTCTTTTAGGATATCAATTGAAGACGAATCACCTTTTTCGATGTCCTTAAATGATAATTCAGGTATTAAATTACTCATAATAAAAAGGCGGTATAAAACCGCCTTTAAATTATATCTAAGTATGCTTAGAAATTATACTTAAATCCTAGTTGAGCTCTCCACACACTTTGTGTAGCAGAAAGGCTCATGTTGTATGGATTATCAAAATTATATCTATATGCATTTCTGCTATAGTCATATTTGTCTCCATCAACAATCCTTAAATCAATTACTGGGATTCTTCCTGAGTAATAACCATATCTCACAACTCCCTTATCGTCATCAATTAGGTTGAGTAGATTCTCAATACCAAGTGTGATGATAAATTCATCATCAGCTCTAAAACCAGGCAATATCTGGGTAACTTTAAAGTCTAATGAAGTTTGTGATGGGAATGTCATTGATCCTCTATCAGCAATTTGTCCAGCCTTGCCTTCTAGACCAAATACCCCATATAAAAGATCTAATACAGCCTTCTCTCTTGCGATAGCATCAGCTGATCCTTCTGTATAACATTTATATGAATAACATACTTTAGGATCATTTCTGGTTGGAATATAAAGCATTGATGAACTGTCATCATTTAAATTATAGTCATAACCAAACGCTTTTGTTTTGTAATCTCCTGTCCATCCTGTAAATGTATCAAATGTAGGATATGCTGGAAGTCCTGATTTTCTTTCATAAATTAATGTGAAAGTTGTCGGCTTATCAGCACCAAAGAAATAATGCTTAGATCTCAGTGTTGCGAGAACTCTATGCTCAGTCTCATAAACAGATGTCATTGGTCTTCTATTATTAAAGTCAATAGCTCCTGTCTTACCATAGTTTGAGTTAGATGTTGAAGAAGTCATACCATTTAGGTCAGTACTATCTTGTCCTGTGTAGCTTAAAGAAACTACCGTATCTCCATCTCTAAATGATTTATTTAAAGTTGCGGAAATAACTTCTCTTTCACCACAACAGTCATTATATAAACCTGCTTTATATGTTCTTCTTCCTGTCATGTTATAAATAGGTCTTCCATCTGGTGCAACTTCTGTTGGAACTGTTGGAATATCTCCATTTAATGGATAACCAGTATCTATAACTTTATATAAAGCCTCTTCTTGTTTAGATTTTAAATAAGTTACTGTCATATCCATATCACGAGGAAGGTCTCTCTCATAAGTAATATTTAAGATTCTTGAATCCGGCCATTCAAAGCTAGGCGCTATGAAGTCAATCTTAGAATCAGTTAATGGAGCATTCTTAATTGCGTCCTGAACACATGCTGGTAATCCAGACCCTGCAGATGTAAGCGGATTACATCCTGCTGCTGCATTAGAACTACTATATGCAGAAACTCTTACTCCATCATTGGTATATGCATTTGATATCCAAACTGCTGGAAGTTTTGCTGAGTAAGTACCATAAGTAACATTTATATCACTAACTTCATCAATAACTAAATCCATGCCAAGTCTAATATTTAAAAGATCTGTACCAGCAATACCTGCATTCGCAAATCCGTATGTTGATTCAAAAGCAGCATTTTTAGCCGGATCATCATCTGAATCATACTCATCATATCTAATACCTGCTGTAAGACTTAATCTATCTGAATAAGCATACTCATCCATTAAATAGAAAGATGTTAATCCATACTCAAAAGCAGCAGCTGCATCTTCAACTGTCCCAGTTTTTGCATTGTTAGCAAAGAAACTGCTTGCAACACCAGCTTCATAATCTGCTAACGTATCAAATTCCCATGAGCCATCTTGTGCAACAATAAATACATTATAAATATCATAGGAAGTTTGTTCATAACCTGCAGTAATCTTATGATCGCCAGTGTAGTAAGTTAACTTTCCTTTAAAGAAATCCGTTTCAGTTGCTAATTTATTAGCACTTCTATAGATATCAGCACCAAGATAAACTCGCATACCATATGCATCATCGATATAAAAATTAGGTACATCTTGACCTGCTGGGGATTCTTGACTGGTATCAGTAGATTTATTTGACCAGTAAATCTCTGAAATCAAATTATCTGCCCAATCTGAAACTAATAAAATACTTGAAGTATCTGTTTCTTCACCTTTAAAGTATGAAGCTGATTCAAAGTAAAAACTAGAGTTACTTCCAGAAGCTCTAAGTCTGTCACCTTCAGTAAGCTTATAGTTATAAGTTAATCGATGATTTTCATTAACTATATAATCTATTCTTAAAGAGGTATTTTCTTGTTTAGACTCTGTAGTTGATGCTACACCTAAAGGATCCCATCCGTACTTAGTTTTTGTAATATTTCTAATATTATCAACTTGAGCTTGTGTAATAGATTGTTCATTAGCTGCTCCAGAACCTGCTGGACCATATAAAACAGGGTTTGTTACTAATGTATCTTCATAAGTTACATAAAAGAAAGCTTTATCTTTGATAATTGGTCCGCCGAAAGTAAAACTTTCTGCTGTATCTTCTTTATCAAAAGTATATTTTTTACCTTCAATTTTATCTCCATAAAATGAATCACCTCTATCATAGTAACCTACGCTACCCTCAAATTCATTTGTACCACCTTTGGTAACAAATTCAATCACACCACCTCTAAAATTAGAATATTCAACTGATGCTGGTGCAACTTTTACAGACATTTGTTCTATTGCATCAAGATTAATTGGACTTCTTTGTGAAGGATAACCGTTATCATTTAATCCAAAATCATCATTAAATGAAACACCATCAACTTTGATGTCATTACTTCTTGGGTGAGCTCCACCAATTGAGATACTTGCATATTCTTCTTCGGTATCATCTAAAGATACCAATGGATTTAATCTAATTAAATCTTTAATGTCTCTGGTTATAGAAGGAGTTTCTTGAATGGTTTGTGCGTCAATAGTAGATGAATAACCTATTCCATCATCTGCTGCTATTCTTTGTGCAGTAACTACAACGTCATCAACTGTGGATGCTGAGTTTAAGACAAAGGATATTCTTGAAGTTTCACCAACCGTTAAGCTTGCTGACACTTGATCAGAATTTAATCCAGCCGCAGAAACTTTAATTGTATAAGGTCCGCCTGGCCTCAAACCACCAGCAAAATATTTACCTGATGAATCAGTAACCCTCGTTACTACGGTATTAGTTGGTTCATAAGTTATTTCAACCTGAGCACCACTAACTGAACCATTAGCAGAAGTCACTGATCCAGTGATATCTGATGTTAGTTCCTGAGCTAGGATGATTGGTGAAATAAGTATTGATAATAAAGATATTTTAAAAAAATTACGAATCATATTACACACCTCTAAATGTGAAAAATTTATATATACATAATATATCTTAAAATTTTGCTAAGGACTATTACAATTTAAAAACTTTTTGTAACTTTTTTGAAATTAATGGTTTGTAAGTATGGTGCTTGGGTGAGTATTTGGCTTTATATAAGCATTTAAAACATCTACACCTATATTCACTTTTTTTGAAAAACTATTGCCAATTTCTATTGAAGTGGTTGTATTTGGAAGAATATTAAAAATACTTGCACCATTTTCAATAGATGTTCCATCATTTACCTTTAAAACAAATTTAACATCTGATGTATTTTTAATATCAACAACCAAGACATTGGTTTTAGCCTTAAATGATGTATTTATAATTTTTAAATATGAATTTACAAGATGTAACACATTTTCTTCTAATCCAATTAGCTCATTCTTATACCAAATTACTGTCTTCCCTTTAAAAAGAGCTTTTTTAATAGAATTTTTTTCCATTTTATCTGCTAGTATCAATGTCACTGGGCGATGGCCATCTGGTCTTTGAAGGTAGTCCCAATCAATTAAGCCATGAACATCTGAAGTTCCGATCATTGTAAGACCATAATCAATTGCAATTTGAAATGCTTCATCAGAAAACCATAGACCATTAACAACTTCAATACCGTTAATCAGATTTTTATTAATTAATTCAATATGCATATTGGTGAGTACTTTTTCTGCATTTTCTTGTTCTGCTGACCATGCTGGATGATTCCAAAAAACAAATGCATTTTGTTGTTTTGCTTCAAGCAGGGTTTCTTCTATAGGCCAGAGCGCTGCTAGAACAGCATCATTTAACCAAGGTTCATCTATATATTCCTGTATCAAATCATCTGGGAGTGCCTCAATAAATTCCTCAACTTCTGATTGTCTTGATCTATCAATATTTATGAGCTTATTTGCATCTTTTACAAATACTGCATTTATATGACCAGGAGGAAACTTTCTTGTAATTTCTGTGCCATTGATTACTATTAAATTAGATTCTTTAGCTGCATTAAAAGCAATTTCATATGGTCTATTTCTGTCTTTATGAGGAATATCAGATATATGTGGTTGTAATTCTAAGTGTTCTGTTACAGCAATAAGATCAACACCATCTCTTAACGCTTCTGCAACTCTTAAGTTTGGCCATACATGCCCATCAGAAAATACTGAATGGGTATGAAGGTCTGCTGAAACTACATGATATTTATCTGTATCAGGAAAATTAATTAATCTATTTAAATCTTCAAAATCATCAATAGAGGTAACTGTTCCATGGGAAAATGCATTTAGAGAAAATAAAATACAATAGAGTCTTAGAAAATTCATCTAAGATATTTTAATTTTAGGTGAGCCAAAATATGGCTGAAGAGCTTTGGGTAAAGTAATCTCATCTCCTCCTTCATATTTGTTTTCTAAGAGAGCTATAAGAGTTCTTCCAACAGCAAGACCAGAACCATTGATAGTATGGGCAAAGTGTGTACCTTCTTTATTTTTAAATTTAATATTTGCTCTTCTTGCTTGAAAATCTGAAAAATTTGAACAAGATGAAATTTCTCTATATTTATTTTGGCTAGGCATCCAAACCTCAATATCAAAAGTTTTGCACGATGAAAAGCCTAAGTCACCGGTGCATAACTCTACGACCTGATATGGAAGTTCTAATTTATTAAGAATCTCACATGCATTAGCTAATAATTCATTTAAACATTTCATAGAGTTGTCAGGATGGGTCACTTGAAGAAGCTCAACTTTTTCAAATTGGTGTTGCCTCATAAGACCTCGCGTATCTTTTCCATAACTTCCTGCCTCAGACCTAAAACATGGAGTA
The DNA here is from genome assembly GCA_902563835.1 of uncultured SAR86 cluster bacterium. Lineage (GTDB taxonomy): Bacteria > Pseudomonadota > Gammaproteobacteria > Magnimaribacterales > D2472 > SAR86A. The sequence goes on from CACEZB010000013.1 coordinate 17,407, forward strand.
TGTGATGTAACTTTTATTGGAAGTTCGTCCTCATTAACAAATTCATTTCTAAATAAGTTTGTTAATGGGACTTCAGCAGTTGGTATTAAATATAATTTATCATAAGTCTTAAATAGATCTTCTTCAAACTTGGGTAGTTGTCCTGTTCCAATTAATGAATTTCTATTGGCCATAAAAGGAAGATAGTATTCCTCATAACCATGACCGGTTGCATTATCTAACATAAATGTAATTAAAGCTCTTTGAAGCTTTGCTAAATCGCCTTTTAAAACTGAAAAACGTGCTCCAGCAAGTTTTACCGCTAAATCAACATCTATTAATCCAGTTATTTCTAAATGGTCAAGTGTATTTGTAGAATCTATTGAACCATGAGTGCTAACAACTACATTATCTTCTTCATTTTTACCCTCAGGAACAGAATCATCTGAAATGTTTGGTATTCTTAATAAGAAACTTTCAATTTTATCTAAAATAATTTTAAGCTCACTATCTTTCTCATTTAGCTCAAGAGTTTTTTTGTCTATAGTTTCTTTTAATGAATCAGTGCTTTCTCCTGCTGATTTAAGTTTTCCAAATTCTGAAGAAAGTTTATTTTTTTCAGCTTGAAGATTTTCAACATCTACTTGAAGCACCTTTCTTTTTTTATCTAAAGATTGGAACTTTTCTTGATCTATATCAAAACCACGCTTTTTTAAAGCTACCTTAACTTCTTCAA
>CACEZB010000014.1 GCA_902563835.1 uncultured SAR86 cluster bacterium
ATTTAAAAATTATCTGTGATGATTTTCCATGCAGCCTCTGAAAGTGGATATACCATCATTCCCCTTTCTTCCGCATGTTTACTTGCAGCTGTCCCGTCTCTCACCCTTCCTAAAATACCCTGTAAGATTCCAGCAATTTTAAACATATTAAAGGCCATATAGAACTCCCAATTTTTAGAAAGGTCTTTACCTGTATTTTCACAATACATTTCCATATATTCACTTTCAGTTGGAACCCCAAGATCTTTAAGTTTAGCTTCATCCCAAAAAGCTTCTTGATTTCTCCATGAAAGACAATGGTAACTAAAGTCAGCAATAGGATGTCCTAATGTGGATAGCTCCCAATCTAGGATTCCCATGACCTGATTATTTTTCAGTATCATATTGTCCAATCGGTAATCTCCATGAACAATTGATGTTTCATCATCGTCGGGTATATTTTTTGGAAGCCATTCAATCAAGTTATTCATTGCTTCAATATCATCAGTTTCTGAGGCTCTATATTGTTTTGACCATCTTGAAACTTGTCTAGCTACATAATTTCCAGGCTTACCATAGTCTTCTAATCCTATTTTCTTGTAATCAACACTATGGAGCTTTGCTAAAGTTTTATTTTTATTTTGATATATCTCAGCTCTATCTTTATTGTTCACTGATGGGATCATAGGATCCCAAAAAAGATCTCCGTCTAGAAAGTCCATAACAAAAAATGCTGTACCAGCAACATCATCATCTTCACACAGACCATAGGTTTTTGGAACTGGAACATCGGTCTCATATAACGCAGTTATCACCTTATATTCTCTATCTACAGCATGTGCAGATGGCAATAATTTCCCAGGAGGTTTACGTCTTAAAACAAGACTTTTTGAGTCCGTAGTAATTTTATATGTTGGATTAGATTGGCCACCCTTGAACTGCTCAATAGACTTAATCTTTCCAGCTTCTGGGACGAATTCATCAATCCATGGCTGCAATTTTGCTGTTTCAATTGTTAAATGTTCAGCAACTTCTTTTGTACCAGAGAACTTTGCATCATCAAGCGGCTCCATTATAAAGACCTTCCTCCATCTACTTTAACTACTTGACCAGTAATATATTCACAGTGGGCAAGAAATTTTACAGCTTCTGCAATATCTTGTTCCGAACCCATTCTATTTAGAGGTATGCTTTCAATTACTTTATTTTTTTGATCTTCGGTCCAAGTTACATCAGGTGGTTCAAGCATTGCACCTGGAGCAATTGCATTAACCTTAATTTCAGGCGCTAACTCTCTTGCCAATCCTTTTGTAATTGCCTCTAGTCCTGCCTTGGCGGCAGAATAAATGGAGTAATTAGCAACTCCCTTTGTTAAATTAGTGTCAGTGATATTAATAATCGAGCCATTAGAAGCTTTCAATTTTTCTTTTAAACCTTGTATTAAAAACAACGGACCTTTTAGATTGCTTCCTATTAGTTTCTCCCAATGATCTTCTGAAATCTCTTCTATGGGAGTAGGATAAAATGTTGAAGCATTATTTACTAAAAGATCTAGGGAAGGGAACATACCATCAATATCATTTAATATTTTTGCTATGTCTGCTTCTTTATCTAGGTTTCCTTGCACAGCTCTAGCCGTATCAGGATTATCTTTATTTATTTTATTAGCAAGTTCATCAGCATCTTTCTTAGATGAATTATAATGAATAATAATATTCCAACCTAAATCTTTAAAGGTAAGCGCTATAGCTTTACCAATTCTTTTAGCTGCTCCAGTTATAAATATAGTTTTGTTCATTTACATTTATGAATAATTTCTTCATATATTTTAATCTTTTCTGCCTCAATTTTCTCATTTGGGGTATCTGAAAGAAAAGAAAAATCAGTATTTTTTATTTCTTTTTTTATTCTTAAGACGAACTCTTTATTTTCTTTTAGATTTGGTAATGTGCATAATTTTGTAATTATTTCTTCGTTTCTAATGAAATGGGAACCTTTAATAGTTGATATCAAATCTTCCTCTTTGGTACTGTCTGTAATTTTAGAAATATTTTTTAATACGCTAGAGGCATTTTTAAATTCATTTGGGATAGGCAAATTTTTACCTAAATTAAAATTATTATTAATTTGAAGCTCAGACCATCTAATTTCTTGATCAGAGTGACTATCACAATTAGGTACTATTAGATTAATAAAAAATGGATCTAAGAGACTTAATGAAATAATTTTTTCAAAATAAAGATTTGGATTTGAGCTATTTAAGGCTCTAGATGTTTCAGACCATACCCTGTCTGGAGATAATTTTGCTATTTCTCCAGAAGAAATAATTTTTTTTATGTTATTCAAAGTTTCACCATCAATAGTGAAGTCTTTTAAATGGTCATAAGTATAAAATCTAGCTAATCTGATTGCTCTCAACGGATCTTCATAAAATGCATCAGAAACATGCCTAAAGATTTTATTATTTAAATCCTCTCGCCCATTAAAAGGGTCAATAATTTCACCACTTTCATCTTCAGCCATTGCATTGATGGTGAAATCTCTTCTCGATAGATCATCTTCTAAACTAACATCCTTTCCAAAATAGAATGTAAATCCATGATAACCGGTGCCAGATTTTTTTTCTGTTCTTGCGAGAGAATATTCTTCGTTTGTTTCAGGGTGGAGAAATACAGGAAAATCTTTTCCTATAGGTTTATAACCCTCTGCAATCATTTCTTTTGGAGAGGACCCAACAACAACCCAGTCATTATCTGATGCATTCACTTTAAGCAAAGAATCTCTTACAGCACCTCCAACTTTATAAATCTTCATTTTTTCTTTACTTGAAATAATTTTTTATCTTCTAATCTCATAGCAGTAAGTTTGTTACCCCATACACATCCAGTATCTAGACCAATTATATTATCTAATTTAGTCTTACCATCAAGGGCAGCCCAATGACCGAAAATTATATATTCGTTAGGCTTTAAGTTTGAAATAGTTTGTTTGAACCATGGAATATGGTTTTTCTGAGGTTTTAAATCCTTTTTTTTAAGTAAAAGAGAGCCTTTTTGATCTAAGTATCTCATTCTTGTGAAGTAATTAATTATTGTTCTATATCTTTTATAGCCATTTAAATCTGCTTTCCACTTCGAAGGCCTGTCTCCCCACATATTACCTAAAATCTTATATGAATCTTTCTTAAAGACTTTTTTAAATTCATCAGAAAGTTGTTTTGCAGTTTTAAAACTCCAGATATAAGGAATGCCTGCATGCGATATCCAAAAAGTTTCTTTTGTTTCTTTAATTTTTACTTTTTGAACAAGAGGTTGTTTTTTTAGCCATTTATAAATTGCATTTACATTTTTAGAATCAAGAATTGCATTTAAAGACTTATTTCTTTTTTTATATTCTATAAGATATAACAAATAGAAATCATGATTGCCAAGGACGCCTTTAATAGATTTTTTATTTTTTAAGCAAAAATTTAATACCTCTAAAGATTTAGGGCCTCTATTAACATAGTCGCCTGCAAATATTAATTTATCTTTTTTAGGATTAAATTTAATCTTTTTACACAGCAATTGAAGTTCATCAAAACAGCCTTGAACATCGCCTATTACATAGTGAGACATTTAAATATCGCATTCCTTTGCGAGCTTTATAAAATCTTCTACAGGTAAATTCTCAGATCTTAAAGTTGGATCCAGCCCAAACGAATCCCATGAAATATTTAAACTTTTTAAATTATTCTTAATATTTTTTCTTTTTGAACTAAATGCTAAGTCTATTATTTTAAATAAGTTATCTTTAATAGAAATATCATAATTTAGATTTTTTCTTGGGATTAACCTAATAAAGCTTGAGTTCACCTTAGGTTTAATATCAAATGCTTCTGGTGGCACGTCAAATAAGGCCTCTGTTTCAAAGAAGGCAGAAATTTTTAATGCTAGCTTGCCCCAATTTTTAGTTGAAACTTTTCCATTTATCTTTTCAGCAACTTCTTTTTGAACAAGAAAGTGCATATCTTCAATTTTTTCAAAATCATCAATAAACTTAATCATAATTTGAGTTGAGATGTTATATGGTAGATTACCCACTATCCTCAATTTCGAATCAATGCTGGGTAATTCAAAGTTTAAGATATCTTGATTTATAAATTTAAAATTTGCTGGCCCCTTAAACTTATTATTCATTAGATCAATATTATCTGAATCGATATCAATACAGATAATATTTATATTTTTTTTATTAATTTGATTGGTAAGAGCCCCATGACCTGGACCAATTTCAATAAAAGTATCGTTTTCTTTTGGAGCAATGACCGTAGCCATTTCAAATAATATAGCTGGGTCTATTAAATAATTTTGTGCATATTTTCTTCTGATATTTCTAGAATTCATTTAATTAACTTTTTTGCTGTTTTTATTGCTAATTCTAGCGAAGATGTATCAGAGTAATTTGTTCCAGCAATATCCAAAGCAACACCATGGTCCACAGAAGTCCTTATTATAGGAATTCCAAGAGTAATATTTATCGAGCTTCCAAAACTTAAAGCTTTTAAAACAGGTAAAACTTGATCATGATACATGCCAAGATACGCATCCGTTTCTTTTAATAATTTTGAGGAAAATGCAGTGTCAGCTGAAATAGGGAAGGAGACATTTATATTCTTCTTCTTTATCTCTTCAATAGCAGGTTTAATTATTTTAAGTTCTTCACTTCCGATTTTGCCATTTTCTCCAGCATGCGGGTTTAAACCAAGTACCTTAATATTTGGCTTGTTTATCTTGAATTTATGTTTAAGTTCTTCGTTTAATATTCCAATTTTATTGATTATTAATTTTTTAGTAATTTTATTTGACACATCTTTGATAGGAATATGTGTTGTCGCTAAAGCTACCTTTAGCTTATCTGAAGCAAGCATCATTAGCACATCATTACTTTTTGTTAGTTTTTGAATGTGTTCAGTATGACCAGAAAAATCTTTTTTAATTGAAACAATATTTTCTTTGCTTAATGGCCCAGTAACTAATGCAGCATCCTTATCAGAGATCGTTTCTTTTATAGCATAATTTAGATTATCTAATACATACTTTGCATTGGACTTATATATCTTTCCGGGGAATATATTTTTACATTTACTTACTGAAATAACTTGGAGGACACCTTTTTTATTATTTTTTAATTCTGTAATAGAATCGATATTAATTATTTTTATTTTCTTTTTTAATAACTTTGATCTAGCCAAAAATAGATTTGGATCACCCACAACAAGAATTGGTATTTTAAAATTTTCCAATGCTTTATTTGATGCAAGCTTAATAATTAAATCTGGGCCAATGCCAGCAGGCTCGCCTGGTGAATAGATTATTTTTTTCAATCGAGTTCTTTAAATTCTACAAAGGCTTCTGCTCTCATCGTCCTTAATGTAGTTTCTAATTCTTCATCAAATTTTCTTGAATAAAGAATTTCATATGCCTTATCTTCGATAAGTTTATCAGTAAGCTCATGATTTCTTTTGCCCAGTACTTCTAAAAAATGAAAACCAAACTCAGTTTGGAATATTTCAGAAATAATTCCTATTTCAGACTCTATCATTGTTTTTTCAAATTCATCTGCTAGTACGCCCATGCCAAGCCATCCAAGATCGCCGCCTAACTTTGCAGAACCTGGATCTTCAGAAAATTCATTCGCTAATGAAGCAAAATCTTCACCATCTAATATTCTTTGTCTTATTTCTTTTAGTTGATTCTTTGTCTCTTCCTCAGTCCTAATAGCAGAAGGCATTAATAATATATGCCTCGATTGCCATTGTTCTTCGAATTTAACAAAATCACCTCTTTTATCTTCAAGTTTCAGGATATGAAATCCAGACCCACTTTCTAGAGGTTCTGAAATAAATCCAACAGATTTTTTGGCTAGAGATTCTTCAAATAATTGAGGCATATCCATTGGTTTTCTCCAATTGATTAGACCGCCGCTTGCCGCGTTACCACTTATTGAAAATTGTATTGCTAGCTCTGAAAAATCTTCACCATTATTTATTTTTTCAATGATTTGATTAGCTGTCTTAACATCTTTAATAAGAATTTGTCTAACTAAAAGTTCGGGCTCTAATACCCCAAGAGATTCATCAGTTTTTAAGAAAGCTTCAAATTCTACATCTGTTATATCAATATTTGAATTAACTCTACCTCTTTGAACTCTTTGAATTTTCATCTCTTTTCTTATTGAGTCTCTTAAGTCTTCATATGAGGCGCCATCTGCTTCAACAAAATTAATAAATTCTTCTAAACTCATTTGATTGTTATAAGCCAGTCTACTCATGGTTTGATTTAGTTCCGCATCACTTATTTTAACGCCCGCTCTATCGGCTAGCTGAAGTTGTAATTCTTCAATAATAAGTTTTTCTCTTATTTGGTCTAAGAAAATATCCTTAGGAGGCTTTGGAATATTTTGGTCTTCATATCTTCTTTCAAGATCAGCAATAGAGCTTTTTATTTGTGATTCCATGATGACACCATCGTCAACAATGATGGCTATTCTATCCAGCACCTCAACTTTTGCAGATATAGCAGACGTGAAGATTAAGAATACTATTAAAAACTTATTCATATTTTACTTAATAATTAAAGATAGAATTATTCATTAATCTACCAATTTTTTCAAAAGATGAATTTAAACCCTTAAATTCGAATTGAAAATTAACTCTACTTTTATTTTCAATCCTTATTATATTATCCCATGCATCATTAAGATACATATAAGAATCTGATTCGAGTATAGGAAGATATTTTGATAGATTTTTATCTGAAGTTGTAACTCTAAAAATAAAGCAACAATTTTCATAACCTAGCCCAAATACAGATTCAATCTTAGAAGTTGATTCATCATCTCTTTTAAATTTAGCGATAAGACTTAGATTGCTTCTTATTTTAAGATCTGCATAAAACTCTGAATAGTCTAAAGTTGTCATAAAATCACCTGCCATCCGAGTATATCTTTTAGCATATCCAAGAGTACCTTTTTCAAAATCTTGTTTGATTGTAATACCAGCCATAGGTACTTTTTCTTGCTCTTGAAGATAGCTCGAATATCCCATAATCATAGTATTCATATTTGGTATCCATTTCCCCACTACCATTAAAGGACCTTCATCCATAGGCATTTGTATCATATTCATTGTTGGCATAATCATAGGATTCATTCCCATCATTTCATCATTCATTGGTGTCATATCCATATGCATATTATCTAACCAAATATTTCTGTCTTCTAAGTAGAATTTTTTAGAAATACTCATAGATATTTTTTCCATATTCATATGTCTTTTTTTATACTCCATACTTAATGTATAGAAGTTTTGGTCACCGATTCTATCCATTCCAGAAAATCTTTCGTTATTAAATATTTGATTCATCATAGAAATTTTATTTGTATCAAAGATCGGATTTATATCTTGATCTTCATATTCAACATAACCATAAATAAATCTTGGTTTTAAAATATGAAGATCCATTTTATATTTCTTAAACAATAAGGTGCTTATATCTAGTTTAAAATTTGGAATACTGACTGAGTTTGATTGAACCCCATCATCTAAATCATAATTAATACTTTTTAATCCAAATGACGAAGATATGCTCATGCCATTAAAATATGTTTGATTTGAAATTTTAAAGTCTGAGAAAATCCTTGAGCCTTCAGTAGGAGTATTAATAGAATAAATAAATTTATTATTTTTATTTTGATACCCATAAAACCCATGTATAGCATCCGCTTTAAAATAAGAAAAATTTAACCTTTCATATATAGTGAAGTTTTTTAGGTTTTTTAGGTATTCAAGTTCTAAAGAAGGCATTTTTTTATACCCATTTGTAAGAATGGGATTTAATGTTTGGAATCCTTGATGTCTGACTTTGATTCTAAGATTACCAATTACCCCATTGAGAGAAAGATTTTGTTCTAGATTTTGCGCTCTTTGATTTCCAATAGAGGTTATATCCCCAGGAATATCTCTAAGAATAAGACTATCTGAAGCTTTAGCCCAATCAATATTTATCCAAAATCTATTTTTTGTACCATATGAATTTTTAAAGCTATACGCCCATCTTTTATCAGATTGATTTGGATATAAGTTTTTAAATTCTTTGTCCTCTTTAAAATATATAAAATCAATATTACTTAGATTATTTATTTCTCCATGCAATCTTCTAAAATTTCCTTCAAAACCAAGCCCACGTTCTGAAATATTTCTAGTTGCTAGGGTTATATCAGATTTATCTGATATGACTTTGTAATAAGGAATCATAAAATCTAAGCCATCGGAGGAATAAGATAAGGAAGGTTCAAGAAAACCAGTCATTCTTTCACTTGAAGTTGCAAAGGGCACATAAGGAAGTCTTAAAATAGTTTTATCAAGAATATTAACTTTTACTTTTTTTGCACTGCCTCTTTTAGATTGATCATCTAATTCAATACTTTCAGCTAAAAACTGCCATCCAGCCCTTGGATCAGCACATGAAGTCATTGATACTTGTTTAAGAAGAATTTTATTGTTTAAGTTTCCTTTTAATTCATCAAAAGTAAGAACTATATTTCTATCCTTTAAGAATGTTTGACCATAATAAAGTTCTATCGATTCATCATCTTTGCCAAAGAAACCTTCTTTTGCTCTAAAGAAGTAGTTTTCTAAAAATAAATCACCTTCTTTTTTAAAGTTAACTAATCCATTTTTTCTATCAACTCTTGCTTTTCCTGCTTTCAAGATTCCATCAGGGAAATCAAGCACTACATTTCCATTTAGTATTAGAGCCTCATTATCAGTAACCTCAAATTTATCTGATTTAATATCAAGACTTTCAATATCGTCAACAACGCCTAGATATGGTTGATAAACTAAGCAAGAATTATTATTAGTATTCCTTTCAAGAATACCTGCATCTAATAAGTTACCAGTTAGATTATTCTGAAAAACAATGAATATTGCCAAATAAAATACTCTTTTTATCTTTAGCATTCTTATATTTTATACCTCATCATTCATTTGAAAGAGTATTTAAACAAAAGTTCTATTATTTTTTAGAATTTATATACTCTTCCAATTGATATAAGTGATCTTTACCAAAGAAAATTTGATCTTCAAAAAAGAAGGTTGGGGCGCCAAAAGCACCGCGAGAGACAGCCTTATCTGTATTTGCAATTAATTTGTCCTTGCATTCTTGAGAAGTAACGATATTCATTATTGAAGCAACATCAAAGTTATTTTCTTTAAGAATTTCTTGAAGTACATCTATATCGGATATATTTTTATCATTTTCCCACATTGCGGCGATAACACATTCAAAATATTCATTAAATATTCCAAGCTCTTGAGCGGCTATTGCACCTCTTTGAACTTGGATGGTCACTGGAGGAAAATGGGAGTTAAATTTATATTTTGATAATTTATGTTGTTTTACAAAGCGCTCTAACTCAATCATTTGATAGTCACTTTTATTTTTACAATCTGCATATGCAATAAAAGGTGGCTGATTATTGGATAATTTATGTATTCCTCCTAATAAACATGGAATATAGTTAAATTTTACTCCAGTTCTTTTTTCAAAATCAGGCACCAACTTATGCGCAAAATAAGTGTTTGGACTTGCTACATCAAAAATAAAGTCTACTATCATTTCTATTAACAATTTTGTAAAGTAAAGCAATTAAACACTGATATGAAAGATTTTTCAAAATATTCGGCAATTATTATTGGAGCAGGAGATGCTACAGGCGCTTCTTTGACTAAGAAATTTGCAGAACATGGGTATAAAGTATGCCCAGCAAGAAGGCCAGGAAGCATTGATAAAGTTAATCAACTGGCAGAAGAGATTAATAGCTCAGGTGGTTGGGCTAAAGGCTTTGGTGTTGATGCTAGAGATGAAGATGCAATAAAAGGATTCTTTAAAGAAGTTGAGGAAGAAATTGCACCTATAGATGTGGTGATCTTTAATCCTGGCGCCAATGTATATTTTCCTATTGAAGAAACTACTTCGAGAGTTTTTAAGAAGGTATGGGAAATGGCAGCATATGCAGGCTTTTTGACTGGAAGAGAGGCTGCTAAATATATGAAGAAAAGAAATGAAGGATCTATATTTTTTACTGGCGCAACTGCATCTATGAGAGGTAGCTCAGGTTTTTCAGCCTTTTCTAGCGCTAAATTTGCTCTAAGAGCAGTCAGTCAGAGTATGGCAAGAGAATTGGGGCCAGAAGGGATTCATGTCGCGCATTTTGTAATTGATGGCGCAATTGATACAGCTTTTATAAAAGAACTCTTCCCAGATGTATATGCCCTTAAAGAAAAAGACGGTATTCTTCAACCAGATGCAATTGCAGATACATATTGGTTTGTGCATACTCAACATCGTAGCGCATGGACACATGAGTTAGATCTTCGTCCATATATGGAGAAATTTTAAGATAGAGGTAAAAAAATGAGTTTAAAAGAAAAAGTAATTTTTATTTCAGGTGGAAGTAGAGGAATTGGTCTTGCTATGGCAAAAAAAGCTGCCGCAGATGGTGCAAAAATTGTTGTTGCAGCTAAAACCGCTGACCCGCATCCAAAATTACCAGGGACAATATATACAGCTGCTGAAGAAATTATCGAAGCCGGCGGAGAGGCGTTACCAATTATTTGTGATATTCGAAGTGAAGATAATGTAAGAGATGCAATAAATAAATCAGTTGAGCATTTTGGAGGTATTGATATCTGTATTAATAATGCTTCGGCCATTCAATTAACAAATGTTACTGATACAGAAATGAAAAGGTATGATCTTATGCACCAAATAAATGGAAGGGGTACCTATATGGTTAGCAAGTTCTGCTTACCCCATCTTAAAAAATCATCTAATCCACATATTTTAAATTTATCTCCTCCTTTAGATATGGAACCTAAATGGTTTGCAGGAACTGTCGCCTATACAATGGCTAAGTACACTATGAGTATGTGTGTGCTTGGAATGGCAGAAGAATTTAAAGAGTTTGGTATTGCTGTGAATGCATTGTGGCCAAGAACAGCTATTGCTACTGCTGCAGTCCAAAACCACTTAGGCGGAGATGAAATAATGAGGCTTTCAAGAAATGTAGACATAATGGCTGATTCTGCTTATGAGATATTAACGAAAGACTCAAAAGAATTTACAGGTAATTTTTGTATTGATGACTTGGTTCTTCACGAGGCAGGAGTAAAAGACTTTAGCAAATATGCATCTGTACCTTTTAATGAGTTGATGCCTGACTTTTTTGTTCCAGATAACACACCTTTACCTGAGGAAATTAAGAATAGCTAGTTGAAAGAAAACGAAGTAATAAATCTAAGCAAACAATGTAATTTTAATGCTAATCAAGCATTACCATTAAAGTTAGAAGCTAGCGGTCGTGAATATTGGAGAGTTATCAATGATAATGATTCTCTAGTTTTATGTTATCTAGATCCATCAAAAGGAGATCATTCTGATTTCATAAAGATAACCAACAGCCTTAAGAAAAATAATGTTAACTCGGTTGATATCTTGTATCACAATGCTGATCTTGGGGTAACTCTGCAGCAAGACCTAGGAGATAATGATTTACTTACGATCCTTGGTGGAGATAATAAGCTTGAGTTATTGAAAGGATCATTAGATTTATTGATTAAGATACAAAATGCTAATATTGAGGACATAGAAAGATTTTCAGAAAATGAATTAGAACAACAAATGAATCTTTTTAAAGATGTTTTTTGTTTAGAATTCTTAAATATTAATGCAGACAAATCTATAGATGATTTAATTTCTATAACCATCGATCATTTAAACAAACAGCCTTGGGTGAATTGTCATTTTGATTTTGAAAGAAGAAATCTTATCCTTAGTAAAGATCTAATAAGAGTAATTGATTATCAGGATATGAAGATAGGCCCTATTGGCATAGATCTATCAGGAATATTAATAGACCATTACTATGAGGTAAATTTTGAGAACATATACGACTTGCTTGGTTATTTTTCAGAACAAGTAGGATTAAAGTATAGTGGAGAAGAATTATTCGAGTTTTTAAGATGGGGCTGTATACAAAGAAATATGAGGATTCTGGGAACTCTTACCGATTTATATATTAAGCATAAAAGAAGTTTTAGATTAAAAGACTTACCAATGATTCTTTTAAATCTAACATCAATGATTCCAGAAAATCATGCATCTAGAGAATTTATTCTACAAGAAACAGAATCATTACTAAATCATAGGATTTCAAAATTATGAAAGCCATGGTTTTAGCAGCTGGATTTGGGAAAAGGCTTTCGCCTTTGACAGATACCCTTCCAAAACCTCTTATTAAAGTTGGCGACCAATCCTTAATTCAAAGGAATATTAATTACCTAATTGATAATGGGTTTTCAGAAATCATAATAAATGTTTCTCATCATAGTGATCAGGTTATCAATCATGTTAAAGAAATATTTCCAAATATAAATATATTATTTTCAATTGAAGATAAGCCATTAGGAACAGGTGGAGGAATTTTAAAAGCTCTTCCAATAATTGGAACTAAACCATTTTTATTAATAAATTCAGATATATTTCATAACATTGATATAAAAGACTTACCTCAAGATACCAAGGCAGCTCATTTAATCGGCGTACCAAACCCTGAACACAATGCAGATGGTGACTTTAGTCTTAAAAAAGATTTAATTGAGATTAAAGATGGCAAGAATTCACTCACATGGTGTGGGATTTCAATAATTAATCCAATTATCTTTAATGAAAGTAATTTTGAGAGTAAAAGTTTTAATATTTGGGATACTGTGTTACCAAGCTATATAGAAGAAGGTGTTGTGACTGGAGAAGAATCATTAGGATTATGGGTTGATGTAGGGACGCCTGAGCGTTTAAAACTAGCTAATAGTGTTTATAATGATAAATAATAATCATGAGTGATCAAAAGTACATAATAGCTCCTTCAATTCTGGCATCTGATTTCGCTAGATTAGGAGATGAAGTAAGAAATGTTCTAGATGCAGGTGCAGACTGGGTTCATTTTGATGTTATGGATAATCACTATGTACCTAATCTGACAATTGGACCCATGGTATGTAAGGCTCTAAGAGAATATGGAATTAAAGAATTTATAGATGTGCATTTAATGATTGATCCAGTTGATGAGTTGGCACAAAGGTTTATTGAAGCCGGTGCTGATTTAATAAGTTTTCATCCAGAAGCGTCGACCCATGTTCATAGATCAATACATGCAATTAAAGATAAGGGATGTAAAGCAGGACTTGTATATAATCCGGCAACCCCATTAAATACGCTAGAAAATGTTTTGGATGATATAGACCTTGTACTGATAATGAGTGTTAATCCAGGTTTTGGTGGCCAATCTTTTATTCACAGCTCATTAGATAAGATTACTCAGGTAAGAAAGATGATTGATGACTCAGGTAAAGATATACGTCTTGAAGTTGATGGTGGAATAAATAACGATACTATTGGCTTGGCAGCAGCAGCAGGCGCTGATACTTTTGTTGCCGGCTCAGCTATCTTTAATACAGAAAACTATGAGCAAACCATATCTGAGCTTCGTTATAAAATCGTTTAAATATTATATTTTTCTTTTTTTAATCTTTGATTTAAATGCATCAGCTCAAATTAATATTAATGAGCTATTAACAGATATAGAAGTAGTATCTAAATTCGAAGAAAGAAGGGAAGGCCTAATGTTTAGGAAATCTATTTCTAAAAATTATGGAATGTTCTTTATATGGGATTATAAAAGGCAACAATGCATGTGGATGAAAAATACTTCTTTATCTTTAAGTGTTGCATATATAAGTAACAGAGGTGAAATATTAGAGATTTATGATATGGTTCCATTCTCAAAAAAATCAGTATGCTCAAAAAATTCCGTTAAGTATGCCCTTGAAGTAAATAAAGACTGGTTTGAAAAGAATAATATAAATATTGGTGATGTAATAAATATTAAAGCGATAATTTCAAATGATAACTAAGGAAGAATACGATCAATATGCTATAGATGGATTCAATGCGATTCCATTAATAAAAGAGATAGAGATTGTTTCAGATTCTCCAATAAAACTTTATTCAAAGATTAAGAGTAAAGAGAATACCTTCTTATTAGAATCAATTGAGGGTGGAGAAAAATGGGCCCAATACTCAATAATAGGATTAGATTGCAAAGATACGATAAAGGTATCTGAAAAGAAAATTGAAATAAAAACAGATACAAATATTAATTTGATTGAATCCGATGACCCTTTAGAAGAACTAAATAAATTAATCAGCCACCACAAATCGCCAGATTTAGATGAGATACCAAGGTTTTATGGTGGTTATGTGGGTTTTTTTGCATATGAGAGTGCTCAATACGCTGAAGAAAAAATTAAGTCTCTTCCAAAAAAAGATTCTAAGTTTAATGAGCATATGCCAGACATATATTTAGTTAAATCTGAAAAGTTAATTGTTTATGATAATTTTAATCAAACTATGCAGGCCATTTATAATGCAAATCCATCAAAGACCTCTTATAAAGAAGCCGTCAACATTCTTAATAAGATTGAAGAGAGTATTGATCAATCAGAAGATTATGCTGATCTATCATATGCAAAGGTTTTAGGAAAATTAAAGTTTGAATCAAATTTTACCAAAAGTGAATTTATAAGCTCTGTTAATACAATTAAAGATTACATTGAAGAAGGGGATGTAATGCAGGTTGTATTAGCTCAAGATTTTTATAGACGCTTTGATGGCGATTCTTTTAAATTATATTCAGCTTTAAGAGAACTTAATCCATCACCATATATGTATTATTTAAATCTTGATGACTGTGAAGTAGTTGGGTCATCTCCTGAAATATTAGTAAGAGTTGAAGATAATGATATTACTCTTAGACCAATTGCTGGAACTAGAAAAAGAGGTAAAAACGAAGAAGAAGATAAATATAATGAGCAAGAATTATTAAATGATCCTAAAGAATTAGCAGAGCACCTTATGCTTATAGATTTAGGCAGAAATGACGTTGGTAGGATTGCTGATATTGGTAGCGTAAAACTAACTGAAAAAATGGTAATAGAAAGGTATTCCCATGTAATGCACATTGTTTCAAATGTGGTTGGAAAATTATCAAAGGAATATAACTTTATTGATGTGCTCAAGGCTACTCTTCCTGCAGGAACGTTATCTGGAGCGCCAAAAATTCGTGCTATGGAAATAATTAATGAGCTTGAGCCTAGTTCTAGGGGTATTTACGGAGGCGCTATTGGTTACATATCTTGGAATGGCAATATTGATACTGCTATAGCAATTAGAACCGCTGTTATAAAAGATAATTTCATTCACGTTGGAGCTGGTGCTGGAATAGTTGCTGATTCTGATCCAGAGAGAGAATGGAAAGAATGCATTCAAAAATCAAAAGTTTTTCTAGATGCAATGGAGATGATTTCATGATCATTGTTCTAGATAATTACGATAGTTTCACTTATAACTTAGTTCACTATATTGGTGAACATAAAGAAGGCATAAAAGTAATTAGAAATGATGAGATGTCTGTAAATCAAATATTAGAGTTGGAGCCTAGCAAGATAGTCATATCACCAGGACCATGCACTCCAAATGAAGCTGGTATATCAGTTGAATTAATTCAATCTTCAAATGTACCAATTCTTGGTGTTTGTTTGGGACATCAATCTATTGGAGCTGCTTTTGGTGGGAAAATTATTAAAGCACCAGAGGTTTTTCATGGCAAAACTTCAAGCATTAAGCATGATGATAGTTTATTGTTTAAAGACATTGAAAGTCCATACGAAGTGGTTAGGTATCATAGCCTCATCATAGATTCAGATTCTTTACCTGACGAGCTTAAAGTAACCGCTACTTTAAATAATAATAAAGATATTATTATGGGGATTGAGCATAAGGAGAAGCCTATATATGGTGTTCAATTTCATCCAGAATCGATTGATACCGAAAATGGCAAAAAACTTATTAATAATTTTATAACTATGACATGAAGAATTTTATAAAAGCATTAAACAGCAATAAACATCTTAATTTAGAAGAAATGCAAGAAGCTATTAATCAGATTATGACAGGTATGGCTGTTGATGAAGATATTGAATCTTTTCTTTTAGGTTTAAATAAGAAAGGCATAACAGAAGAGGAAATTACTGCAGCAGCAATTGTCATGAAAGATAAATCTCTTAAATTTGATATTGGAGATGGATCGCAAATAGATACATGTGGAACTGGAGGAACTGGACTGCATACTTTTAATTGCTCGACTGCATCATCATTTGTTGCTGCAGCTGGCGGTGCAAAAATTACAAAACATGGCAACAAGGCAATATCAAGTAAGTCTGGAAGTGCAGACTTTCTTTTAGAGTCAGGCGCTGATATCAGCCATGATAGAAATAAATTAAAGGAAATTTTTGAAGATGTTGGATTTATTTTTTTATTTGCGCCCCTTCATCATCAAGCAATGAAATATGTAATGCCTGTAAGACAAAAGATTGCAGAAAAAACAATTTTTAATTTACTAGGACCACACACCAATCCATGTGGGGCCAAAAGACAAGTTTTAGGTGTTTATGACAAGAAGTTAGTTAGCATATTTTCTAACGTTGCTAAAAATCTTGATATGGAACATGTATTAGTTGTTCATGGAGATGACGGCCTTGATGAAATTTCAATTTGCTCTGAAACCACAGTATCTGAACTTAAAGAAAATGAAATTAATCAATATAAAATTTCTCCAAAAGAGTTTGGATTAAACCTTGCATCATTTGATGAAATTGTTGCTAACTCATCTGAAGAAAGCTTAGGATTGGTAAATGAAGCATTTGATGGAAAAAATTCCGCAGTTCAAGATATGATCGCTCTTAATAGTGGAGCAGCTTTATATATATCAAATATTGTGAACACAATAAATGATGGAGTCGAGATGTCATTCGAGCTTATGAATAATGGCAGGGCGGCTGAAAAGTTAGTCGACTATGTAAGAGTTTCAAATAAAAAATGAACATACTTGATAAAATAGTAGCTAATACTCGATCCAAACTTGAGGATAAAAAGCTGAAAGAATCCCTTGATGATTTATTGTCAAAAATTGACATGGATAATCTTGGAAAGAGTATCTTTAAAAAAAGTTTAGAGGGAAAAAGTGAATCAATCATTGCTGAAATAAAAAAAGCATCACCTAGCGCAGGATTAATAAGCAAAG
>CACEZB010000015.1 GCA_902563835.1 uncultured SAR86 cluster bacterium
TATTCAAGCTGCGCTTGCCAATAGTCAAATAAAAAGGTTATCAAAAATTGTAAAGAGAAGACACGAAATAGCTGATATTTATAATAAAGAGCTTAAAAATCTTCCAGTAAAACTTCCATGGCAAGATTCTAAAACATATACCTCATTTCATTTATATGTAATCAGATTGAAATTAAATGAAATAGATATTTCTCACGAGGAGTTCTTTACAAAAATGAGGAAAGCTGAAATTTTAGTTAATCTTCATTATATCCCTGTTTATTTTCATCCATATTATAGAAGGCTTGGATTTAAAAAAGGTTACTGTGAAGAAGCTGAAAAATATTATTCTGATGCAGTAAGCATTCCAATGTTTCCAACGTTAAAAGATGAAGATCAAATGAAAGTAATAAAAACAATTAAATCTATTATTTGATGTCAAAACTTGCTCTTGGATCTGCCCAGCTTGGAATGCAGTACGGCATTAGAAACACCTCTTCTAAATTTACAGATGATGATATAAAAGAAGTTCTTAGAATTGCAAAAAAAAATAATATAGACACTATTGATACAGCTATAGCATATGGTGAAAGTGAAATAAGACTTGGTAAACATGATTTAAAAGGATTTAAAATAATTACAAAAATTCCAAAATTTTCATCAGAAGAAACTAATATTGAAAAATGGATAAATGAAGAAATTGAATCCTCATTGCTAAGATTAAATAAAAACAAAATTCATGCTATTTTGCTCCATCATCCAAATGATTTAAAAAAATCAGAGGGTAAAATTATTTATGAGTCTTTAAGGAAATTTAAAGATCAAAATATAATATCCAAATTGGGAGTCTCAATTTATTCACCAAATGAGTTAGATACTATATTTAGTAACTTTGATTTTGAAATAGTTCAGGCGCCTTTTAATGTGATTGATAATAGTTTAATTAATTCAGGATGGATGAAAAGGTTAAACAATAATGGAATTGAGATCCATACTAGATCAACTTTTTTACAAGGACTTTTGTTATGTGATTTAAATGAAATACCAAAGAAATTTAATAAATGGAAAGACATTTTTGAATCATGGGATTATCAGACATCAAATATTAATGTTTCAAAAATGGAAGCGTGTTTAAATTATTCAAACAGTTTTAATGAAATAAATAAGATAATTGTAGGTATTGATAATCTTTCTCAATTTAAGGAAATATTAAGCTACGATCTTTCAAAAGATTATCATAGGCTGCCAAGTCTTAACTGTCTTGATAAAATGTTAATTAATCCATCTAATTGGGATTCTTTATGAATACTGTAGCTATTGTGCAAGCAAGAATGGGGTCAACAAGACTTCCTGGTAAAGTTATGAAAGAAATTAATTCAGTACCAATGATTGGCCTTTTGTTAAATAGATTATCAAAAAGCAAAAGAATATCTAAAATAGTTTTAGCAACATCAAAAGAAGATTCAAATAAACCTCTTATAGATTACGTTAATTCAACAGGCATTCCTATTGAATGTGGCAGTGAAGATAATGTTTTAGAAAGATTTTATAATGTAGCTAAAAAGTACGAAGCTGAGATAATAGTGAGAATTACAGGTGATTGTCCGCTAGTAGACCCTAAGATTGTTGATTCTTTAATAGAAAAATTCATATCTAATAATGTAAATTATGCATCTAATGTAAATCCACCAACCTTTCCTGATGGATTGGATGTTGAAGCAATTTCATTTAATTCACTTAAAAAAGCTTATATGAAATCAAAGGATAAGTTTGATTTAGAGCATGTAACACCTTTTATTAGAAGAAATGAAAAGAAACAGTTTAATTTATTTTATAAAGAAGATTTTTCAGGATTAAGATGGACTGTAGATGAGTATAAAGACTTCAAAGTTGTCGAAAAAATTTTTAATAACTTTCATCCAAACATTCATTTTGATTGGGAAGATGCTTTAATATTTCATCGCAGTGATGGCTTTATTGCTGAGAATGAGAATATAATTCGAAATCAAGGATTAACAATGAAGAAAGGACCTAAACTATACAAAAGAGCTAAAGAAATAATTCCCGGCGGAAATATGCTTCTTTCTAAAAGACCTGAGATGTTTTTACCTGAAATATGGCCTTCATATTTCAGTAGAGCAAAAGGGTGTAAGGTTTGGGATATGGACGGAACTGAATATTTAGATATGTCTATAATGGGAATTGGTACAAACATTCTAGGATATGGTCACGAAGAAGTAGATGAAGTGGTCAATGAAGTTATAAAAAAAGGAAATATGTCTACATTAAATTGCCCCGAAGAAGTTTATCTAGCAGAAAGATTAATAGAAATTAATCCTTGGTCAGACATGGTTAGACTTGCAAGAACTGGCGGTGAAGCAAATGCAATAGCAATTAGAATAGCTAGAGCAGCTTCTGGTAAAGATAACGTTGCAATATGTGGCTATCATGGATGGCATGATTGGTATTTAGCTGCAAATATTAAATCAAAAGATGGATTGGATGAACATTTACTCTCAGGACTTGAAACAAACGGTGTTCCAAAAAGTCTTGAGGGCACAGTTTTTCCTTTTAGATACAACGATTATGAAGAACTTGAAAAAATTGTTGATAATCATGATATTGGCGTAATCAAGATGGAAGTAATTAGGAATAAAGGACCTGAGGATAATTTTCTAGAAAAAGTTAGAGAATTATCTTTAAAAAAAGGGATTGTATTAATATTTGATGAGTGTACTTCTGGTTTTAGAGAATCTTTTGGCGGTATTCATAAGAATTTTAATATTGATCCGGATATTGCGATGTTTGGAAAAGCATTAGGAAATGGATATGGTGTCACTGCAATAGTTGGCAGGAGAGAAGTTATGGAAGCAGCTCAAAACAGTTTTATGAGCAGTACATTTTGGACAGAAAGAATTGGCCCAGCCGCTGCAATTAAAACCTTAGAGATAATGGAAGATATTAAATCTTGGGAACAAATATCAAAAACTGGAAAATATATAAAAGAAGAATGGCAGAAATTATTTTCTAAACATAATCTTGATATTAATATTTCAGGAATATCTGCACTTCCCAGCTTTACCTTTCAAAACAAAAGCCATCAAGCATATAAGACCTTTATCACTCAAGAAATGCTTAAGAAAAATTTTATAGCCGCTACTAGCATTTATGTTTGTATAAATCATACAAAGGAATTAATAGATAATTATATTTCTGAGCTTGAACCATTACTCATAGCAATTGAAGAATGCGAAAATGGAAAAGATATAAATGATCTTCTTGATGGTCCAATAAGTCATGATGGATTTGCGAGGCTTAATTAATGAGTAAAAAGGTATTAGTAATTGCATCACACCCTGATGATGAAACTATTGGATGTGGGGGCGCCATATGTAGACATGTTAAAGAAGGAGATGATGTTGGTGTCATCACTTTAACTAATGGTGTTCACTCAAGAGATAATGCAAATGACGATGATATAGAGAAAAGAAATATTGCAGCAGAAAAAGCAATTAGCGCATTAGGAGCAATATGGATTGGTGCAGGTGATTTCCCAGATAATAAGATTGATAGTGTACCTATAATAGATGTCATTAAATTTATTGAATCATTTAAAGATACTTTCTACCCAAATATAATATATGTTCATTCACCAACCGATTTAAATATTGACCATAGAATTGCAGCATCTGCTACCTTGACTGCTTATAGACCAGAGCCAAAAGAAAGTTATGAAGAAATTCGTTTTTATGAGGTTGCTTCTTCTACAGATTATACTGTGAAGCAACTTGATAAGAAGTTTGAACCAAATTTATATATCAATATCGACGCTTATATTGAAAAAAAAATTGAAGCTTTAAAGTTCTACAATGTGGAAATGCGGGAAAATCCTCATTCTAGATCTTATGAAAAAATTCAATCTTTAGCTCAACATAGGGGGTCTGAATCAGGCATGAATTATGCAGAAGCCTTTGAGGTTGTCAGAAGAATAATAAGATGAAAATCTTATACTGCATTCAAAATACGATCTTAGAAGAAGTTTTAAAAAAGAAAAGAATTATCAATAAAAAATCTTTAATCATAAGAGATAGAAAAGAGTTAACTTATAAAAAAGTACTTCAAATAAATCCAGATTTTATAATGTTTCCTCATTGGTCATACATAGTTCCAAAAAATATTGTAAGTAATTTTAAATGCATTTGTTTTCATTCCTCACCATTACCATATGGCAGAGGAGGATCACCCATACAAAATATGATTAAAAGAGGTTATAAAAATACAGAAGTATGTTCTTTATTAATGGAAAAAGAATTGGATACAGGGCCTATTTATTTAAGATCAAAGGTAAAGCTATCAGGTTCTTTGGATGAGATTCTTTTAAGAATATATGAAGCAGTTGCTAGCCAAATTAAAGTAATTAAAAATAAAAAAATTGTTCCAAAGATTCAGACTGGGAAAGAATATATCTTTAAAAGACTTAACTCAAAAGACAATCAAGTTAATTTTAAAGATAGTCTGGAAAAAATCTACGACCAAATAAGAATGCTTGATAGTTCGATATACCCTAGCGCTTATTTAGGTTCCGGTAATTACTTTATAGATTTCAAAAACGCAAGATTTAAAGATAGAGATATGTTGGTTGCTGATGTAATTATTAAAAGAAAAATAACTATTAGAAAGGCAAAAATCTCGGATTCAAAGTCAATATGGAAGTGGAGGAATGATCCA
This sequence comes from uncultured SAR86 cluster bacterium, assembly GCA_902563835.1. GTDB lineage: Bacteria > Pseudomonadota > Gammaproteobacteria > Magnimaribacterales > D2472 > SAR86A. The sequence goes on from CACEZB010000015.1 coordinate 4,708, forward strand.
TTAACAAGATCTATGTTCATTAGCAAAGACTATATTGAATATAAAGATCATTTAAAATGGTTTAAATCAAAATTAAAAAACAAAAATAGTTTTATATTTATTGGCCAGGCTTTTGGAAAAAGCGTTGGAATGGTTAGAATTGATGCAAAAAAAAATATTGGAGAAATTTCAATAAATATCAATCCAAAATTTAGAGGAATTTCGTTATCTGAAACTTTGCTTTCTGATGCAATTAAAGCATTTCACATAAAAAAGCCAAATTGTACATTAGTAGCAGATATTGACAAAAAAAATAGTGCAAGTATTAAAATTTTTAGCAGTATTGGATTTGTTAAATATAAATCTACTAAAAATATTTATACGTATAGGTTAAATTTTGAGTAGTAATAATTCAGCTGTTATTTGTTTATCGCATCAACTGGATATTAAAAATAATTTATCTTTTGATTCAATGGAAAGATTAAAAAAAGCATGTGATATTTTTCATAAAAATAAATGTAAATACTTAATAACAACGGGCTGGAAATATAAATCAAGTCTTGATAAACCTTTGTCAAAAATTATGTCTGAATTTGCTCAGGAAAATTACGAAATTTCACTCAATCAGATATACGAAGAATCAAATGCAAAGGATACAGTTGGGGAAGCATTTTTTGTAAAAAAGAATTTTTTTCAACACTTTGATGACATAAAAATTTTAAATGTTGTTACTAGTAATTGGCATCTTGATAGAGCAAAAGAGATATTTGATTTTATATTTAGTGAAACAAATGACCCAAAGATAATTTTTTATTCAATTGATGGAGATAATCATCTGCATGAAAAAGAAATGCAAAATAGATCAATAAAAGAATTTAGAGAAATGACAAAATCTTGCAAAAGAGGAAACTTGGATGAAATCTATAGTAAAATGCTCAAGTATCACACAATGTATAAGGATTAAAGAATGTTTAAAAATCTTATTCGTCCATACATAATTGCCGAAATATCTGGAAATCATAATGGTTCTATTGACCGCGCTAAAGAATTAGTTAAATTGGCGAAAGAAAATGGTGCTGATTGTGTAAAGATTCAAACATACACGCCTGATACGATGACTATAAAATCAAATAAAGATGATTTCCTTATAAAAGGTGGTTTATGGGATGGCTATAACTTATGGGATTTGTATGATTGGGCTCAAACTCCCTTTGAATGGCAAAAAGAATTATTTGAATACGCAAATAGTATTGGAATAACAATGATCAGTACTCCTTTTGATGAGTCAGCAGTTGATTTGCTTGAATCACTAAGTTGCCCATTTTACAAAGTTGCTTCTTTTGAACTTACAGACTTACCATTAATTAAATATATTGCTCAAACAAAAAAACCAATAATCCTTTCAACTGGAATGGCAAACGAGAAAGAAATCAAAGAAGCTATAGACACAATTATACAATATGGATCAGGAGACTTTATTCTTTTACATTGCGTAAGTGGATATCCTACTCCTGTTGAGGAAATTAATTTGGATACTATTACATTATTAAAGAAAAAGTTTAAGTGCGAGATTGGCCTATCTGATCATACTTTAGGTAATACCAGTGCCATATTATCAATAGCACTCGGAGCAAAAGTTATAGAAAAACATTTTACTTTTGATAGGTCTGAGGGAGGCCCTGATGCTGAGTTTTCAATGGAGCCACATGAACTTAAGGATCTTTCAGAAAACATATCTCTTGCGCATAAGGCTATCGGAGTTGGTAGTTTTGAAATGAAATCCGCGGAAGAATCTAATATTAAATTTAGAAGATCCATTTATGTGGTAAATGATATTAAAAAAGGCGATGTTTTTACTAAAGAAAATATCAGGAGAATAAGGCCGGGATATGGACTTGAACCTAAAGATTATGAAAAAATTATTGGATTGAAAGCCAAAAGAGATTTAGAGGAAGGAAATCCTCTTACGAAAAAAGATTTCTAACAATAATAATGAATCACAATATTATTAATGATGTTTTTGACAACTCAAAACTTAAATATATTTTAAGAAGAGAAGACCCATCATCATGGGATATTGTTTTTAATAAGCTTGAATATAAACCTCTTGATTACCTTAATTGGATGATTGATTATGAATTTACATATCATCTTCAAAATTATGATGAAATTCTTGATCAATCTATAGTAATTTTGTCTGATAATAAACCTATTGGCATATGGCCAATTCTTATCTGTGAAAAAGATGGCTCTTTAAGGTTTTTTAGCCAAGGTGAACATATCTTACCTCCAGTTTTTATAGAAAACTGCCCTATGAAAACAATTAAAAAATGTTATTCAGAAATTTTTAGCATAATAAAAAGTCTACATAAGGCATCTAAAAATAAAAATTGGACCAGTATGCCCCCTTTTGAGGGCAAACTAGCCATAAGCGATTGGCATTCTCTATGCTTATCAAACGGGATGTCAACTAATGTTCGCTACAATCTTTATGTTCAACTTGATGAAAATTTAGAAAAAATTAAAAAACTTTTTAGGAAAAGTTATAAACCTTTAATTGGTGTGGCTGAAAAATCATGGAATACAGAAATACATAAAAAAAATATTACTATAGATATATGGAATGATTTTAAGTCACTACATTGTGAAGTTTCAGGGAGAGTTACAAGGTCTGATGAGACCTGGGATATTCAATATGAAAATATTAAAGCTGATAAAGCATTTTTTATTTCTCTAACAAATGATTCATTAGAGATGGTTGGAGGAGCTTTTTTTGAATTTACTGAAGATGAAGGTCGATATAAAGTTGCTGCTTATGATAGAAATTTATTTGATAAACCTCTTGGCCATATTATTCAATACAAAGCCATCGAAGAACTTAAAAGGAGGAAAATTAAATTTTATAAGCTTGGACGAAGATTTTATGAGTCAGACAATCCAAAACCATCCGAAAAAGAAATATCTATATCATATTTTAAGGAAGGTTTTGCTACTCTTTCAGTACCAGAATATGTACTCGAACATTTTTAAAAACTAATTATTTACTATAATTGATAAACTAATAACAAAATTAAATTATAATGTAGCTCTTAGTTACATTTTTTGAGAATTATTTTGGACAAACAAGGAATAGGGGAATTTGCAGCAGACGAAATTAATGTAAAGGAAGTTTTTTTTGCATTATGGAGCTCAAGGATATTGATAATTTTAATGGTTGCAACTTTTGCAGTTGGTTCTGTTATTTATTCTTTATCAATTCCAAATAAATTTACCTCATCAAGCCTCTTAAAAATAAGCAACAGCAGCTCTTCTCAGTCATCTTCTAACTCAAATTTGGACATGATCGGCTCAATAGCAGGTATAAATTTTTCAGGTGCTGGTACATCTAAGTCTTCTTTGGTAACAGCAACGATAGAATCAAGAGATTTTCTTAAACATTTGCTGACATTTGATAAAGTTTTACCATCTATAGTGGCTATTCAAAGCTATGATAAGGAAACTGGAGAGTTAATATTTAATGACAGTATATACGACCAAAAGAATAATACTTTCACCAGTGATCCCGAAAAGAAACCTACTTTTCATAAAACATTTATAACTTATAACAATATGATTAATATTAGTACTACAAATACTGGCTATCTCTATCTATCCGTGACGCATTTATCACCCAAATTTGCATATGAATTACTTAATCTTATTATTAGTGAAGTTAATTCTTTATCTAGAGCAAGAGTCCTTCAGGAATCAAAGGATTCACTTAACTTTCTATATAGGCAATTAAGTGAGACTAACCAAATTGAAATTAAAAATTCCATTAATCAAATTATTGAATCTGAATTAAGAAAGCAAATGCTAGCTGAAGTGCAAAAGAATTATTTAATTAATCCACTGGACAAGCCCTTCTTTCCTGAAATGAAGTCAAGTCCTAACAGAGCTAGAATATGCATTTTAGGTACAATTTTAGGATTCTTTTTAAGTATCTTGGTTTCGCTCGTGATGTATTATGGCTTTAGCTCTAGACAATATAAAGAGCTATAAGCACTTTAGTCATGCATAAATTATCTCCTTCAACAAAAATTTCTATAATTGGGCTTGGTTATGTTGGACTTCCGCTTGCAATAGAATTTTCAAAAAAATATAAAGTAACTGGGTTCGATATAAATGATCAGCGAATTAAAGAACTAAAGTCTGGACATGATAGAACGCTAGAGGTTAATTCTAATGATCTTGAGAATCTTGAGAATTTAAACTTTACTTCAGACATACTTGATGCAAAAGATTCAGATTTTCATATCATTGGAGTTCCTACACCTGTTGATAAAAATAATACACCTGATTTTAGTAATTTAATTAATGCCAGTGAAACAATTGGGAGTATTCTTAAAGCTGGCGACATAGTAATTTATGAATCAACCGTCTATCCAGGTGCTACCGAAGATATATGCATACCCTGTCTAGAAAAACAATCTGGATTAAAGTTAAATTCTGATTTTTATGTGGGTTATAGTCCTGAGAGAATTAATCCAGGAGATAAGAATCACAGATTAACAGATATAGTTAAGGTTACCTCAGGTTCGACGCCTGAATCTGCACTTTTAATAAATGACTTATATAAATCAATTATTACAGCAGGAACACATATGGCAAGTTCCATAAAAGTTGCTGAAGCTGCAAAAGTCATCGAAAACACTCAAAGGGATGTAAACATTGGATTAATAAATGAACTTGCAACTATATTTGAAAAATTATCAATAGATACAGAAGAAGTTCTAAATGCTGCTGGAACAAAGTGGAATTTCCTTCCTTTTAAGCCTGGTCTTGTTGGCGGCCATTGTATAGGAGTGGATCCTTATTATTTAAGTTATAAAGCACAGGCTGTTGGATATGAACCAGAAATGATTCTAGCTGGACGAAGAATTAATGACGGAATGAGTAAATACATATCTAATCAAATAAATAATATTATGAAATCTAAAGATATTAATATTAATAACTCAAATATATTAGTTATGGGCATTACATTTAAAGAGGATTGCCCTGATACAAGAAATACAAAAGTTTTTGATTTGATAAAGGAGCTAACATACAAAGGCGCTTCAGTAAAAACCTATGATCCATGGGTTAATAAAGATGATTTGCCTGAGGATTATAGATCAAATCATATTGAAGATATTCCTACTAATGAATATGATTCCATCGTTTTTGCCGTCGCTCATTCCTCCTTCAAAGAAATGAGTCCAAAAAAAATAAAATCATTTTGTAAAGAAAATCATATTATTTACGATTTAAAGTGTATTTTTCCATCAAATGTTACAGATGCTCGTTTATAAAGAAAAATTTTCTCAATTAATTTCAAATGAATAAATCACTACCAGAATTAGTTAGACAACTTTGGAAACATCTTGATAAAAATAAAAGAATAAAGTTTTTTTTCCTTGTAATTATAATGATATTTGCATCATTCGCTGAAGTTATCAGTATTGGAGCTGTAATTCCATTCCTTGGAGCAATGACTACTCCTGAAGCAATAATGGAGATTTCATATCTTCAGCCTGTGATTGCATATTTGAATATCACAGATTCAAAAGATCTTTTATTATTTTTTACTATTATTTTTGTTGCTGCTGCTTTATTTTCAGGCGGCATGAGGTTATTTTTGTTGTGGTTTCAAACCAGACTTGGACACTCTGTTGGCGCTTCAATAGGCATTGAAATATACAGAAGAACATTATTTCAGCCATATTCACTTCATGTGACTAGAAATAGTAGCGAAGTTATTTCTGGCATTACTCAAAAAGCAAGTGTAGTTGTTGAGTTAATATTAATACCAGCATTTACACTAATTGGATCTACATTGATACTTTTAAGTATTTTAACCGCACTAATACTAATTGACCCTTTTATTGCTATATTTTCATTTATTGGTTTTGGGTCAATATATTTTTTTATTATTAAACTAACTCAAACAGGACTATTAAATGATGGAAACAGAATAAATTCTGAAAGAGTAAAAATAATAAAGTCACTACAAGAGGGTTTGGGTGGAATTCGAGATGTATTATTGAGTGGTTCTCAAATGATGTATGTTGAAAACTATAAAAAATCAGAAATTCCTATGCGAAGAGCATATGCAAGAATAAATATATTAACTATGAGTCCAAGGTTTATAATTGAATCATTGGGAATGATATTAATAGCATTTATGGCCTACTCATTATCAAATAGACCCGAGGGCATATCTTCAGCTATTCCTATCTTGGGAGCATTTGCTCTTGGAGCACAAAGATTGTTACCAATTCTTCAGCAAGCATATGGTGGTTGGCAAACTATAAGAGGAGGACAAGCTCAATTTAGCGATGCAATAAATCTCTTGAATCAACCTATCCCCGATCACCTAAATGATACTGAAACATCAGATAATAAAATAGAATTTAATGAATATATTGAGTTTAAAAATATTTCATTTAGTTATACCTCAAAATCACCGCAAGTTTTAAAAAACATTTCTTTAAGAATTACAAAAGGTCAAAAAATTGGCTTTATTGGTGAAACTGGAAGTGGTAAGAGCACTTTATTGGACATTATCATGGGCCTTCTAAATCCATCTGATGGTGATTTTATTGTAGATGGTCAAGTAATTTCTTCAGAGCATTATAGATTCTGGCAAAAGAATATCGCACATGTTCCCCAAACAATTTTTTTATCAGATAGCTCTATTAAAGAAAATATAGCATTTGGCGTATCAAAAAATA
>CACEZB010000016.1 GCA_902563835.1 uncultured SAR86 cluster bacterium
GGATTAGTATTTTCTAACCAACCTTCCATTTCATGAAATGAAAGGGCAAATCTTGCTTTTAAACCATCTGAAACCCTGCCACTTTTAATTGCGGTAATAGTTTTTTCTCCATGACTACCAAAAGTTCCTGAAATGCTTGTTTCATCTTCATCAGTAGGGACCTTAGTTATAAAACTTAAAGCTCCACCAATAGAGTTATTTCCAAAGTATGTGGTTTGAGGGCCTTTTAAAATTTCAACCCTTTCCATATCAAGCAAAGTTCCTTGAACTGTCCATGATCTTCCTTGATATACGCCATCAATAAATTGACCTACAGATTGGTCAAATGCCTGATTTCCACCCGATCCAACTCCACGCATATATATTTTGTTACTCAAAGTTCCTTTGCTAATAGTAATACCAGGAGTCCTGTCTGAAATATCAAACATTGTCATAATATTATTTTTTACCATAGTTTCACCTGTCAAAATATCTATTGATATAGGTGTATCTAGCTCACTTTGCTCTGTCAATGTTGCTGTAACAACAATTTCTTCTATTGATTGCTCTGCAACAACCCATACAATATTAAATATCAGCGCAAAAGAGATTATTCCATTTAAAATGTAATTCTTATTCATTAAATCCCCCGTAGATTTTTATATATATAAAATGAATATGCTTTAGCTACATACCGTAGCTGAGACATATCTCAGTTTTAAAGGTATACTTTCAACAACTTTATGTCAATATAAAACTGAGAAATGTCTCAAATAATTAAATATTATAAAAAGTTTCTTATACAAAATTTTTTTTATTTTCCTGTCTGGATATTAAGGTTAATATTTCCTCAAATCAGAACCAGAATAAGAGGATCTAAAATTGATTTTCAATCATATGCATATATAAGGCTAAATCCAGAAAGCACACTTTATAAAATTGAAGATAAAGATTTACCAAAAATTAGGAAGGTAATTGAACGCAATAAGATAAATAGTAAGTTATCTTTAAGGCCTAATAAAAGAGTTTTAACCAAAGATCATTATGTATTTAATAAGCATGAAAATGATCAAATGTTATTGAGAGAATATATACCAAATAAAGTAGATTCAGATAAGATCATTTTATTTTTTCATGGCGGTGGCTGGACTATAGACTCTGTGGAAACTTACGATGATATGGTTAAATATTTTTCAGATTATTTAAATATGAAAATATATTCATTTGAATATAGCTTAGCTCCAGAAAAAAAATTTCCTAATGCATTAAAGGAGGCTGAAGATATTTATAAATGGTTTATTAAAAATGGAACTCCGGCAAATCAGATTAGCTTGTTTGGGGATAGTGCTGGAGCTCACATGGTTGGTTCTTTAGTTTATAAATTAGCAAAGCATGATTCAGATATGCCTAATAGCTTATTAATGTTATATCCACCATGCGATCCTCTATTTCAATCAGAATCAATTAACTTATTGAAAGATAAATATTTTTTATTACATGCTGATTTAGCATGGTTTTGGGATAAATTTAAACAAAATAAGGCTGATGAAAATGATCCAATGTTTAATCTTTTAAAATTTGATTTAAACATAGCATTTCCATCTACTATTCTAGTAACTGGAGGTTTTGATCCTATTTGTGATGAAGGTGCGCAGTATGCAAATTTATTAAAAAATAAAAATACAAATATTAGATTATTGAATTACCCAACTTTATTTCATAATTTTGCATTTATGACAAAGTTAAATTCTGCTAAAAAAGCTGTAAATAATTTTTTAGATGAATATAAGAAGATAGTCTAAAATATACATATTTTATGATTAAGATTTACGGGACTGAAAACTCGAGAGCTGTAAGGCCTATATGGACTGCAGAAGAAATGGGCTTGGAATATGAATTAATTATGATGCCATTCCCTCCAAGAGTATTCATGAAAGAGTATTTAGATATAAATATTCTTGGGACTATCCCATATATGATTGATGGTGATGTTAAAATGACTGAATCAGTTGCAATTTCTCAATATTTGGTTGAAAAATATGGACCAACAGATCTTCAAGTTAAACCAGATGAGAAAGACTATCCATCTTATTTAAATTGGCTTTTTCATTCTGATGCAACCTTAACTTTTCCTCAAACAGTAGTTCTGAGGTACAAATTACAAGAACCTGGTGTAGCAGATGCAGCAGTTGATGGATATAGCAGATGGTTTGTATCCCGTTTAAAGCTATTAGAAAAAACTTTGGAAGATAGGGAGTATCTATGCTCTGATCGTTTTACCATTGCCGATATTTGCGTAAGTTATGCCATAAACTTAGCTGAAGCTTTAGAAATAGAACAAGCATTTAAACCAAATATTACACGATGGAGTAAGAATTTATTCTCAAGACCAGCATTTATAAAAAGTAAGGGTTATAAATATGAACCTGAAAAATAAATTTTTAGTTAGCGCATTAATATTTTTATTTGCAGCGCCGATTATCAACGCTAATCAAACCAACCATATACAAACTATTTATTTAGGCTCAGGATGTTTCTGGGGAGCAGAAAAGGGCTATGAGGCTTTAGATGGAGTAATAAATGCTGAATCTGGGTATGCAAATGGTTATGGCATAAGACCTAACTATAGAACCATTACTGAACTTAAAAATAAATATAATGAAAATAACTTTGCTGAAGTTGTAAAAGTAACATTTAACAATAATGCTATAAGTCTTGAAAAGATATTAAAACATTTTCTTGAGAATCATGATCCCACGCAACTTAATAGACAAGGGAATGATATTGGCACCCAATACAGATCAACAATATTATTTTCAAATGATGTTCAAAAAAATCTTGCTAAAAAATTAATTAATCAATATCAAGGACTTTTAACTGCAAAAGGATATGGCAAGATAAGGACAAAATTAGAAGCTTTAGATAATTTTTATTTAGCCGAAGAGTATCATCAAGATTATTTAAAGAAGAATCCAAATGGATACTGTCCTGATCTCTCTACAGGCATAGTTTTTTCACAAGAACAAAAAGAATATATAGATAATTCAAAGTTATTATTAGGTAAACAAATATTAATTTTAGATTCACAGAGTTTTTGTCCATATTGTGAAAAATTAAAAGAAGACGTCACAAATAGTTATAAAGGAAGCATTCCTTTAACATACAGAACTTCAGATCAGTTACATGACCTTCAAATACAATCACCAACTTGGGCTACACCATCGGTAATTTTTTTAGAAAATGGTAAAGAAATTTTTGCATATCAAGGGTATTTAGAGCCTAAGGAATTTTATCAAATGCTAGGAAAATTTAAGTTAGGCAATTCAGAGGCTTATGACGTTGCCTTTAATAAAGGAACCGATGCTAGATTTTGCAAAGAATATCAGATATTTAAAAATACACCTGATGGTATATTTATTGATAAATTAAGTGGAGAGCCTCTGTTTGATACAAATGATAGATTTGTTTCTAGATCTGGCTGGCTTTCATTTACAAAACCTGTAGATGGATCTGTATATGAATTGCCTGATAACAGTTATGGCATGCAAAGAACTGAAATTAGATCAGTCTCAACAGACATACATTTGGGACATGTTTTTGATGATGGTCCAAATGGAATGCCTAGATATTGTATAAATGCTACCGTATTAGAATTTAAAGCCCGAAAAGATATCTCTTGATAATTAATCCTCAGAAAAGAATCCATTAACTCTGTCATATGACTCTATAAATTCTTCTTTAAATTTTTGTACGGTTTGTCCAGCTGTAATTGTTTCATTAACTAGACCAATTCCTTGGCCCACCCAATAAGTTTCAAGTTGTTTTGCACCTTCATGACCAATTGCAGCTTGATCATTTACTTTTTTTAATGCTGGCTCGCTCACCATGGTTTGCAGCGGCATTGGCAAAGGTTCAGGAGCATCTTTAGATTCCCAAGCTTCTACCCATGGAGATGTAAGTTGTCTAGAATGTTTACCAGTTCTACTTTTCGATCTCACGGTATGACTTGAAGATGCAGCAACCATTTTTTCTTTAATATTATCTGAAGTCTCTGAATCAGAAGTTGGTAAAAATACTGAAGCACACCAAACGCCATCTGCACCCATTGCCATTATTCCTGCCATTTGTTCACCAGTACATATTCCACCAGCAGCAAGTATTGGAACATTTCCATATGGTTTTAACGCTCTTCTAATTTCTGGAACAAGTACCATGGTTGAAACACTTCCGCAATGACCGCCACCTTCTGTACCTGAAGCAACAATAATATCAACTCCTGCTTCAGCTTGTTTGACGGCATGTTGTTTTGCGCCTACAAGAGCAGCAACAGGAACATTATTTTCTTTTCCCATATCAAGCATCCATTTTGGCGGCACTCCTAAAGCATTAGCGACTAATCCGATTGGATGTGAGAATGCTACCTCTAAAACTTCTTGAGCTCTTTCAAGCCCAGCACCTAAGCTTTCATTAGTTAGTTGTTCAATTTCCTTTGATTCTTCATCGCTTCTTAAATCAGAGGCGTTAATATCATGTTGTTCTAAAAGGTCGGCTCTAAAATCTCTATGTTCTTGAGGAATCATAGCCCTTAAATCATCAGTTGCTAGATTCTCTCCTTTACCTACATACGAATTTGGAATAAGAACATCAACACCATATGGTTTGCCATTAACATGCTCGTCTATCCAATTTAATTCAATTTCTAATTTTTCTGGAGAAAGTCCAACTGCTCCTAATACTCCCATTCCGCCAGCCTTTGAAACAGCAGCTACAACATCTCTGCAGTGACTAAAAGCTACCATTGGGAACTCAATTCCAAGTAAGTCGCATATTTGTGATTTCATTTTTTCTCCCTATAATTCCGTTATATTAGTTTATATTAGTTACTCTAGATTTAGAATAAATAAAATTATTGAAGATGAAGAATTTTACTGTACCAGATATTTGTGATGATTATAATGATATTCAGATAGGTAATATTTTTTTAAATTCCTATGGTGGCATAGATAAATTTTTTGGAAAGATTCAAACTGCAAAATGTGAACATTCCAATAGTGTTGTTAAAGAACTACTTCAACAAAATGGAGAAGGCAAGGTTCTTTTTATTAGTCATACTGGTCCAGAGTTATGTTCAATGGTAGGAGATCAAATAGCACAAACAGCATTTGATAATCATTGGAGTGGAATAATTACCAACGGTTATATAAGAGATATTGAGGTCATAAAAGACATTCCAATAGGAGTTTATGCTAAGAATTCATACCCAAAGAAGACTGATAAGTCTGTAGGGGTAGGAGAGGTGAATGTCCCAATAAAAATTAATAATATACTTATTAATCCAAATGATTGGATATATGTTGATATTAATGGATGGGTTATTGCTAAATCAGAATTAGAACTTTAATTCTTCTATTTTCTTATCTTTTTCGGCCCATATAGCTTCGATCCAATTTTTAAACTCATCCCTATAACCTTTATCGTTTGCATAATTTCTATTTTTTAAATTATCTGGAATCTTATATTTTGTGACTAAAACCTTTACGTGCTTCATATCGCCTTTAAGAAAAGACCAAGCATCTCTTTTTTTGCTTTTATATACTACAGTGTAATCTACCAATGTATTTATATCTGGCATTGCAGATAGTGCAGTTGCCATTCCTCCTATCTTGGGCTTTAAAAGATTGTTATATTGTGATCCTTGTTGAGCATGTTTTTCATCAGTAAACCTTGTCCCTTCAGCATAGCTAAAAATTGTTGATGGCGTTCTTAGAAATCTTTTACAAGATTTAAGAGTATTTTCATAATCCTGATTCCTTAAGGATGGATTTTGTTCTATTTCTTTTTTTGAATGCCTGTTAACAAAAGGCATATTCAAGGTTTTATTTGCTAAAAAAACAAAAGGAATCCACCATAATTCTCTTTTCATAAAAAATTTTAAGAGCGGGAGTTTGTAATTTGCAGCTACTAATAGAATGAATATATCAGCCCAAGATTGATGATTCGACATCGCCATATACCATTCATTTCTATCAAATTCTTGATTATTAATTATAGATATATTATTTCCATGCATAAAAAGCATTATTAGCCTTAATCCATAAACTGTTAAATCACCAATAATATTTGATATTTTAGCTAAGTATATTTTAAAGATTTTTATGGGAATAATTCCTCTTGGAATATTTATAATTGCTAGAGTCCCAAAGCCAATTATTAGTTCTACGAGAATTAACAAAAAAGTAATCAAGCCTACTACACTTGATGCTATATTTTTCATTTTATTTCAATCTTTCTCCTAGAAACCACTAATATTTGCATATCTTTCAGTGTGGAACTTTGAACTTCCAAATATTTGTTCTGCCACTCTAGCTCTTTTTAAGAAGAAGCCAATATCATATTCATCTGTTACTCCAATTCCGCCATGCATCTGAACGGCCTCATTGGATACCAAATGAAGGGTTTCTCCGGCTATAGTTTTTGAAAGACTGGAAAGTCTTTGTAATTCATTTGAGCCCTCATCCGCAGCTTTCATTGCTGCAAGAACTGATGATTTTGTAAGCTCCAGTTCGCAGAACATTTCAGCAGCTCTATGTTGCAGAGCTTGAAAAGAACCAATTAAAACCCCAAATTGCTTTCTTTGTTTTAAATAATCAAGCGTGGTTTCAAATGCCGCCTCAGCATTCCCAAGCATTTCTGAAGCAATAGCAATCCTTCCAATATCTAATATATTTTCAGCAGTTTCACCACCAGTTTCTTCGTCACCTAAGATGCTTTTAGCATCAACCTTTATATTATTAAAATTTATATTTGCATAGTTTCTTGAATCTGCCATATCTAATTTAATTTTTTCAATTCCAGGATCATTAGAATCAATTAAAAATAAAGTTAACCCACTCATTTCACCTTTATTTCCAGAGGTTCTAGCTAACACAATTAATAGGTCAGCGCTCGCACCATCTACAACAAAAGTTTTTTTACCATTAAGTATAAAATTTTTACCATCTTTTTTTGCTGTCATTTCAGTATTAGCAGGATTATGATGACTAGATTCATCAATAGCCAATGCAGTAGTTAATTCTCCGCTAACAATTTTTGGAAGATAGTTTTGTTTTTGCTCAGAACTACCAAAATTTGTAATGGAAAATGCACCCAGAACACCTGTAGCAAATAAAGGTGAGGGCGTCAGTGTTTTGGCGCACTCTCCTAAGATAACGCTAATCCCAGTTATACCAAAGTTAGACCCACCATATTCTTCTGGAATTAAAATCCCTGGCCATCCTAATGTGGTCATTTCTTTCCATATTTCTTTGTCCCATAAAATAGGATCATTATTATCCCTCAGAGATCTGAAATGAGAAATTGGACATCTCTCTTCTGCAAAATTCTTTGCAGTATCTTTAAGGAATTGTTCTTCTTCAGTGAGTATTAATTTCATTTTAAAAATTATTGACTAGGAAGGTTTAAAACCCTTTTAGAGATTACATTTAATTGGACTTCTGATGTGCCACCTTCTATAGAATTACCTTTTGTTCTTAACCAAGCTCTTGTTAAATTTTTATCATCTTGATCAAATTCGTCTCCATCCCAAGCAACACCATCAACACCAGAAGCAGCTACCATTAATTCATGTCTTTTCTTGTTGTGCTCTGTGCCATAGAGCTTAAACATTGAGGCAGTAGCGCTAGCTTTTCCGCCTTCGTCTCCAGCTCGCTTAAGTGTTAATCCAAATGCATGCTCTTTAATTTTATGGGAAGCAATTTCAGTTCTGTAAAATGAATTTTTTATTTTTCCATTTTCTTCACCTAAATGTTTCTTAGCAATAGAAACTATATCTCTTCCACTTCGTCCTCCTCCAGCAGCAGCCCCAGCCAGACCAAAATTAGATATAAATGCTCGTTCATGCTGAAGAAGTTTTTTAGCAATCGTCCAGCCTGCATTCAATTCTCCAATTAAATTTTCTTTTGGAACCTCAACATTATCAAAAAATGTTTCACAAAAAGGTGATTTACCAGAGATTAATGTAATAGGTTTTGTGCTTACTCCTTTGGTCGCCATATCAATTAAAACAAAACTTATACCATCATGTTTAGGTTCTTTTGCTCCAGTTCTTACAAGCGCGAATATCCAGTCAGCTTTATCAGCATATGAAGTCCAAACCTTTTGACCATTTACTAAGAAATGATCTCCAGCATCTTCTGCTTTAGTTGATAGACTCGCAAGATCAGATCCAGAGCCTGGTTCAGAATAACCCTGACACCATCTTATTTCTCCTTTTAGGATTTTTGGTATATGTTCCTTCTTTTGTGCTTCATTTCCATATTCCAAAAGAACTGGGGCAAGCATCCAAATACCAAAACTTAAAAGAGGCTGTCTAGCACCAATTAAGAACATCTCTTCATTTAATATTTTGACCTCTTCTTTGTTTAATCCACCGCCGCCATATTCTTTAGGCACAGTTGGCATAGTCCATCCTTTTTCTCCCATTCTGTCTAACCATAATTTTGATTCAGGGTTTTTATACTCAGCATTTCTTCCGCCCCAGACTTCATCAACAGGTATACTTGGATCTGCTCCACTTCTCATTGAAGGAGGGCAATTTTCATCGAGCCATTTTTTAGTCTCAGTTCTAAATTTATCTAAATTACTCATATTTTTTTGATAGTTTTATTTATTTTCTCAAATATTATATGCACTTATTTATTTTTTTCGAGCATTCAGAATATAAAATATACTTCAGCTTATTTAAAATTAAACTTTTATAGCGAGTATAATTTCAATTATGTTTAAAAATATTGGTATTTTTGTAAAAGAAAAGTCCAATCAAGACATTGATAAAGATGTTCTTGATTCTATGATCGCCTCTTTAGCTAATGAAGAGGTAAATCTTTATATCGATGAGTCATCTAATTATCAAAATCAATTAGTTGGAAGTAAAGATCATAAAACTTTTACAGATACTGTTGATTTAATTATTGTTTTTGGAGGTGATGGAACTTTGCTTAATTCAGCAAGACAATATTTAGAGTATGAGATACCAATATTAGGGGTAAATATGGGGAATGTTGGTTTTTTAACAGATATTAAGACTGACAATTTTAAAGAATCCCTAAAAGAAATTCTTAACGGTAGTTATAAAATTGAAGAAAGAAATTTAGTTTCCGCTGCATATAACGATAATCATATGTATGGTTTAAATGAGGTAGTGATTCATTCTGGAGCTTATGCTCAACTTATGAGGTATAGACTTAATGTTAATAATAAGGTTGTTTATGAACAAAGATCCGATGGCCTAATTATTGCAACTCCTACTGGATCAACGGCTTATGCTTTATCAGCTGGAGGACCTATTATTCATCCAAGTTTAGATGTATGGACTATATTGCCTATGCTTCCTCAAAGCTTATCATCAAGACCTTTTATTATTTCTTCTAATGAAAATGTTGAGATAGAATTATTTGATGGGCCTAGTGATAATGCAAAAATATGTGTTGACGGACAAGATGATATTGATTTGCCATACGGTGTAAAAATTACTATATCTAAAATGCATAAAACTTTAAAATTAGTCCACCCAGAAGATAATGATTTTTTTGAGGCATGCAGAGAAAAGTTGGGTTGGAGTCTAAATATTTCAAAAAATTAAATTGAAGATCCTCAATAACTTGCATATTCCAATAATTTTAATTTCTATTTTGATAGCATTAGTATCAAATTTTGGTGCAATTATCTCAATGATAGAACCTTTCACGTTTACAAATATTAGAATTACCAATCAAGGATATGTCTCAATGACATCTTTTAACCAAACTTTTTTAATAGATAATCAATGGTGGAGGCTTATAAGCCCTATGTTTATTCATTTTTCTTTTGCCCACTTAGCCTTTAACTGTTTATGGGTTTATATTCTTGGTGAAAAGATTGAGAAGATAAATGGCAGCGTTGTTTTTATATTACTTGTTTTAATTTCATCTATTGCTAGTAATCTTGCTCAATTTTACTGGACAAGTTCAAACTTATTTGGCGGTTTATCAGGAGTAATTTATGGATTGCTAGGATTTTGTTTAATCATAGAAATGGAATCCAAATATGATCATTATGGCCTTCCTCCTGCTTTATATTTATTTATGATCGTATGGTTAATATTAGGTTTTGTAGGTATTTTGGATTTATTTGGCTTTGGCTCAGTAGCAAATTTTGCACATCTGGGTGGATTAATCTCAGGTATCATATTTGCTATGATATATAAAATATTCTTGAGTAAAACTTAATTAAAATGATTAAAAAAGCAGTATTACCAGTTGCAGGATTAGGAACAAGATTTTTACCAGCATCAAAAGCAACACCAAAAGAAATGTTACCAATTATTGACAAACCCCTAGTTCAATATGCAGTCGAAGAAGCGATTAATGTTGGAATAAATGAAATTATTTTTATTACCAGCCCAGAGAAAAATTCAATTAAAAACCATTTTAATAAAAACGAAGAGATTGAATCAAAACTTATAAAATCAGGAAAAAAAGATATGGTTAATAAATTAAATCCTGAAATTTTTTCTAATATAACCTTCTATTATATCAATCAAGAAACACAAAATGGTTTAGGTGATGCGGTTCTCCATGCAGAAAGCATAATAAAAAATGAAGATTTTGCAGTTTTATTACCTGATGATTTATTTTTCTCAAAACGATCTTGCCTTAGTCAACTAATAGATATTTATAATGAGAAAAAATCTTCGGTGATAGCAGTAAATAAAATTGATAAAGAAAATATTCATCAGTATGGCGTTATAAAACCCGGTAAGGTTTCAGATGAATTTATTAATGTTCAAGATATTGTAGAGAAACCATCTTATAAAGATGCACCTTCAGATATAGCAGTTTGCGGTAGATATGTCTTAACTTCATCAATATTCAATCATTTGAAAGCTACAGATTTTGATAAGAATCGAGAAATCCAACTCACAGACGCTATTAGATCTTTGATAAAAGATGAAGAAGTTTTAGCTTGCCTATATAAGGGCGAAAAATTTGATTGCGGTAGTAAAAAAGGATTTGTTCATGCTACCATTGCACTCGCTTTGAGAGATGAATCGATAAGTGAGGATATAAA
>CACEZB010000017.1 GCA_902563835.1 uncultured SAR86 cluster bacterium
GATTTAAGAGCTTTATCTGCAAGAGTTTTATCATATTTATTACCCAAAAAAGACTGAAAATTTGTTATAGATATAAATGCATTGCTTAGTTTAGAAAAAGCCCTTAATTGATAAGAGTCTGGGTCACTAAAACAAAAATAATTGTTATATGATTGTCTAAAATCTTCATCTATTTGAAGTAATTTTTTTAAATACGTCTCCTCAGATTCTGATCCAATGAAATCAGTAGAGTCTGATAAAAATATATCAATTGTATGTTTAATGTATTTTGAAAGCAGGATTGCGCAATCCCTATGATCACCTTTAAGTAATTTTATTTTTTTATCAGCTTCTTTATATAATTTTTTTATAGTAATAGAATTATTATTAATGTTTGATATTTCTTTCTTTGTAACTAGTTCTGGGAAATTTTCAACAAAATGATCTGTGTCTGACGCTAACCAATAAGCTAATTTTAACTTGTAGCTTATCTCAATAAAATATTTGTCTTGCTGGGGGTTGTGATTAAAAAAGTTCATAAATAATTATATTTCTCCTTTAGTTTGTGAATGCAATATGGCTAATAATGCATAGCGGCATTAAGATTGATAGACCAAGAAAAAGTGTTGAAAACAGATCAGCTTTCATTTCTATTACAACATTTGGTCCTATAGTAAAAATAATTAGAACTACTTGGCTTATAACAAATAAAATGATTACGGAGGTAACTACTGCGCTAGTAAATAAGAAAGCTTCAATGCCGCTAACTATAAATATTATAGATAATGCAATAGAAACAAATGGTCCTAAACTTAAAAATCCTATATTTTGCGGCATATCATCCTGATAAAAGTCTTTATCCTTTTTCATACTCTCCTTTATTTAGTTAATTTTTCTTGCTCGTCTTCTGGGTAATAATAATGAGCTTCATCAGAAAGCTGTATTAACTGTTTTGATAACTTCTTATCTTTATCTTCAACAAGATTTCCAATTGCCAATAAACAGAATTCTAATTTATGCATCTCTATATATTCTCTAGAGCCAATTTAGCAATTTCTTTATCATCAAGTATGTCTAAACAAATGCCTGTCTTTCTTGCATTAAGCCTAGATATAGCTTTTACAGTTTGAGATGTATTGAGATTTAAGGTTGCTCTTACTATGGAAACAAATAAATTTGAATTTAATGCCAAAGTGCTTTGCGAAATGCTCTGTTCTTTTTGCTGGATAGAAAAGAATGAATTCAGTAAATCATCTCCATCTTCTTCTTTAAGAAGAATATTTGCTGGCACAAAAAGTCTAGCTATTGAATTTAAACTAAACCCTCCAACTCCTCCTCCTCCAAGCAATTTTGCATAATGTGATTTTTTTATGTCATTTAAATTCATGTTCCATCTTAATACACAATATTCTTGTAAATGTTGAATAGATAACCACTGCCAAAATTTCATATCATAATAAACACTCTCATCAGCATTAGAAGCTTGCAAAATATCATAGATTATCTTGCTAAATTTATAATCAGATTCCTCAATTTTTAATCGTTTATCATTTTTAATTGCATCAAATGCAGTAATAAAATCTGATAAATCAAGATTGAAATCATACTCAATAAATTCTACTGATTCTTCAAACTGTAAACTTGGGGTAAGATCTTTACTTGTTAACTTATTTTTTACTTTACATGCTTTTATCATATTATGATTCCTTAACTTTCTAGAACTTGCTTTGAGATCGAGTTATAAAGTTTTTCTACTTTTGATAGGCTTTGGACAATCATTGGTAACTCCTGATTAATAATTCTTATTCTGCTATCTTCATCTGCGAGATCATTAACCAAAGCTTGATACATTTCTTCATTAGTCTCTTGATTTTGAAATAATAATTCTGCAATGTCGCAAGCAACTGATTTATATGGTTCAACAAGATTTAAAGGCGAGTCAACATAGCCATCTTCAATATTAGCTAACATTAATTGAAATGCCTCTCTAGCGAGCTGCTCTGTAACATCTATTACAATTGGTTCAAATAATGCATCTCTTAAAGATGCTTTTAATCCTCTTTGATATTCACAAGAAAGAATTTGCTGAACTCTCTTAGGCGCCTTATTGTTTAATAAAACTACCATGTTTTTTTTATCTAATTTATAAAGTACACCAGTGTAATCATCAATTTCACCGAT
Organism: uncultured SAR86 cluster bacterium; assembly: GCA_902563835.1. Classification (GTDB taxonomy): domain Bacteria; phylum Pseudomonadota; class Gammaproteobacteria; order Magnimaribacterales; family D2472; genus SAR86A. The sequence continues at coordinate 2,161 of CACEZB010000017.1, forward strand.
CTTTACGTCTAGCTGTCCTCCAGAACTTGGCTTAAAAGGATCTATGTAAAGCCTTTTCTCTTTTGAAGAACCTAAAATAGAATTTTTAGCTGTCTTAAATCCTTCTTTTTCATGACATTCTTTTATCCTAATCGCTATACCTTTATAGCTTATTTCACCAAACCAATACTTGGGATCAATAGTCATATCACCTTTATAAATAAACGATTTTGAGCTCGATGAGGCTGTATCTTTTGCTAAAGAAATTAAGCCTCTTTGTCTTGAGTTCACTGACTCATAAAATAACTTCATTTCCACAGAATCTATAAATTTTTGAGAATGAATATCGCCATCTGGAATTACACCTGAAAAAAGATCGGCATCTATCACTAAACTAAAACTTATATTAAAAGATTTAGAGGGTCTTTCTTTGAAAGACAAAACATTTCCATCTTGACCAATTTTTTCAGTGCCTTTTATATTTCCAAGAAAGTTCAACTCCATTCCTAAGTCAGCTTTTTCTTTAAACCCAAATTTAATTGACATTAAACATCTCCTGCATAGGAACTAACATTTAATTCATAGTCTAATTCTTCTATCTCATTAGTAAATAAAGTAGGGACATTTGCAATAATCTTAACTTTGAATCTCTCTATTGCTCTATCAGCAACAATAAAAGCATTTCTTTTGTTGATATTGGATCTAATTAAATTATTATCAATGCTGTCCATTTCAAGACTACTAATAAGTAGATTATGTTCATTTCCATTTATACCTATGATTTTAAAATCTAGCTTAGATTTCCAGTCTGATGGATCTGTTCTTAAGTTTTTTATCAAAATAGATATATAAACTTGATTTTTGTCTTTACCTTTTTCAATAAACTCATAGTCTATTTGTTTGTCTCTTGGAGTTGTTCCCCCTTTACCAAAATTGAATTTTTGAGATAGCAATTTTAAATTCTCATCAGAAATATCTGGTTCTTTGTTTACAAAATTTTTAGCGGTATCCATTATTAAAGTATCAAGACTGTTAAGCATCGTTGATGCTTTTATATCACCACAGTCATAAAGTTGCTCTATTTTGTATGGATATCTCCAATCGTTATGTAATGCAGGTTCTGCAAGTCTTAAAAAGTCATGAAAGTTAACATCTGTTATAGAGTCTCCCCTAGATCTGCCTGCCTTACATACTCCAATAAATTTATTAATGGAATTACTTGGTATTTCTTTATACTGAACTACTGTTAAGTTGTCTCTTAAATATACAATATGATTAATCTTTGAGTGCTCGACATTTGTTTTAAGAGCTTTTATCTCAAGTAGTGCATTAAATTGATCATCGCCATTTCTTCTTTTTGGAACACTAAAAGGGATTTCCTTTGAAACAATGTCTCCATCGCTTTCTAGTATTTTTGAATTTTTTTCTAAATTAAGGCAGTCTGCAAATGGTTGATACATTTCATTAATTTTCACTGGTAATGGACTTCCAACCATTTCGTAGTTGTTAAACTCTCTAACAGTAACTGTGATTCTAGGATTATGTTGAGCCAATGCTGGCCAAAACCATTTTCTTACGTCATCAGTAATAAAATCTACTAGATTGGAATCTTGATCGCTCTCAAATGCAACACATAAAACTGTAGTGCCAGTTCTATCATCTTCTCGATCAAGAAAGAGCTTTTTAAGACTATTTTCAGATGCGTTAAATACAGAGTCAGCTTTATATGTATTAGGTTGCGAGGATCTATCACCAAACCACCCAGGCCCAAACCATTTTCCACCTGGATTATCATTTCTAGCATCTTCCTGGTCATATTTATGTGAAGGTATATTAATCCTTCCAAATGTCCTATTTTTTAGCTCATCATTATCATAAAAAGTAGATGACATTAGAACAGTATTTATTAAGCTACGATGATATAGAACACCTTTTCCAAGACCAAAACTTCCTTGTCTTTTTTGGTCATTAGAAGTACAAAAATCTGCTTTTGAGAATAAGTGGAAGTTTTTATCCTCATCATCTTCATCTCCTATCAATCCTACTGAATTGTAATCAGAAATTCTAACTAGTCTAATTTTCTGTCGATGATCTTTTAAATTCCTTATACCTTTTAACAATTCTGCATGTGATGCATCTTCATTTGGTTTTGTAATGGTTGCATTTATATGTCCATGTAAATTGTCCCAATCAAGCTCTTTCAAAAAATCTTTCTTAGCATCACCTGATAGATTAATAACATCTATGTATGCATCAATTGGATCAAGATTATCATCAAGACTTTGATCTGCACAGTTTGAAATAGTTTCTCTTACAAAGATTGACGTTTGTTTACTTAAGTCTCCTTTTTGTCTATTTAGTTCTTGGCTAAATGCTTGCTCACCTGTTCTCATATTGGCATCTAAACCTCTTTCAAAAAACCACTTCATTTTTTGCTCACTTTTTTTATATTTATTTTAAGAAGATAATATGTTTTATTTAAATACACAATTAATTACCTCCAAATTCTTCCTTGAATTCTGTATGCAGTTACAAGCATACCGTTGTTAACTATTAACGCTGTGTTCTCAATTTGTTTTTGAAACTTAATAAAAGTTTTATCTAATAAAATTTTTCTATTACTCTTCTTTTGTTTTTTAGAATTGAAAATATATCTATGGTCTTGATGGGTTATTGTTTTTTTACCATATTTAAAAATGAATGAAATAACATCTTTTGTAATCCCTCTTTGCTGCATTCTGATTACAGCATGATCAGAGTAAACTAATTCTTGTTCTTTTTTTGCCAAATGTCTCTCCTGGGTTTCCCCTAACTCTTGTGTTTAATCTTATTTAGAAAATTTAAAGTCTTGTTCTTTAATCTGAGATTTATACTTTAAAAGCATTTCATTTAAGGTAGCTTTTAGATGTCTTTCCATTTCATTTACTTGTTCTTGGGTATATTCGTAATGGGCTCTATTAGCTAGGTTTCCTAGGGAAATAAGGTAATGAGTGGCCTTGCTAACCCTCTTCTCGCACAATTCTTTGAATTTATCTGCCTTTTGCTCTCTAGTTTTCATAATAATATTAAACTTTTGTTATTAATAATTAAATAATGTACATATTATAATGATTTTTAACTAATTGTCAATACATAATATATAATTATTTGTATATTTGTTAAATGTTATTTTTAAATATGATAATAAATATAATATTAAACTATATACTAGTCAATATTCTTTTAGATATTTCCCTCATAACTGGCATTGATACAGCGTTTCCAAACTGTTTATAGGCTTGAGTATCACTTTTATTCACAATAAAGTTGTCTGGAAAGCCCTGTAGTTGCCTCGCTTCATCAGGGGTTAACTTCCTTGGAGGTATATCTTCAAGATCACCCCTTCTCTTTATAAGAATTTCTGCCCCATCTTTATAATATCTTGCCGATATTGTGCTTGTATACTCATCGCTTGGAATTACTGACTTATACCCAAAACCTTTTTTAGGTTTAGCTGTTTGGTTTTTCATTTTCCTTGCTCTATGACTATCCCATAACTTTTGAGAAATAAAATATTTATTTGGAGTTCGACCTGGATTTAAGATATCAGATACTCTTGTTTTAAATTTAAGAGGTTCGGGAAAAGTAAAATTATTCTTTTTCAAAAAACCAATAATAAAAATTCTTTGTCTATTTTGTGGTAATCCAAAATCTTTTGAATTTAATATTTTTGGATCTGGAACAAAATAAGACAAATCATATCTTAAAACCTCTAATATAATATTAAGGGTTCTGCCTTTATCGTGAGAGCGTAAACCTTTTACATTTTCTAAAATAAATGCCTTAGGTTTTTTTGCTTCAATGATACGCTTGATATCATGAAATGCTGTTCCTCTCGTATCATTAAATCCTTTTTTTAAACCAGCATTTGAAAAAGGCTGACATGGAAAACCAGCCATCAAGACATCATGTTTCGGTATAATATTTATATTATTCTCAACGATTTTACTTATATCTCCATGAGGTGTTTCGTTAAAATTATCTTTATATGTTTCTTGGCACCACTTATCCCATTCAGAACTAAACACACATTTAGATTGGAGGTCAAGATCCTTGCATGCTGATTCAAAACCTAATCGCATACCCCCTATTCCTGCATAAAGGTCGATGAATGAAAGCTTCATAAGTTATTATCAATCATAAATTTTTTTAGGAGATTAAAAATATTATCTCTTGTTTTGTTAAAAGCTATTTTTAATTGAACTTGATTGAGTTTGTCGTTTACTGGATCTTCATTTGCCCAATGCAGTGATTTTGATTTAGAAGGAAGAACAGGGCAAATCTCCTCAGCACAAAGAGTTATTACAAAATCAACATTGTTGATAAAGTCTTGCTCTAAGTCATCAATAGCTTTTGATTTATATGAACTTATATCTATTCCAATATCTTCTAAAGCAATTATTGCGTGTTG
>CACEZB010000018.1 GCA_902563835.1 uncultured SAR86 cluster bacterium
GAAGATCCTGCATATGAACATCAATAGCATCGAATCCAGCTAAAGTGAAAGCGGCTGCCATCTCATTTTGTCCATTTACTCCCTGTTCTCTTAAAATAGCAACTTTTGGTTTTACCGATTTGAAATTAATTTTTGTTAACTGCGATTCGTCGAAAGTATCGCTTGTAAAAAGTCCTGAAAAATTTTTATCATCTAATAAACTTAACTCTGAGTCTGCAATTTTTTTATTGTCTCTAATGCTTTGAATGGCATGAGACGCTTCGCGCCAATATTTCTCAAGTTGATTTATTGATTCATCAAATAATTTCTCATCATTTTTGATGATTACGAAATTGTCTTTTTCTAAGGTGGCTATTTGTTCTACATAGATATTCTTTTGTATTAAAGAATTTTTTATTTGCTCAGCAAGATCTTTCTTAACCTGAAGTGTTAATCCGATTTCTTCAGAAAATAATTCTTCATTTATATCATTAGGTCCATTTAAATTTAATTTCATACCTATTTTTTTAGTAAAACACATTTCAAGAAGTGCGGTAATTAATCCACCATCTGAAATATCATGCAATGCTAATATTTTTTGATCCTTAATGATGTCTTGTATAGCTTCAAACATGATTTTAAATTGACCAGAGTCATCAATATCAGGAGTATCTTTGTATTGAGATTCAGTTACTTCAGAAAAAATTGATCCTGCTAATCTGTTCTTATTATTTAATTTAACTAATAGTATTTCTGAATCTTCTTCTAGATTTAATTCCGGCGTAACTGATACAGTTATATCTTCAACTGGAGCCATTGCAGTAATCACACCAGACAATGGACTGGTAACTTCTAATTCATTACCATTATCTGACCATTTAGTTTTCATTGATAATGAATCTTTCCCTACCGGAATGGATACTTTTAAATCTACACTCATTTTTGATAATGCTTCTACGCCATCTCTTAATGCTATGTCTTGTTGTTTTTCTCCTGAAGCTGCCATCCAGTTAGCGGATACTTGAACATAATTTAACCCCTTAATAACAACTCCTATCATATTTGTTAAGGCTTCTGCTAATGCCATGCGCATTGAAGCAGCTGGATTAGTTAAAGCTAATGTAGGTTTTTCACCAATAGATAGCACTTCTCCAGTTGTTGAAGTAAAAGATCTTAAGCTTAATGAATAGTCTGATACAGGAACTTGAAATGGCCCTATAAACTGATCTCTAGCAACCATTCCTCCAACAGTTCTATCTCCAATTGTTATTAAAAAGGATTTAGAAGCAACTGTTGGATGTTGGAGAGTCTTTATAATTGAATTTTTAAGATCAATAGCTTCAGGCTCTTTATCCAAAATATTATCGAATGAATTATGTGTAATTGACATCTCTGTTATTGGTAAATCACCAAAAAGCATTGATAAGGGAACGTTTACTGGATAATTATCATTGATCTCATCGTACAGTTTTACAGACTTTTCTTTGGTAGTTTTTCCAACAATTGCATATTCACATCTTTCTCTTTTACATATTTTCTCAAAAGCATTTTGATTATCTTTATTGATTGCCAAAACATATCTTTCTTGTGATTCGTTGGACCAGATTTCCATTGGTGACATAGATTGATCAGCATTTGGTATTTTTGATAATTCGATGTAAACCCCTAACTCAGAATCTTTTGCGAGCTCTGGTATTGCATTTGACAAACCCCCAGCACCAACATCATGAATGAATTCTATGTAACTATTATTCTGAGATGAGCACTTGTTAATAACTTCTTGGCACCTTCTTTCCATTTCTGCGTTGTCTCTTTGAACTGATGCAAAATCTAAATCTTCATCGCTTTCGCCAGAGGATACTGAGGATGCAGCGCCGCCACCAAGACCAATTAACATAGCTGGGCCTCCAAGCACAATTACTAAATAATCTTCATCGATTTGAAGTTTAAAATTATTTTTATCTCTAATTTCTCCAATACCACCAGCTAACATTATTGGCTTGTGATACCCATACGCTCTATTTTCTGAGAAACTTGTTTCAAAAGATCTAAAGTATCCTAATGTAGCTGGTCTTCCAAACTCATTATTGAAAGCCGCTGCACCAATTGGTGCCTCAATCATAATATCAAGTGGTGATGTTATTCTTGATGGTTTATGTTCTTGTTTTTCCCAACTTCTTGGTAAATTTGGAATTCTTAAATTTGAAACATTGTATCCAGATAATCCAATTTTAGGCTTTGCACCCCTTCCAGTTGCGCCTTCATCTCTGATTTCTCCACCGGAACCTGTTGAAGCGCCTGGATAAGGTGAGATAGCAGTTGGATGGTTATGTGTTTCAACTTTAATAGTAGAATTTAAATCATCCTCAACAAATTCATAATTATTAGCATCATTTATATGAAGTCGTTCTACTTTTGTGCCTTCAATTATTGCGGCATTATCTTTATAAGCAGATATTATTCCCTCAGGTGATGCTTTGCTAGTTTCTTTTATTAGATCAAATAATGTATTGTTTTTTTGAGTTCCGTCTACATTCCATTTCGCATTAAATATTTTATGTCTGCAGTGTTCTGAGTTCGCCTGAGCAAACATCATTAATTCTGCATCAGTAGGATTTCTTTCTTCTTTTGAATAAAAATCATACAGATAGTCTATCTCTTCATCGCTCATTGCAAATCCAAAATTCTTATTTGCAATCTCTAATTCCTTTTTACCTTTTCTTATTACGTCAATATGGTTTAGCAATCTTGGGGGGTCTGCAATAAATAAGTTTTGAAAATCTTTTTCTTCTGTATATATTGATTGCGTCATGCGATCAAAAAACATTGAGAAATCAATATTGCCTTCGTTTATATTGCAATTAATCTTAAAGCCAAAAAGTTTTTCAACTCTTAGTATATTTTTAAGGCCAACATTACTAATTATGTCTTCTGTTTTTGATGACCAAGGAGAAATTGTTCCCAATCTAGGCCCAACATAAAATGTAAATGTCTCGTCTTGCTCTGTTGCGGAAAGAACATCTTTAATACCTTCTTCATTGATTTCTTTTGCATTAGTCAGTATTAAATAGATTTCATTAGACTCTATTTCAGCATCTAAATTATTTGCTTGTTTGAATTCGCGACTAATTTGCTCAAGCTTTGAACTTGAAAAACTTTGCTTACCTTTAAATATAAAGTTTTTAGTCTTTGACACTTCTTTACGTCTGAAATATTGTATATAACAATTATAAAGTCTTTATATATTAAATGATTAAAAATGGAGAATATCTTTAAATTTTTTTTATACATACTACCTCTATTTATATTAATTGGATGTGAAAAAATTAATGTAAAAATTGATTGTGAAAAATTTTTAGACGAAACTTATATAAATTCTTCACTAAACAATTTTGAAAAAAATAAATTTAAAGATTTGTATGCTAATAGATACCCTCAATACGATCTAATGTTTCATGAGGCATCATTAGAGACAAATTTAGATAAAAATTTACTTGTTGCTATTTCATTTCAAGAATCTCAATGGGACCCTAGAGCACAATCCAACATGGGCGTTAGAGGGATGATGATGGTCACACTGGAAACAGCTAAGATAGTTGGGGTAGAAAAAAGATTAAACCCAGAGCAAAACATCAAAGGCGGTGCTAGATATTTAGCAATTCTAAAAGATAAAAATAAAATTGGCGCCACAGATGGTGATAAATTATCTATTCTCTTAGCAAGTTATAATCTTGGCCCTACTAATATTATTAATATTGCAAACCTTATTGATGCCAATCCTAATAAAGTAACTTGGGAGCAAATTGAAGAACGATTAAAAGGCTTAAATGGGGAAGATTTAAATCTAATAGATGGTGAAAATTATTCTAGGGGGCAACAAGCAATTGATTATGTATATAGAGTTAAAGATTATTACAAAATTTTAAGTGCTCACGCATGCATTGCGCCTAAAGATCAATTAGTTTTCTTTTAAGAAAAGCAATCTTATCTCTGCATAATGCAGCTTTCTCAAATTCCATTTTCTTTGCAAATGCAAACATTTCGTCTTCAAGTTTTTGCAAAGTATCAGTTAAATTATCGACAGTATCGTCCTTGATTTTAAAAGAAACAAATTTTTCTATATCTTCTTTTTTCTTTTTGCCTTTTCCCTTAATTACCCTTGCTCCTTCCATAATATCTTTAACTTTTGTATTAATAGATTTGGGAGTTATCTTATTCTTTTTGTTAAATGCTTCTTGAACAGATCTTCTTCTATCGGTTTCATCAATTGCTCTTTGCATTGATCCTGTAACTTTGTCAGCATATAAAATTGCCTTACCTCGAATATGACGAGCAGCCCTTCCAATAGTCTGAATTAAAGTTGTATCTGATCTTAAAAAACCTTCCTTGTCCGCATCTAAAATTGCAACCAAACTGACCTCAGGTATATCAAGCCCCTCTCTTAATAAATTAATGCCGACAAGTACATCAAATTTACCTAGCCTTAAGTCTCTTATAATTTCTACTCTCTCAACAGTATCTATATCAGAATGCATATATCTTGCTGAAATATTATTTTCATTTAAATAATCATTTAAATCTTCTGCCATACGTTTAGTTAGAGTGGTAATTAAAACTCTTTCTTTCATTGCAACTCTTTCATTGCATTCACCAATAACATCATCGATTTGTGAAGATGCTGGCCTTATTTCAACATCCGGATCAGTTAAGCCAGTTGGCCTAACAAGTAACTCAACTAAATTATCTTGCTTCTCACTTTCATATTTACTTGGGGTTGCTGAAACATAAATTCTTTGTGGTGCTAACATCTCCCATTCTTCAAATCGTAACGGTCTATTATCAAGGGCGGATGGCAATCTAAAACCATATTCAACTAGAGTTTCTTTTCTTGATCTATCTCCTTTATACATGGCTCCTATTTGCGGAACAGACACATGAGATTCATCAATAAATACAATTGCGTCTTTTGGTATATAGTCAAATAAACAAGGTGGGGATTCTCCTGGCTTTCGTCCGCTAAGATACCTAGAGTAATTTTCAATCCCTTGGCAGTAACCCAGCTCTCGCATCATCTCCATATCATAGTTTGTTCTTTCTTGAAGGCGTTGCGCTTCAACAAGCTTGTCGTTATTTTTTAAAAAACTCAATCGGTCTTGAAGCTCTTCTTTAATATCAGGTAAACAATTAGTAACGGTTTCTCTTGGAGTTACATAATGCGTTTTAGGAAATATGGTTGCTCTTGGTATTTCATTTATTACTTCACCAGTTAAAGGGTCAAACCATGCTAGTTTTTCTATTTCATCGCCAAAAAATTGAATTCTTAAGGCTTCCTTATCAGAGTCTGCAGGATAAACATCAACTGTATCCCCTCTTACTCTAAATGTTGCTCTTCTGAAATCTAAATCATTTCTAGTGTATTGAAGTGCTGAAAGTCTAAGTACTAAATCTCTTTGAGAAATTATGTCACCACGATCTAAATGAACGACCATTTTTAAATAAGCCTCTGGTGCACCTAATCCATATATCGATGAAACAGTTGCAACCACAATAGTATCTTTTCTTTCAATTAATGCTTTAGTTGCTGAAAGTCGCATTTGCTCTATATGTTCATTTATTGAGGCATCCTTTGCTATATAAGTATCTGATGTTGGTACATATGCCTCAGGTTGATAATAATCATAGTAAGAAACAAAGTACTCAACAGAATTATTAGGAAAAAAATCTCTAAACTCGCCATAAAGTTGTGCGGCAAGAGTTTTGTTGTGAGCCATGACTATTGCGGGTCTTTGGGTTTCTTCTATAACCTTTGCCATAGTATAAGTTTTGCCAGATCCCGTAACTCCCAATAGAGTCTGATGAAGCAGACCATCTGATAGTCCAGAAACTAGATTTTCAATTGCTTCTGGTTGCGATCCAGCTGGCTCAAAATCAGATATTACCTTTAGTGCTTTTGTCATTTACTTATATATAAAAAATTACTTATAATGCTCTGCTATTAGCGTTCCTCAGTAGCTCAGCGGTAGAGCAGTTGACTGTTAATCAATTGGTCGTTGGTTCGATCCCAACCTGAGGAGCCATTTAATAGTTATAGTTTAATCCTTTAAATAAACTTTCATCAAAAAATTATAAAATAATTTTTAATTATTAATGCCTAATTTAAGATTAAGATGTTTAAGAGGATTTTGATTTGATTTTGTTGAAAGTATTTCAAAACATGGAGGTGACTCGTTCATAACCTCTAAAATGATTTTACTAATTTTAATACCGAGTTCATTTATCTTGCCGTCGTATTTTGTTGTTTCATGAAGCATTAATCCATACTCTTCCTTAAAATCAAAATTCTGGCTATCCTGAAATGTTAA
>CACEZB010000019.1 GCA_902563835.1 uncultured SAR86 cluster bacterium
TGTATTTTATTGATAGCCAGCATATTAAATGATGAAGAATTAAAAATATTTTCACAAATTGCTGACAAACTTTGTTTAGATTACATCATAGAAGTGCATGATAAAGATGAATTACTAAGAGTTAAAAATTTCTCCAAAGCAATTATAGGAGTTAATAATAGGAATTTGAAAACATTTGAAGTAGACATTGAGAATTCGATAAGGCTTAGAAAAGAATTCCAAGAAGATAATATTTTTGTCTCTGAATCTGGGATTAAAAGTCAAAAAGATATAGATAAACTTAAAGAACATAACATCAATGTCTTTCTAATTGGTGAAAGTTTGATGAAAGGAGATTTTTCTTGAAATTAAGGCAATGGCAGGAAAAAGCTTTCCCATTATGGTGGGCCAAAAAAAAAGGAATTGTTAAGGTTGTCACTGGGGGTGGAAAGACATTTTTTGCGATTCATTGTTTAAAAAAATATTTAGAAGAAGATCCAAGCAAATCTATTTTAATTGTTGTTCCATCAATTGCTCTTTTAGATCAATGGTATGAGAGTCTTTCTCAAGAATTTAGCAATAAAGAAATATCCCTGAATGGAGGGGGAGAACAAGCCTTAAAAATAAGAAAACTTTGCATAACAACGATAGACTCATTAAAAAATATTATTGCTGATATCGATGCCAAAGAAGCGCTTTTAATTGTTGATGAATGCCATAAGATAGGAACGGAAAAAAGAGGTGATATGTTAACTAATAATTGGCATGCAACTTTGGGTTTATCTGCAACACCCGAAAGAGATTACGATGATAATTTTTATATTATTATCAAGAAAATACTTGGGGATATTATTTTTGATTATGACTATATTGATGCTAGAGAAGATGAGGTAATAGTTAATTTTAAGCTCTTATATGGTTACGCCGCACTGCTACCCGAAGAAGAAGATAAATATAAGAAATTTACTAAAAGCATCCAAAGAAGGGCCGCGACAATTGGGGGTAATAATATGGATGATTATCCATTAAAGATGCTGATATTCAACAGAGCCAGATTGATTAAAAATTCAAAAAACAGAATTCCATATGGTGTTGAATTAATTCAAAAGTATAAAAGAGATAGCTGGATAGTTTTCACAGAGAATAAAAAGCAAGCAAAAGAATTTAATACAATTATTAACAAAAAAGGTTTCAAATCTGGTATTTATAATACAGATTTAAAAGATGATGAAAGGCAAGAGAACTTAGATAGTTTTAAGGCTGGTAAATTAAATGTTCTTGTAAGTTGCACTGCATTAGATGAAGGATTTGATATGCCAGAAGCTGACGGGGCAATGATTTTGAGTGCTTCATCATCAAAAAGACAAAGAATCCAAAGAATGGGGCGTGTACTTAGAATTACTGCAAATAAAGAAAATGCTCTAATAGTTACCGTCTATTCATCAAAAACTGAGTATGAAAAATTAAGAGAGGAATCTAATAGATATCAATTGGAAGGTGTGCCAGTAAAGTGGCAACAAATGAGTTTATAATATTTTTATGTCTTTAACTTATTCAAGTATGCTTCCATTGGGAACGAAACTGATAGCATTTGAACTTATTGATACAGTTTCAGAAAAGAATTTTTTATCAGATGAGCTTGAGATTTCGAAGCCTACTTTAATAATGTTTATATGCAATCATTGCCCTTACGTTATTCATTATCATTCTGAAATACAAAAGATTTATAAAGATTATAAAGATCAAATTAATATGGTTGCCATTAGTTCAAATGATATAGATAACTATCCTCAGGATGCCCCTGAACATATGCAAGATTTATGGAAGGAACTTGGCCTATCATTTCCCTACCTCTTTGATGAAACTCAGATGGTAGCAAAAGCTTATAAAGCTGAATGCACTCCAGAATTTTATCTTTTTGATAGCAATAGGAAGCTTGTTTATCGTGGAAGATTAGATGAAAGTTCTCCAAATTCAGCGATTCTTCCATCTGGTAAGGATCTTAGAGATGCTATAGAAAACTTACTTAATGAAAGAGAAATAAGTTTAGAACAATTTCCATCAATGGGATGCAACATTAAATGGAAGTAATTGCGATATATTAGATTACTTTTCTACTAATAAATTTGGTTTTCCCGATTGTTTTTGTATTAGAAACTCATCATACAATTCTCCAGTAGCATCATAAGCACGGAATCTTAATTCATTTTCTTTGATATCAATTATTTGGTAAAGCTGGGTATTCTCACCAAGTTTTTTTGCATAATTACCTTTAGTAATTTTATACATTTTAGGACCGCTTACTGAAACAACATGCACAGTTCCAATTTTTGGATCATACGCTTGTTGATAGCCAGTTGGAATATTCTTAATGTCTTTTGAGTCAACAAGACCAGTTCTTGAGTAGGCGTGATCATGACCGCTTAAAACTAAATCAACCTTAAATTCATCTAAAAGAGGTTTCCATTGTTGACGCATCTCTTTATTGTCTCTACTAGAAGCTGGCGAGTACATTGGATGATGAAAAGTCATAATTGTCCAACGATTAGGATTATCTTCAAGAGTTTTTCTTAACCATGAGACTTGTTTTTCAGTTTCAATATTTGAGTCTAAAGAAATGAAACGAACACCTTGATAGTCCAAATAATAAACAGTTTCTTTTAAACGATTATCTGGCACTTCTTGAATTGGAAATGAAAATTGAGGTCTCCAATGACTGCTGATAGTTTTGATTTCAGTTTTATTTCTTAAACGATCGTAAAGAGGGGCTTTACCTCCAAAGATAAATTTATTAACAAGATCTATCTCTGAAAAACCTGTAATTGTCTCAATACCCTCATCAACGGCGACTATTTCACCAGAATCGGTTATTTTAATAACTCCTTTTTGACCATTTGAATCTTGAACCACAGCTTCAAATGTTGAGGGAGTATCGTTCTTATAAGAAATAATATCTATATTAATATTTTCACCAGCTTTTGTTCTCCAAATACGCTTTGCATCAGATCCTGATTGATATTCATGATTTCCAGGTGTCGCTATTACTGGAATAGTTCCATTTACCCAGTCAGGTCCTTGATGCCATTCACCCCATTGGGCATCCATATCATGCTCGTCGACAAGATCTCCTGCATGAAGAGTGAATGCTGCTCTAGGAGCATCACGAAAAGCCTCTCTAAAAACCCTTGACCAGTGTGTCTTCACTTCATTTTGCGCATCTCCAAAATAAATAAAACTGAACGGTTTCTCTTTGGAGCTTGCAGTTCTAAAGTGATAGTATTCGGTCCAATTAACTCCATCACCAACCCTGTAAGCATACAAAGTGTCTTCTTCAAGGTTTTTAAAAGTAACACTATGATAGTGCGCCTCATTAATATCACTTTTAAAGTAAGTTGTTTCTGCATCAAACTTCTTTGGTCTTAACGTTCTTCCATTAGCATTAGCTACAGCTATTTGAGCAAAACCTTTTTTTACTGAAATATCAGTTCGCCAATTTACTGACTGAGTTGTAGCTGGATCATCATTCCACGTCAAAACAACCCTATCAGGTAACGGAGAGGGTAGATGAGCCATTTCAGAAAAATTTTTTCCATTCCAATTTTGATGAGCATTAACATTCAAGAAAAAAGAGAAAGATAAACAAAATAATATTTTTTTCATAATATGCCTGAGTGCTAGATATTTTTTCTATTAAGATCTATTTTGTATGTTTCAGTCAGTGCCATGACTGAAAAAACAGTTAACAGAGATGCAAAAGCTATATAAACAGACACCCAAAATATATCAAAATCTGTCCATAACATTGTTGCGATTGTAGGCGCGAAAGCTCCTCCTAATATTGCCCCAGTTTGATACCCTAAATTCGCACCTGAATATCTTAAATCAGTAGTAAATAATTCTGTAAAGAATGCTGCTTGAGGCCCATACATCATAGATAAGAATACCAATCCGCCAGTTATTCCAAGAACGGAGAGCCAGAAATTTCCAGTATCGACAAGCGGAAATAATGCAAATGACCAGATAGCAGTTAAAACGGCACCCATTATGAAAACCCCTTTACGACCATTTCTATCTGAGTATGAGGAGAAAAAGAAAAGGGCTGGTGTCATAATTGCTGAACCAATCAAGACTGCAAATAGCATCTCATCTCTTTCCATACCAGCACTTGTTACACCATAGGCCAGCATAAAAGCAATTAATATATAAAAAGTGACTTGAACTGATAAAAAAGCTCCAGCTGCAAGTGAAATTCTTCCTGGATATTTTTTTATAGCTTCGATAATTGGAGATTTTTTTATTATATTATTATTTTGATAGCCACGAGCTTGTTGATCTTCTCGTGCAGCCTGAAGCTCTTGGAAAGCCTTAGTATCTTCCATAGTTAATTGAATATACATACTAAGACCTATAAGTATTGCGCTAGCTAAAAAAGGAATTCGCCATCCCCAAACATAAAAAGATTCATCTGACATTAAGGAACCCGTAATTATATAAGCAAGATTTGCTAAAATCACTCCGATTGGAACACCTGCTTGTGCATAAGCGCCGTAAAATCCTCTTTGATTTGAAGGGGCGCTTTCAGTGACAAGCAACATTGCTCCACCCCATTGACCACCAATTGCTAATCCTTGAGCAAATCTTAATATCGTTAATATTATTGGCGCTGCCACACCAATCATTGCATAAGTTGGTAGAAGTCCAATTAAAGTCGATGCAACTCCCATTAGTATTAAGGCAATAACAAGAGTTTTTTTTCTTCCAATTCTATCTCCAAAATGACCAAATATAATTCCACCAATTGGCCTAGCAATAAATCCTGCTGCAAAAGTTAATAAAGATAATATTAATGCGGTAGATGGATTAACTTCGCCAAAGAATGCTGTTGGAAAAATTAGTGCTGCTGCAGCTCCATAAAGAAAGAAGTCATACCATTCAATACTAGTGCCAGCAAGAGCAGTTAAAGCGACTTTTCGCATATTTAATGCAGAATTGGTATCTTCAGAAGCTTGATTCATTAGGCTTCAATATTATATGTGAGCACTCGAGGAGGTCATGATTTTGGCAGTTGTTTCCATTATTTTTTTTGTAGGAGACTCTAGTTCTTCTGCTCCAGACTCATTGGCTTGTCCCGCATGAAGATCCTCATCTTCTTGCATTGTTCTAAGTATCTCAATTGTTTCCTTATCCTTGCTAGATATTTTATCTAAGTGTTTTTGAAGATGGATAACAACTTGCTTCTCTGTTTCTTCAACAAAACCAAGGCTAGTTTTTTCCCCTAACAATCCAAATATAGAACCAATTGCAAAAGAACCGCCGTACCATAAAGGATTTAATATAGAGCTTTGTCCGCCTAGTTCATCTAATCTCTTTTTACACCATATTAAATGATCAGTTTCTTCTTCTCCTGCTTGAATTAAATGTTCTTTTATTTTTGGATCTTTACAAACGAATGCTTGACCTCTGTACAAAGCTTGAGCTGCAACCTCACCAGCATGATTAATTCGCATCATTTGAATTGAAAGATCCTTTTCTTTGTTTGACAATTCTTCTGAATTTTTTTCTTTAGGGTCAGGCGGGTATTGTCTATCAGTACCACTTTTCTTATTAGATAAAGTTCTTAATGCTATATCTAGCTCGTTAACAATATTATTTAGAATGCTCATTTAATACCTTTATATCCTATATCTTTCCTGTAGAAAGCACCTTCGAAATCAACTTTATCTACTAAATTATATGCGTTTTGTTGAGCTTCTTTCAAATCAGCACCTAAAGCTGTTGCACAAAATACTCTTCCTCCACTAGTGAGAATTTTATTATTTTCATACTTAGTTCCCGCATGAAATAATTTAGTATCATTTTCATCATTAATATTAATCTGAATCTCTTTGTTTGATTCATAATTTTCGGGGTATCCTTTTGAGGCAATAACTACTCCGCAAGAATGTGCTTGAGTCCATTCGATATCATATGAATCAAGAGTATTATTAATCGCTGCTAAACATAAGTTAACTAAACTTGATTTTAATCTAAGTAAAATTGGCTGAGTTTCAGGATCACCAAATCTACAATTAAATTCTAATACTTTAATTTCATTATTTTTAATCATTAAGCCGG
>CACEZB010000020.1 GCA_902563835.1 uncultured SAR86 cluster bacterium
ATTACAGTAGAAGATTGTTTAGAAAAGATTCCAAGTAGATTTGACTTGATACTTATGGCATCAAAGAGAGCTAGACAGTTATCAACAACCAGCAGAGATCCATTGGTTGAGTGGGACAATGATAAGCCTACATTGGTTGCATTAAGAGAAATTGAAGAAGGATTGCTAGATTTAGAAACCCTAGAAAAAACTCTTGAAGAAGACGTTTTATTAGATGAGTTTTCAGCTCCAAGCAACCAAGAAAATAGTAACGAAGGATAAATGACTATAGGGGGTTGTCTTGAGTAGCCATGCACTCCCAAACATTTTACTAAATGATTTTTCTAAGGATACCTTATTAAGGTTACCGCCAAACTTCTATAAATCCCTTAAGTCTTATATAAGCAATCAAGATATAAAGAAGATACAAAAAGCTTATACCCTTGCATTTTATGCACATGAAGGGCAAGAAAGAAAAGATGGTTCAAAGTATATTACTCATCCGATCGCTGTTGCTAACATTCTTTTAGAGATGAAAATGGATGCAGATTCTATATGTGCCGCTTTAATGCATGATGTATTGGAAGATTGTGATGTTAATAAAAAGAATTTAATTAAATTGTTTGGAGATGATGTAGCAGAAATAGTTGATGGAGTAAGTAAATTAAGCAATCTAGATATAACCAATAGGTCTGAAAGAGATGCAAATAACCTTCAGAAGATGATGCTTGCTATATCTAAAGATATAAGAGTTGTCTTGGTAAAAATCTGCGATAGGTTACATAACATGAGAACTATAGAGCATTTACCTAGATCAAAACAGTTAGAGAAGTCCAAAGAAACCATTCAATTATATGGGCCTCTGGCTCTAAGGATAGGAATGCAAAACATTAGAGCTGAACTTGAAGATCTTGCATTTAGATGCATCTATCCTTTAAGGGCCTCAATGCTAGAAAGCGCAATTAAAAGATCAAGTGGAGGAAGAAAGAGAATTGTGTCAAAGATAAGAAAGGAGCTTAAGCGACATCTTAAAGCTAATGGGATTGAAACTGTAGGAGTAAAAGGCAGAGAGAAAAACATTTATAGCATATATAGAAAGATTAAATCAAAGCATAAGCCTTTTTCAGAAATTCTTGATGTTTATGGTTTTAGGATTTTGGTCGATTCAGTTGATGAATGTTATAGATCTTTAGGAGTAATTCATAATTATTTCTCTCCTATAGAAAATAAATTTAAAGACTACATAGCAATCCCAAAAAGTAATGGTTATCAAGCATTACACACTAGTCTTCTTGCCTTAAACGCATTCCCAATAGAAGTTCAGATACAAACAAGAAGTATGTCTGAGATAGCTAGCTTTGGTATCGCAGCTCATTGGCAATACAAAACTCAAGATAAAGATGTAAATACAGAATTGCGAGCTACGAAATGGCTAAGTGGACTTGTTGATTTAGAAAAGCATTCAAACGATCCTTCTGAATTTGCAAAATCAATAAAAACAGATTTAGATTCTGATGAGGTATTTTTATTTTCTCCTAAAGGTGATATATATGCATTAAGAAAAGGCTCAACCCCAATAGATTTTGCATATGAAGTTCACACCGATCTAGGCAATACTATAGTAGGATGTAAAGTTAATAGAAGTGAAGTTCCCTTAAACATTGAGTTAGAAACAGGTCAAACAGTTCATATTATTACCTCTAATACTAATTCAGAGGTAGACCCGTCTTGGTTAAATTATGTTGTGACAAGCAAAGCTAGGACTGCTATCAGATCAAGACTAAGAAAACAGAAAACATCTGATGCACGTAAGGCTGGGAAAATAATGCTAGAAACTGAATTAAAAAGAGCAGGATCAAGTCTTTCTGAATTTAGAGGAAATTCTCTTAAGAAGATTTTAGAATCTATTGGCGTACCCTCATTAAACACTTTGCTTACTGAGCTTGGTTTGGGAAAAAGAACTGGAAATATTATTGCCGAAAGGTTTTATTCTGGCCTTCAAATAAGAGAGGGTATTAAAAAACCAAATCCAGTCTTAATTATTGATAATAAAATTGAGGGCATTTCTGTTCGTTTTGCAAAATGTTGCTTCCCGATTCATGGGGATAGTGTTGTGGCACATTCAGATACAGAAAAAGGGATAGTTGTTCATCATAAAAGATGTAAACAAGTAAGGCCTTTTTTAGATAAAGATTCTAGATATATTTCAGCAATATGGGGAGAAAATAAGAAAGAACATTTATATAAGGTAAATATAGATATAAATACTGAAGATAAAGTAGGAGTTTTATCTGATTTAGGATCTGTATTTGCGAGAGCTGGTATTAATATAGGATCCGTAATTACAAAAACTATTGATAAAAAATTTGCAGGATTTGAAATACAAATTGAGGTAGTAAACAAAGAGGAATTAAGAAAAATATTGCAAAAAGTTAGATCAATGAAGTCAACTACAAGTTGTAAAAGAAATATTAATGAGAAATAGTAAAAAAGTAACACTTTTTTTATGTACAATCTTTTTAATATAAAATTTTTTTAAAAGGAGCCCAATAAAATGTCAAAAGAAATCATCTCCACAAATAAAGCCCCTCAAGCTATAGGACCTTATTCTCAAGCGGTTAAGACAGGAAATTTAATATTTATATCAGGCCAAGTTCCTATAAACCCACAGACTGGAGATGTAGTTTCTGGGTCAATTGAAGATCAAGTAAATCAAGTGATACAAAATATTCAAAATATTTGTGAGGCTGCAGGTCATGACTTGGGAGATATAGTAAAACTCTCAATTTTTCTAACTGATTTAGGTAATTTCTCGATAGTAAATGAAGCAATGAAAAAATATTTCTCCGAACCTTATCCTGCTAGAGCAACAATTGAAGTTTCTGGTTTGCCGCTTGGGGTTGATGTAGAAATTGAGGCAATAGTAGCAACTGATGGCTAAAAACCTATTATCAATAAAAGATTTAACTAAGGAAGAAATATTAGATCTTATTAAGTTCTCAAATAACTTCATAGATGATGAAGGTAATTTTAGAAAAGAAAATTTATTTCCAGAGAAAATAGTTGCAAATGTTTTTTGCGAACCAAGTACAAGAACAAAGTCTTCTTTTGCAATAGCTGCAGGAAATTTAGGTTGTTCTGTACTTGATTTTAATATTGATAACTCATCAGTCCAAAAAGGCGAGTCTATTTATGAAACTGTAGATGCTTTGAATTTAATGGGCGTTGATCTTTGTGTATTACGCCATCCAAAATCTGTTATAAGAGAATTAGCTGACTCTTTACCTAAGATGGTTTTTATAAATGCAGGCGAGGGCGCCATATCACACCCGACGCAAGCTCTTTTAGATATTAAAACTATTATTGATCATAAAAATTCATTAGATGGATTAAAAATCGTAATAGTAGGTGACTTAGATCATTCAAGAGTTACATCATCTTTTGTAGAAGGTATTTCAAATTTTGATATCGATTCTTTGGTTTTTAGTGGCCACCCTGAAATGTGTACAAAGTATCAAAATCCAGAATTTGGCAAATATGAACCAGATCTTGAAAAAGCTCTTCAAGATTCAGATGTTGTGATGACACTTAGAATTCAATATGAGAGATTTGAAAAGGATCTTGATTTAGATTTAGATACCTATAAGAACTCTTACCAACTCTCAACTTCAAAGCTTGGATGTGCCAAGGCAGATGCAATCATCATGCATCCAGGCCCAGTTAATTACGTTGAAATTACTGAAGCTGTATATGATTCTGAAAATTCAGTCATTAGGCAGCAAATAGCAAACGGAGTTGCTGTAAGGATGGCAGTTTTATCAAGATTTTTGAGCAGCTAAAGTTTTTTCTACAGTCTCAACTATTGCTATAGTATTCTGATCAATTTCTACATTGACTAAACATTCAGGAACTAAATCATTTAGATTTGTTACCGAAAGTGTTTCAGGTATTAAATGAATTAGAAAATAATTTTCGTTTACTTTTCCTATAGTTAGACTACATCCATTAATACCTATATAGCCTTTTTCAAAAATATACTTTTTAAATTTTTTAGGGAAATAAATAGCCATGTCTTTAGTAGTTTCTTTATCTAGGCTTGATTTTACTTTACCTGTGAAATGAATATGACCTGACATTAAATGACCACCAATTTCTGAAGAAGCACTTATAGATCTTTCTAAATTTACGACCGAACCTTCTTCCAAGGACCCTAGATTTGTTCTTGATAAAGTTTCTTCAATAACATCAAAATTAAGATTTTTTTTACCATTGTCTAATGAAGTCAAACACACACCATTTACTGAAATGCTCGCACCTTTTTTAAGATTTATACTGAAGTTTTTTGGAAAAGATATTTCAAAAGAAATATGATCTTTTTTTGTGGTAATTTTTAAAACCTTGCCTTTACCTTGAATGATTCCAGAAAACATCTAAGCTCCCCAGTTTTCTCTATACTCATTTAATTGATCAAGATAATCCGCATATGTTTCATCATCTTTAACAAAATTTATTAATGAATCTAAATTAATTATGGATTCGATTTTTATATTAAAGTCTTTTTCTAATTCTTTGCTAGCAGACATCTCAGACAAACCCTTTTCTTGTCTATCCAAACCAATTATAAAAGAGGATGGTGTTGCAGATAATTTTAAGATAGCTTCAATTGATTCTCTTCCCGCTGTTCCAGCTGATAGAACATCATCAATAATTAATACATTACCATGAGGTTTTTTGCCAATAATATTCCCACCCTCACCATGATCTTTTTCTTCTTTTCTATTAAAAGATAATGGGTATTCTTTGCCCTCTTCGCTAAACAAAGTTGCAACAATTGAACCAAGAAAAATTCCTTTATATGCTGGACCATAGATACAATCAAAATTTAATTCCTTATCTTTTATTGCATCTACATAGCATTTAGCTAATTCAGATAAATTACATCCACCAAGCATGTTTGCCGCATTAAAGAAATAGGGGCTTATTCTTCCAGATTTGAGAGTGAATTCGCCAAATTGAAGTGATTTTGATTGTAGGGCTAAATTTAAGAATGATTTTTGATAATCTTTCACTTATTCAATACAAGCCTTTTGTTTTTTAATAATTTCAGCAATTGCTGAGCTTCCCATTTCAAGCATATCATTAAGTTCAGTTTTTGAAAAAGGAACATCTTCTGCAGTCCCTTGAATTTCTATTAAATCAAGTTTTTCATTCATAACAATATTAAGATCGGTATCAGCAGTGCTATCTTCTTCATAATCTAAATCTAGTAATATTTTATTATTCTTAATTCCAAGCGATACAGCTGCAATAAATGAATTAATAGCTCTTTGGTCATCATGATGATTTTTAATTGCAAGAAATAGAGCAACACAACCACCTGTAATAGAGGCGGTTCTTGTTCCTCCATCTGCTTGAATAACATCACAATCTACATTAATAGTTTTACCTTTAAGATATTTAAGATTTACAGCTTGACGTAAAGATCTTCCGATTAATCTTTGTATCTCAAGCGTTCTACCGCTTTGCTTTCCTCTGGCAGCTTCACGACTCATTCTTTCATTTGTAGACCTTGGTAACATACCATATTCACCTGTCACCCATCCCTCATCAGAATTTTTCATCCAACGTGGTACATTATTTTCAATTGAAGCATTACAGATTACTTTTGTATTTCCAAATGAAACTAGAACAGAGCCTTCTGAATGAATATTTACATTAGGCTCAATACTAACTTCTCTTAATTGATTATGATTTCGATCTTGATTTCTTTGCATGCTTTTAAAAGCTATTTTTAAGAAAGCTCATCCTTTACAATTTTACTAACCATCCCCATATCAGCTGATCCTGCTAATGAAGATTTTAAAATACCCATTACTTTTCCAATATCCTGCATAGAACTTGCTTCAGAATCCTTGATAGCTTCTTTAACTCTTGCAGCTATTTCTTCTTCACTTAATTGTTCAGGTTTGTATTTAGAAAGAATATCAACTTCTTGTTGTTCTTTATCTGCTAGGTCGTCTCTGC
>CACEZB010000021.1 GCA_902563835.1 uncultured SAR86 cluster bacterium
CAAATTGGTATAAACTTTGGCGCCGGTATGACAGGGGGTTTTGCATATGTTCTTGACGAAGATAGAACATTTTTTGATAAATGCAATAGGGGGTTAGTTAACTTAGAGAGAATAACAACTGAAGAGATGCAACCTCACAGAAAGTATCTAAAAGAAATACTCGAAAAGCATTATAAATATACAAAAAGCGACAAAGCTAGAGAATTATTAAATGATTTTGAAAGATATGAACCTTTTTTCTGGCTAGTTGTTCCCGCAGCATCAAATATACAAGACTTATTAAAAGCAACAACTGCAAATGCTGCTTAACTTAATGCTTTAATAATATTTTTATGATTAAATTTAGATGTTTTAAAAGCATTAAATTTTTTATCAATCAAGATTAAATTTATTTTGCCATCAGCAACTTTCTTATCACTAGTAATATATTTTTTAAGATGCGAGTATTTATACTTTTTATGATCTGTATTTAAGCCTAATGAGTCTATAGTATTAATTACATTATCCAATTGATAATCTTTGATATGACCTTCAAAGTAAGAAATTTTTGAAGCAATAACCATTCCTAGGGTTATGGCAGCACCATGTGTAATATTTTTGAATCCATTGTAGGCCTCAATAGCATGACCAAAGGTATGGCCAAAATTTAATATTGCTCTAATCCCGGTTTCTTTTTCATCTTTGGTGACAATATTTGATTTTGTTTTAATTGATTCTTCTATGATAAGTTTTAATATTTTTTCATCTCTTATAATTATTTTTTTTACATTAGTTTCGATAATCTTTTTAAGTTTTTTATTACCTATAAAACCATACTTAATTACTTCGCCAAGGCCTGATTTATATTCATTTTCAGGCAATGTTTTTAAAAAATGGGTAGATATTAGGACAAATTTTGGATTATAAAATGATCCAATTAAATTCTTGCCTTGTTTAGCATTAATTGCTGTTTTACCACCAACCGATGAGTCAACTTGTGCTAATAAAGAAGTAGGTATTTGAACATATTCAATACCTCTGAGATATGTAGCTGCACAAAATCCAGTAATATCACCTACAACCCCTCCGCCTAAGGCTATTAATTTGTCAGAACGATCAAATTTTAAATCTAATAGTTTGTTTAATATTTTTTGATATGAAGAAAAGGATTTTGATTTTTCACCCTGACCCAATGTTATTACATTTACATTTTTATTTTTAATAATATTTCTTAATTCTTTAATGTATGTTTTAGGAATGCCGCTATCAGTAACTATCAAAACTTTATTATTTAAACCGATTTGTCTATTAATCTCAGATTTGGGTAGGCTTTTACCAGTTATATGTATTTTATATTTTGACTTACCTTTGCCAGCTAATATTTCTGCCATAATTAACCTTTAACTAAATTGATTATTTCTGATGCAACTTCTTGGCTAGACTTATCTTCTGTCTCAACAATATAATCAGACACTGATTCATATAAATTCTTTCTTTTCTCATGCAATTCTTGAAGTATCTGACTAGGGTCACCATTTTTTAATAAAGGTCTATCTTTGTCTTTCGCAGTTCTTTCAACTTGAACTGATATAGGAGTTGCTAAATAAAATACTGTTCCTCTTGATGATAATAATTCTCTATTATTTTCAGATAATATTATCCCCCCGCCTGTTGAAAGAACAACGGAATTTTTCTGGACCATTTCTTCTAGAACCCCACTTTCTCTTTTTCTAAAACCTTCCTCACCCTCAAGGTCGAATATCCAGTCAATCGAAGCGCCAGTTCTATTTTCAATTTCTTCATCTGTATCAAAGAAATTAAGAAATAGCTCATCAGATAATATTTTTCCAACGGTTGACTTACCAGAACCCATTGGACCAACAATAAATATGTTCATAATTTGTTTAAATTAAGTCGAGATTTTAACATCTTACTCAATAAAAACACTTTTTAAATTCTAAATGATGTATTCTCTAAATTTAAAGATTTAAAATATGTTATGCACAAAATAATAAAAATTTCTTTTTTTTCTGGAATTCTAATGTGTTTATTAGCAATAATAATTATTTTTGCTTCGTATCTTTATTTAAAGCCGAGCCTTCCAGAGATTAACCTAGTAGATGAATCTGAACTTCAGATGCCATTAAAAGTTTTCACCAAAGACGGTGTTTTAATTGGTGAATTTGGTGAAATAAAAAGAAGATCTACTGGCTATAAGGATATTCCAAATGACATAAAGAATGCTTTTCTTGCAGCAGAAGATGATAACTTTTTTAATCATCAGGGTATTAGTTATACCGGATTAATAAGATCATTTGTGAGATGTTTAAGTCCTTCTGGTTGCGAAGGCGGCGGCGGCACGATTACTATGCAGGTAGTAAGAGGTTATCTTTTATCAAGAGAACAAACCATAGAAAGAAAATTAAAAGAAATATTCTTAGCATTAGAGTTAGAAGGAAAATTAGATAAAGAAGAAATATTTGAATTGTATGTAAATAGAATTTTTTTAGGAAATAGATCTTATGGAATTGAGGCAGCATCAAACACATATTTTAATAAAGAATTGAGCGATTTAAGCATCTCTGAGTCAGCAACCATTGCTGCAATAGTTCAACTACCATCAAGAATAAATCCAATTAAGGATAAAAGAAGAACTATACAAAGAAGAAATTGGATTTTGTCTAGGATGTTATTACTTAAATATATTAATACAGATGAATATCAGGAAGCTATTTCAGAAGAAATTACAATCGCTAAAAATATTAATCTATATGATGTAGAAGCTAGTTATATTGCCGAAGTTGTGCGACAAGAAGTAATTAGTAGGTATGGCTTAAGTGCTTATAAACAAGGCTGGTCAGTATTTACAACTATAGATTCTAATTCACAAAGAATTGCAAAAGAAAGCATGATGAAAGAACTATATCTTTATGACAAAAGGCATGGTTGGAGAGAACCTTTGAATTTTGCCGGTGTTTTTGATGATGAGCAAAGTTTATTATTAGACAACCTAGACATAAACTTTCTAACATCTGATTATTATTTCAGTGAGATAGATCTTAATCGAGACTCTTTAATTAATAGACTAATAGATATATTTGATTCACTTCCATATTACAACACTCATACCAAAGCAATGGTAATAAAGGTAGAAGAGAATGAAGGGTATTTAATTAATGAGAACTTTGAACTTATAACAATTTCATGGACAAGTGATTATAAATGGGCCAGACAAACAGTTTCTATTAATCAATTAGGTAAAATACCAAATAACTTTTTTGATCTCTTAAAATTTGGAGATTTAGTATATTTAAAGAATAACGATAATTTTTATACTCTTGACCAAATACCAAATATTCAAGCTTCAATCATTTCTATGGATCCACATTCTGGAGAAGTAATATCCTATATTGGCGGCAAGAATTTTAATGAAAGTAATTTCGATAGGGCTAGGCTTTCATACCCACAATCAGGTTCTAGCTTTAAACCTTTTATATATTCAGCAGGTTTAGCAAATGAGTACAATCTTTCTTCTTTGATAAATGATGCACCAATAGTTTTTGAAGATTCAAACCTTGAAAGTGCTTGGAGACCACAAAATTACACTGGAGAATTCTACGGACCAATCTCACTTAGAGAAGCATTAACAAAATCAGTAAATATTGTTTCAATAAAACTATTAAGAGAGATTGGTATACAAAAATCTCATGACTATATTAAAAATTTTGGATTTGAAAAATCTAGGCTTCCCAATGATCTTTCATTGGCGCTAGGATCTGGTAATTTTTCTCCAGCTGAGATGGTAAGAGCATATAGTGTTATTGCAAATAATGGCTTTATTACAGATATGCATTTTATAGATAGTATTCAAGATAGATTTGGTAATTATATTTTTAACCACGATGATTATCTTAAACAAGATATTTTTAAAGAGATTACTGCATTTCCATGGCTAGATACTTTAGAGATGAATATTAAAAAACCATATTTTCTTTTAAAACCTTTAGATAAAAAAGGTGAGGTAATAGATGATAGGATCGCATATTTAATAAAAGATACTCTTAAGGATTTTTTAAAAAGTGGAGTTGCAGGAAGAAAATCAGCCTTTTTAAATAGAGATGATATTGGCGGAAAAACTGGCACAACTAATGATTCAGTTAGCACATGGTTTTCAGGGTTCCATAAAGATTTGGTAACAACCGTATGGGTTGGCACAGATGATTTTTCATCTTTAGGAGAAGATGAATATGGATCTACTATTGCCTTGCCCATATGGCTCAATTATATGAAATTTAAATTAGATTCTTTAGAGATATCAAAAGATTCAATTCCTGAAGATATATCTTTTGTAAGAGTCAATAAATCAACTGGAAAAATTGATTCCGAATCTAAGGACAATGTTTATTTTGAACTTTTCTTAGAAGAAAATATTAATTAATTTTTGAAAACACTTATTGCAAGCAATTCCCATATGTTCTCTATGTATGTTGAAGGAGAATCTTTAAATTTTGATCTAATGTATCTTCCAATATTCCCCTCTAGGGATGTAACAATTAATTGTGCTGATATACCAGGCTGAGTTGTTAGATTGGAAGCATCTTCTTTTAACATCTGCCTAAGAATTAATTCAAATCTCTCATAAAACTGATTTACATTATCGCTTACATTTTGCTCGGCTGATGATAGCGCTTCTCTTGAAAGAAGTCTGGCAAACCCTTTATTTTTTTCAATAAAGAGCATAAAAAAGATAAAAGCATTTTTTACTTTTTCTTTTGATGATAAGTCACTTTTCTTAAGTTCATTACATTTAGAAAAAATAGCATTATCACAAAATGAAAATAATTCTGCATAAATCGATCTTTTGCTTGGGAAGTGCCTGTAAAGTGCAGCTTCAGTGATTTTGGATTTTTTAGCTAATGCCGCAGTGGTAATTTTAGATAGGTTTCTTTCTTCTAGCATACCTGCCAAGGATTCAAGAATAATGTTTTTTCTATCTTTTCTCATTTCTTTAAACTAAATTTATATCAATATCAGGACAAATGCGAGAAAGTTCATTTAAAAAATCATTTTTTATTTTATTTAAGCTGTCCATAGAATCACCTTCAAATCGTAAAACTAATTTCGGAGTGGTATTAGACGCTCTTAACAAACCCCACCCATCATCAAAATTAATTCTTAAGCCATCTATTGTAATTTTTTTACCTTTTAATGAGCATTGCGAAGAAAAATCTTCTATTATTTTAAACTTTGTTTCGTCAGTTACATCAATATTTAATTCAGGAGTTGAAAATGATTTTGGTAATTTTTCATTTATTTCACTAATTGATTCATTTTTCTTCCATATAAGTTCAATAATTCTAGCCCCTGAATAATGACCGTCATCAAAACCATGCCATTTGTCATTAAAAAAAATATGCCCGCTCATTTCACCAGCCAATAGTGGATTATATTTTTCTATTCCATTTTTTATATGAAAATGTCCAGTTGGAGACATTATTGGTTTACCGCCAAGATCTTTTATTATTTTAGGTAAAGCATTAGAGCACTTTACATCAAAAAT
>CACEZB010000022.1 GCA_902563835.1 uncultured SAR86 cluster bacterium
TTATATTTCCATTTTGAATTTTAAATTCAATTATCCTTTGATCTTGTGCATTTAGTTTGATTTTAGGTGAGGATAGAAATATATCTGCATATACATTAATAGAAATGCATAAAAAGAAAAAAGATATATAGAATCTCAACACAATTTATTATTTTTTATAAGCTTTTCAAGGATTTGAACAGCATTAAGCGCTGCCCCTTTTCCATAAACATTATCAGCTACTATCCATAAAGATATCCAATTTTCATTATTTATAATTTGAGATCTTATTCTTCCTACATAAACTTCTTCAGTATCATTAGCATTTTCAAGTGGGGTTGGATATTCCAATTTTTTTGGATTATCTATTACTGTTAAACCCTCCGAGGTTGCTAAAAGTTGAAGTATGTCATCTTTTGCAGCTTTATTTTTTGTTCTTAAGAAGACTGCCTCAGAGTGTCCATTTACAACTGGGACTCGGACGCAGGTTGCTTGCACTTCAATATTTTGGTCAAGAATTTTCTTTGTTTCCCAAGCTACCTTCATTTCTTCTTTTGTGAAATCATTATCTAAGAAAATATCGCATTGTGGTATTACATTAAATGCAATATTTTTAGGATATATATTTGGCTCCATAGATTGGTCTTTGGTTTGATTATAAAGCTCATCTATAGCGTCTTTTCCTGTTCCTGATACTGCCTGATAAGTAGCTATATTTAAAAAATCGATACCATATTCTTTATGAATAGGATCTAATACCATCAACAATTGAGATACTGAGCAGTTAGGATTCGCTATAAGTGATGGTTTTTTAATATCTTCAAGAAGACTTCCATTTATTTCTGGAATAATAAGTGGAATATTTTCTTCATATCTGAATTCAGAAGATAAATCAATTACGTAAACACCCTGATTAACAAAGCTTTTAGCATATTCTTTGGCGACCTTTGAGCCAGCAGAAAATATTGCCAGATTAACTTTTGAACAATCGAATGAAGATAAATCTTCAATCTGATAATTTATGTTATTTAAAGTTACTTCTTGACCTACGGATGCAGAGCCAAGGGGATAAAAATTTTCTATATTAATATTTTTCTTTTCTAGCAAGGAAATAATTTTATTTCCTACAACCCCAGAAGCCCCAACTAATGCTAAATCTATTGCTTTATCCATTTTGTATTATATCTATAATTTTTTGTGCAACTTCAGAGGTTTTTAGATAATTCTCATCAACTGCAATATCTTTTGTTCTATATCCAGACTGGATAAATAATTTAATTGCAGTATCAATTTTATCAGAAATACTTTCTTGATTTAGAGAGTATCTTAATGCCATAGAAAGAGACGAAATCATTGCCAATGGATTAGCTATATTTTGTCCTGCTATATCTGGTGCGCTACCATGACAAGGCTCATACATTCCTTTAAAAGAACTGTCTAATGATGCAGATGGCAACATCCCGATCGAACCAGTCAAAGTTGCAGCTATGTCAGATAAAATATCTCCAAAGAGATTACTGGCAACAATTACATCAAATTGGTTTGGATCTAGAACTAATTGCATTGCAGCATTGTCTGCTAGTTGATGTGTAAGTTGAACATCAGGATATTCAGATGCCATTTCGGTAACTATAGATCTCCAAAATTTTGAAACTTCAAGGACATTTGCTTTTTCAACAGAACATAATTTACCGTCTCTTTTTTGAGCAGATTCAAATGCTACTTTTGCAATACGCCTAATCTCATCTTCGTTGTAAACCATAGTGTTAAAAGCATAATTAGGCTCTTTATCTGAAACAATGCCTCTTGGTTCACCAAAATAGATGCCACCGGTAAGCTCTCTCACAATTAAAATATCAAGATTGTTAATTATTTCTTTCTTTAATGGTGAGGCTTCTGATAATTCATTAAATAAAAATGCAGGCCTTAAATTTGCAAAAAGATTTAATTCTTTTCTAAGAGTTAATAATGCATTTTCAGGTCGATCTTCCCAATCTAAATTATCCCACTCAGTGCCACCAACTGCCCCAAACAGTATTGCATCTGATTCTTTGGCTGCATTAAGAACTTCTTTTGGTAAAGGTGATCCGCATTCATTGTATGCAGTTCCGCCTACATTCATTAATTTAACTGAAAAATCAAGGCCATATTCTTTTATAAGAAAATCTAAGACCTCAACAGCAGAGGCTGTTACTTCTTGACCAACACCATCACCCGGTAAGATTAAAATATTCTTACTCATTTGCATAAATCCATGGTCTTGTTATTTTTCTATTTTTTTCAAAATTAGAAATCTTGTCTTTTTCTTTTAAAGTAATATCAATATCGTCTAATCCATAGATGATTCGTTCGATTAGATGATCATCAACCTCAAAATTAATTTCATCTTGATTGTTTAAAAAAATTATTCTTTTTTGGAGGTCTATTGATAATTCAACAACTTCTTTTTTTACTAAACCAAAAAGTTTTTCAATTTGATTTTTTTCTAAATAGATTGGCATGACTCCATTCTTAAAACAATTATTGTAAAAAATATCTCCAAATGAGGATGCTATAACCGCTTTGATGCCAAAGTCTCTTAAGGCCCATACAGCATGCTCTCTAGAAGAACCACATCCAAAGTTGTCTCTCGTTAGAAGAATTTTAGACTCACTAAATGGTTTATTATTGAGAATGAAATCTTTATTTATATCTCGTTCTTCTTTTTTAACTCCTAGCTTTCCATCGTCTTTATATCTCCAACCATCAAATAAATAATCTTCATAACCAAACTTCTTTATTGATTTTAAATATTCTGTTGGGATTATTTGATCTGTATCTATATTATCTCTATCGATATAACTAACGATTCCATCAATCATTAATCCCTCGCTATTAGATTTCATGATGGCTCTCCAACTGTTCCATTTATTGCGGTATATGCTGCCATAATAGGACTCATTAAATGAGTGCGTCCTAAATAACCCTGTCTCCCTTCAAAATTTCTATTAGATGTAGATGCGCATCTCTCATAAGGCTTTAATTGATCTGGATTCATCCCTAAACACATCGAACAACCTGGATCTCTCCATATAAAACCAGCTTCTTTAAATACCGCATCCAAACCTTCCATTTCGGCTTGTTCTTTAACCATACCAGAACCTGGCACTACTATGGCTTCAGTAATATTATCAGCAACAGTTTTACCTTTTACTATTTCAGCTGCTTGTCTTAAATCTTCAATTCTAGAATTTGTGCATGAACCTATAAAAACTTTATCAAAAACTAAATCTGATAATTTTGATTCATCTTGAATACCCATATAATTTCTTGCAAGCTCTATATTTTTTTTATTATCTTCAGAAACATTCATAGGAGTTGGAATTTCATCGTCATAATTTACAACCATTTCAGGTGAAGTTCCCCATGTTACTTGTGGCTTAATTTTAGATATATCAACAATAATCTCATTATCAAAGCTGGCTCCTTCATCAGTATTTAAGTTTGTCCAATAATCTTCAGCCTTTTCTAGACTTTCTTTATCTAAGAAAGATTTCTCTCTAACATAATTTATTGTTGTTTCATCGGGAGCAATCAACCCAATCTTAGCACCTGCTTCAATTGCCATATTACAAATAGTCATTCTGCTCTCGATAGAAATTGCCTCAATATAACTCCCAGCAAATTCTATTGCATAACCTGTTCCACCAGCTGTTCCGATTAATCCAATAAAATATAAAACGATATCCTTTGATGAAACATTCTCAGCTGGAGTTCCTTCAAATCTAACAAGCATATTTTTAAGCTTGGATACTTTTAAACACTGGGTAGCAAGAACATGCTCCACTTCTGATGTACCAATACCCATTGCCAAGCAGCCTAACGCACCATGAGTAGATGTATGAGAATCACCACATACTATTGTCATTCCAGGCAAGGTATAACCTAACTCTGGCCCTATTACATGAACAATACCTTGTTTTGATGATTTAATATCAAATTGTTTGATGCCGAAGGTATTACAGTTTTTATCAAGCTCAACAACTTGTATCTTTGAAATTTCATCCTTTATTTGCTCAGAGTCAAAGTTATTGCCCCGTATTGTAGGAACATTATGATCTGGTGTGGCTATATTTGCTTCAAGCCTCCAAGGTTTTAAGTT
>CACEZB010000023.1 GCA_902563835.1 uncultured SAR86 cluster bacterium
TCTTTCACCAAAACTTCTGCTGACAATAATTTGTTTTTTTGATTCGATATTGTTTTCAATAGTTAGACATTTTTCTCCTCTTAACTCTCTCACCGTTCTTTCTAAGACAATACTAAATTTTGTTCTAATATGCTGAGGGCTTATTTTTGTTAAATCTAATGCGGTATTAATTCCGGCAGATGTTAGATGTTCATTCAATCTTTTTCCCACTCCCCATATTTTGTGTACGGGTGTATTCTTAAGAGCATTTTTAATTTCTTTATCATTTGATAGATATAAAACAGATGTTGGTATATTTTTTCTTTTTATTTCACTGATAGCAATTTTGCTTAAAGTTTTATTTGGAGCTATACCTATCCGGACCGGGATTCCGGTCCATTGTTTTATAAGAGATCTTATATGGCAACCAAAGTCATATAGATCATAATTTTGTTTCAATGTATCAAAATCTAAAAAAGCTTCATCAATGCTATAAACTTCAGTCTTTGGAACAATCCCTTCTAGAATATTCATAACTCTGGCTGACATATCTCCATAAAATGCAAAATTAGATGAAAATACTTGACCTTTTTGCTTGAGAAAAGGTTTTTTTACTTTAAACCATGGTACACCCATACTAATCCCCATCTTTTTTGCCTCTTTACTAAATGCAATAACACACCCATCATTATTAGAAAGAACAACGATGGGTTTATTTTTTAGATCTGGGCGAAAGATTCTTTCACAAGACGCATAAAAACTTTCACAGTCCACAAGAGCAACGGTCATTAGAATTTATTAATGGCAGCTGTTACGGTTCCTACTATTTCTAATTCTTGTCCATTATTTATAAATATAGGAGGGTAGTCTGGATTGTCTGGCATCAAGCACATTTTTGGTTTGAGTTTTAATCTTTTACATACAAACTCACCATCTAGAGTTGCAACTACAATACTGTTATGGGATGGTTTTATACTTCTATCAACTATTAGAACTGCCTGATCAGTAATACCTGATCCAGCCATAGATTGGCCCTGGGCCCTAACTAGAAAAGTTGCAGCCCCATTTTTTATCAGATGCTTATTTAAATCTATAGGGCTTTCGATATAGTCGCTTGCCGGACTAGGGAATCCGGCATGGACTGATTCAAGAAAATAGGGCACAAATATTGCCGGCAGATTTTCTTCAGAAATTTTTCCGATGTATTCAACTTTCATGGATATAATACTGTATGTATATACAGTATATTTAAATATAACTATTTGTAAACCCTATAATTAAGGTAATTTGAGAAATATTTTAATTTTTTTAGAAAATTATTAACCAGTCAATATTCTTTTTAAATATTTTTTAGTCATAGAGTTATTAAGTAATAGAAAATTTTTCTAAATTATAAGAATCTTCATCCATCCAAAAATACCAGCCAAAATCATCCCAGTCTCCAAGCACTATACGTTTAGATGAATGATTTTCATGAATATTTGGTCTGTGAGTATGACCATGAATCAGAAAATCAGCAGAATATTCATTTATTAATTCTTGAATAGCTCCTTCGTTAACATCTGTAATGTCCATAGACTTCTTCTCGCTTGCGATATTACTTTCATTCTTTATATTTGATGCAATATCTCTTCTTTCATCAGTAGATTTAGATAAGAAGCTTGCTTGCCAACTTTTATCTCTAACTTGATTTCGAAAGTTTATGTAATCAGTATCATCAATACAAAGAGCATCCCCGTGACTTAATAGAACTTTTTTTGTATTGATTTCTATTTGATGGGGGTCTGATAAAATTTTTATACCAGTTTCTTTAGAGAATTGTTCACCAATTAAAAAATCTCTATTCCCATGCATGAAAAATGTATCAGGTCCATTATTTGTAAATTTTAGAAGTTCAGATTTAATAGTATTAATATATTCTGAATCATCGTCGTCACCGATCCATATTTCAAAGAGGTCTCCAAGAATAAAAAGTTGAGAGCAGGATTCTTTTATCTCATTTAGAAAATTTATAAAAGCATTAGAAAGCGCTTTGCTCTTACTGCTTAGGTGTATGTCTGATACAAAATAAGATCTCATTCAGAAATAGTAACAGATTCTATTGTTATAACTTCGACAGGAACATCTTGATGACCCCCTGATGAACCTGTTGCAACCTCAGCAATTTGGTCAACAATTTCCATGCCTTCAGTTACAGCTCCAAAAACTGCATAACCCCATCCTTGAGAGTTTTCTCCGGTATGGTTCAAGAATCCATTATCTTTATGATTAATAAAAAACTGACTTGTTGCAGAATGAGGATCCATAGTTCTTGCCATTGCAATAGTTCCTCTATCATTTGAAAGACCATTATTTGCTTCATTCTGAATAGGACTAGTACCGCTTGGTTTATTATCCATGTCTGCAGTTAAACCACCACCTTGAACCATAAATCCATTAATTACACGATGGAATATAGTTCCTTCGTAGTAGCCTGAATTAGCAATGGTTTTGAAGTTTTCAACCGTAATAGGAGCTTTTTCATTATTTAGCTCAAGGTGGATATCACCAACAGATGTTTTAATAGTTACTTGTGTCATAGTTTTCTCCATAATTTTTTCAATCTCGTTATTACTAGTTTTATCTCCGCATGAGCTTAAAAGCAAAAGCGATGTAGAAAATAATACTAAAGTTCTAATTTTGTAGCTTTTCAATGATTTATCCTAGATTATTCAAGCAATTTTATCACTAAAATTCATGGTTCATCATGTAGTTATGAAAATGATCATTGACTATTTCTGGCGATAGATCGAATTCCTCAAGTGAATAATTATGCTTTTCCTTTTTTACTTTATTTTGTTTGATTAAATATTCTTCTATTTTATTTTCTGTTTCTATATCAATATCAAAACCTAATACTGAATAGATATTTTTTATAACATACAGAGGGTTATTAATAAATTCTGTGTAATTAATATCTACTATTTGATTTGGTCCTAGGGATTCTCTATAGCTCATACCCTTATTTAAATTATGTTGCCAAAAATCTAGAATTGTCTTCCCAATCTTTTTAGTGTCAATATTTTTTGAAAATGCTGATCTTATATTTTTAGTAAGGCTACAAAATGACGCAATTGATTGAGTTGGATTTCTATGAATATTTATAAAACGTGCATTTGGATATGCAGATAGTATTTCTGGAATGTGGCCCATATGACTTGGGTCTTTAAGAAGCCATCTATTGGGTCTATGTGTTAACTCCAGCATCTGTAAGAATCTTTTATGCCAAAGAAAAACAGATTCAAAGCTACAATTTTTGAGATACTCAACATATTCAGGTACATCGACCATACACATATATACGATACTTCTTATATTCATAGTAGCTATTAACATACACTCCTCTGGTGTTTGCGCTCTTATATGATGCATAGCTCTTAACTTTGGAATAATTGTTCTAGCAAACTTTAGTTCAGCATTTATTTTCCATTCTCGTCTTCTGATACCAAAATTAGTTTTAGGAACTGGCAATGGATACATAATCTCCCAATATTTTGGCGATCTATAATTTTGGTCCAATGCTAAGAGATTAAATAAGAAAGTAGTTCCTGACCTGGGAAGTCCTGTAACAAAAACAGGATCAGCGGGAGACGGCAAGACCTTATCTTTTAAAAAGCTATGAAGTTTATTTCGAACTTTGAGCCTATCTTTAAGTTGATTCTTAAAAGCTATTGAACCAAATAAATTAAACTTATTATTCTTATTTACTGAATTAATAAGTATTTCAAGAGGCTCAGAATAATCATCTTCACCAAGACTTCCATCAAGATT
>CACEZB010000024.1 GCA_902563835.1 uncultured SAR86 cluster bacterium
TTTTTTTACTATACTGCTTGATGCAATAACTTTAATGTCAGGTGAGCAAGGTTTTAGAAACTTTACATCTATATCTAATGTAAGTGGAAGATCTTTGCCTTTAGATTGATACATAATAAATTGAGCCATTGAGGCATCCATCATTCCTGTCACAAAACCACCTTGCAAAATTGATCCATCTGAATGAGTAAGAGTTTTAGTTGGTAAAAATTCTACATTCCAACTATCTTGATCTACATCGTAATATGCTTTCTTAAAACCTAATATTGATAAAAATTCAGGAACTTCTTTAAATATTTTTTTAAAATCTTCGTTCATATTAAATTGGCGGAGGGAGTGGGATTCGAACCCACGGTGCCGATGAAGGCACGACGGTTTTCAAGACCGCTACAATAAACCAGACTCTGCCATCCCTCCGATTAAAGATGCTATTCTATAGGGTAAATGAAATTATTAAAAGCTGATAACTATCAAACTTGGTATATAGAAGAAGAAAATGAATCTATATTAATAGATCCTTGGTTGACCAAACAATTACAACCAGATGGGTCTATATTCATTCAAAGAAATAAATCTGTTACATCTCAACTTTCAGCTGAGAACCTTAATAAAGTTAAAGCAATAATAATTACAGCTCCATTTGAAGATCATTTAAATTTTGATTCAATTAAAATTTTTCCTAATGATACTCCGATTTATACATCTAAAATCGTAAAGAAATTAATATCTAAAAAAAAGTTAACAAATCCAATATATATTCTTGATGAAAAAGGTATGAATATATGCTCAATGAATGTTAAATCTTTACCTACTAGTTATCCATATTACTCAACTACATTCTCGCTATTATTTAAAGATAAATATAATAATAAGATTTTTCACGAGGGTCATATCGTAAATTTTAAATATTTATTAGAAAATAATATAAAGGCTGATGTAGCAATATTAACAGCTGAAGAAGTCAGATTATTTGGATTAATAACATTGGGTATGAATTATAAAAAGACAATAAAAGCATGTGAATTACTTGGTATTAAAGATTTATTTATAACAGGTAATGATCCAAAAAAAACAAAAGGTTTGATAAATAATTTTTTAACTATTAAGCCGCTATTGATTGATAAATTAAATAAAAAATTTGACGTATATTATAAAGCTGGTGATAGTGTTGAATTAAATAATAGAGTTGATTGATTCAATGCAATGATTAATATTTTTCTCATTACTAGATTCACCCATTAGCCCTATTCGCCAAACCTTACCTGCCAATGTTCCTAATCCTGCACCAATTTCAAGATTAAAATCTTTTAATAACTTTTTTCTTGCATTAACGTCGTTAACGCCATCAGGAATTACGATAGTATTTAGTTGAGGAAGTCTATCCTCTTCTTTTACAAGAAAATCAATTCCTATTTTAGTTAAACCATCCCTTAAAATAGTATGGTTCTTATAATGTCTTTCCCAGGAGTTTTCTAGACCCTCTTCAGAAAGAATAATCAATGCTTCGTGAAGCCCATATAAATTATTTATTGGTGCTGTATGGTGGTATGCTCTTGCACCATCTCCATCCCAATAACTCATTATTAGATTTAAATCCAAGAACCAACTTTGTACTTTCTCTTTTCTGTTTTTAATCTTTTCTTCACATGCTTTATTAAAAGTGATTGGTGACAGTCCTGGTGCAGCTGATAAACATTTTTGTGTACCTGAATAAACTGCATCTATATTCCATTCATCTACTTTTAATGGTATTCCAGCTAGACCAGTTACCGTATCGCATATAGTTAAGCAATCATATTTGTGAGCAAGATCAACGAGCTCTTTAGGGTCTGACTTAACGCCTGTCGAAGTTTCAGCATGAACAAATGCAAGGATACAAGCATCAGGATTTTCTTTAAGCGCTGTCTCTACCTTAGATATATCAATTTTCGTACCCCAGTCATCATGCACTACAACAGCGATACCGCCGCATCTTTCTACATTTTCTTTCATTCGATCACCGAAATACCCATTTTGACAAATAATTACTTTATCACCCGGTTCGACTAAATTTACAAAACAACATTCCATACCTGCTGACCCTGGTGCAGATACTGCAAAAGTTAGATCATTATTAGTTTGAAATACATATCTTAGAAGATTTTTGGTGTCATCCATCATAGATACAAATGAGGGATCTAAATGCCCTATTGTATTTTTTGCCATCGCATTCAAAACTCTTTGACTAACGTCAGAAGGGCCTGGTCCCATTAATGTTCTTGTAGGTGGTTCAAATGTTTTAGATTTCATAGGCCATAATATATACTTTAAAAATGAAGAAGTTAATACTTATATCACTTGTTTTATTTCCTTTTTATATTTCAGCAGATTTTGATAATAAGTGCTCAGTGCTTATAACATTAAGGCTACAAACAAATGATGATGCATATAAAGATGCTATATCAAAAATCACACAATGTGAAAAGTATGATATTTTGTCTGTTACTAGTTTTCTAGAAGAATCTATAAGTAAAGTTTATATAACTGATTTAATTCAGAACTTCTGTATGTTTAATCATGAAATAATAACTTTAATAGATGAACAAACTTCAAATCTAAGCTGTGTGCATAGAGGCAAACAAAGAATTGAAAGAAAATTTAATTAACTAACACAAAGATTTAACCCCATCATTACTAATACAACTATTGACGGCAACCAAATTAAAGGTCTGACCATCGGGATCGAATATAAATCCACAGCAGCACCAACCAAATAGGCAATTCTTAAACCAAACCATATTTTTGCTAACATTAAATTAACTTCACCCATTCCCATAACTACTGATAGAACAGCAAAAGTTAGAAATAATGGTAATGATTGTCTTAAATTGTCACTTGCAGATGTCATTCTTTTTGATAACTCAGTCATTCCTGATATATCACCGTCTGCATAGGTCCAATTAACAAATGGTACTTTATGTAATGAAAGACTCATTGTTAAAAAAAGATGCAATATATAAAACATTCCAACACAAATTATTAAATTTTCCATAATCACTCCTTTACATGTTTATTTTAATATTTTAAATTATTTTTTAATTCATCTAAATAAGTTTCATAGTTTTTCCAATAATCCATCCCACTTTTATATATTGGTTGACGAACTTGTTCGGCACTGGGTGTCTTAACTGATCTTTTAGATTTATAAAATTCAAGACATTCATTTTCAAAAGGTATCTCACAATATTCCAAGATTTGATTAACAGATTCTTCAAAATTATTAACTACATCTTCATAATTTATAGATAAAATTTGATTTGGGAGAACTTTATTCCAATGATCCATTAGTTCAACATAATTATTGTAATATCCTGCCAAATCTTTTAAATCATATGTAAACTCCTGGCCCTCAGCAAAAAGCTGTTTGTAACAAGCAAAGCATGCGGACATAGAAGATCTTCTTATATCAATAATTTTTGCATTAGGAAGGA
Organism: uncultured SAR86 cluster bacterium; assembly: GCA_902563835.1. GTDB lineage: Bacteria > Pseudomonadota > Gammaproteobacteria > Magnimaribacterales > D2472 > SAR86A. The sequence goes on from CACEZB010000024.1 coordinate 3,471, forward strand.
T
>CACEZB010000025.1 GCA_902563835.1 uncultured SAR86 cluster bacterium
GCAAAATATCTCAAGACGAATTTAATAAAAGAACGAATCATCTGAATGAAATTAATCAAAACCTAAATGAGTATTCTAAAAATACTAACTATCAAGAAATTAAAAATGCAAATATCGACGCTAACTCTAGTTCACAATCAATAAAAAATTTATATAAAAGTTCATCTACACCAAGGACATCTAATGCAGATAGTCTTGTTGCTAAAGGAAAAAGAATCAATGATAAATTAACTTCGCAGATGGCTGATATTGATTCTGGTCTGACTGGAAAAAGGATGAAAATTGTTGATAAAGCTGGAATGTTGGTTGGTTTTTATGATATTGGAGCTATGGTAGCCGAACACTGCTCTGACCCAGAAGTTTGTGCTGAGGTTATGGCATCAGTTGGAAAAGATATAGCTGTAGAAACCATTGTTGATACATTTATCTCAAAAGGGATACCAGTATATGGACACTTAAAAGAATCCTTTGAAGCTGGATATTTTGTAGGAGAGCAAATCAATGAACATCTTTTAGGTATCAAGATACAAGATTGCAAATTAACTGACGGCCAACAAGTATGTTCAGATATAACGATAAAAGAAAAATATATCCAAAATCCACTTGCTGAAAAAATGGATGAATTTAATGGAACACCTGAACAAATGAAAAAAGCTGAGTTCATGATAGCAGCAGCTAATACTTGTAAAGATTATTTGCAGACTTTACAAAGAGCAAACAAGAATTGCATGGGTATGGCCAATGAAATATTTACTGAATCAGTATCTAATGATAATGAGGTATATTTAGGCCTTTTAGATTCAGAACTTTTTGAGCTAGAGTCAAATTTTTATGAAGAAGATAGACAGGCAAAAGAAGATTTGAAAGAGGTATTTGGGTGTGATATTGGTATTGAGAATGATTGCGAAAATTTAACCATAGCCGAGAATGAAAATAAAAAAACAGATGATACAAATTTAATTTTTGAGGAAGAAAATAACTCTGAGTCAACCAACAATGACTGGGAAGATATTGATAGTTTTGATCAATTGGTTGAAGCAGATATACAAAACAACCAACCCGTTGAAACTCCAGCAACAAAGCCAGCCGAAAATGATTGGGATTCTTTAGATGAATATGATGATTTAATAACAAATAATGAAAATGAAGATAGTGCATGGATTCTAAGGGAGCAGATCGCTAATAATTCTAGAGCAGAAAGCATTGAATCTACCAATCAAATTAGAGCCACAGGTAAAGAGATTGCAAAAATACGTAAAGAAGCAGCTATTGCCTCTCAGCTAGCGCTTGCAGAAGGTCTGAATTCCTTTGCCATGGGTTTATCAGCCATGCAAGAGGAACAAAGAGCATCTGATCAAAGGCTTAGGCAACAGGCCAAAGCTATCGAAGAGCAAAACTCAAGAACTATTAATAACTTGGCAAATCAAATTCAGCCTTATCAAAATAATACTGCATCTTGCATGGGCTCTGATGGCTACCCGATAACTGATCCTTATGTTTGCAGAGCTCTTCAAAATAATTCAAGTAAACAAAACATCACCCCTCAGCCTATTAGACCTGTAGCGCCATCAAATAATTACCCAACTATCGCTCCTATTAGAGAGCCAGTTGAGATTGACGATAGGTGCGAGGGTGAATCCGAAATTGATAGAGCTGCTTGCGAATTAGCTGGTGAATTCTCTGGAGTTTCAACATATTCTCAAAAATCATCCATATCAGAAAATAAAAATGAGCCTATTCATTTAGAGCAAGTATGTAAATTAGATTTTTTTAATAGTGATAATTCTTGGTTGTATGAAACCCCTTCAATGCAAATTTTAAAAACAGTTTATAATCCAGATGATCGTTGGGATAAATATCGTCCTATAGATGTGCCTCCAGTAATTGAATGTTTTAAATTGAAAGAATTAATATTAGCTAGACAAGCAATTCAAAACAATTTATCCATGGTGATGGATCAATATTTTAAAATTTTAGAAATAGCTGCAAAGAAACATATACCGTATGGTGCCAACCTTGAAACTGAGTGGGGAGCTAAACAAAATAAATTCATGAAAGAATGCAACTTTGTTTTTAATGAAACTATTTCAAATATTAAAAGCTTAATTTTATCGAGGGCTTATGAGAATATTAAAAAAGTGCACTTTAGTCTTACTGAAGACCTTCCATTAAGGCCTGTAAATGCAAATAATGGCACTGCTGAGTGGCAATTATATGAAGAAGCTGCAATAGATTTTGCCATTGACTTAGTAAAAGCAATTGCAAATCAAGTTAGCATGGAAGCCGAATCAGAATTTAACAATAAATATAATATAGATAAAAATGAATATTTATATGATCAGCTTATAGCCAAGAACTTATTCATTTGTGGTTGTGAATCTGTAAGGATAGAAGTCCAAAGGGCGCTTGGATTTTGGGAAAGCGATTTCTTTGTTGGATTAAGAAATTCCAGTCAAGAACAATGTAGAGCAAATGATGATTATCTATCTTGGACAAACAATTCAGTGAACCTTGATCTTGATTGGTTGATTAAAAAGGAATGGAAGGAGTATTATGGGTATGAATAAGTCCATTTAAACGGTATGTATAAATACTTAAAAAAACCTACCTTCTTTTTAATATCAATCTTCTTTTTTTCAATTTGCGTTCAGTCTCAATCAATTGAACCAGCATCAAAAGCAAAACGTCCATCTTTTATGTATAAACCGGAGATGGTAAGACGTTCTGCTAAATACGAACAAAAATTAGGAATACTGCCAGTTATCGACTCAAGAATTAGTATGTTTTATGGAGAGGAAGATGATTTTTACAAAGATTCAATTATTGTTGGTTTAAATAGAATCTTTAATCTAGAGTTGCGTTACAGTGGATTATTTTCAGAAGTAACATCAATTAAACAACCTTCTTCAGAAAATCCTGATATAAGAGAAATCCAATCTATTGGAAGT
>CACEZB010000026.1 GCA_902563835.1 uncultured SAR86 cluster bacterium
TGGTTCAAGGATTGGGTGGGCAATCAATAAATTGGCCGCAACATCTTATTGAATTTTTAATTGAAAATAATTACAGGCCTATAGCATTTGATAATCGAGATACTGGTTTATCATCTAGAATTCAAAGCACGTCTTTCGATGATGAAAATAGAGATAGCACTATTATAAGAAGTTATATTAGATATTTTTTAAGACTTCCGATTAATTCCGAATATACCGTAGATGATATGGCTGATGATGCTATATCTGTATTAGATGCATTGAACATAGATAAAGCTCATCTATTGGGTATCTCCATGGGTGGCATGATTGCTCAAATAGTCGCATCAAATCATGCTGAGAGAATTAATACCTTTACATTAATAGCCTCAACCGCATCTACTCCATCACCATTTAATGGACCAACACGAAAAGTTAGAAAATTATTAATGGACAGGACAAAAAATCCAAATGCAACAGTTGATGAGCGAGTAGAAAGAACTAGAAAAATTTTTAAAGAAATTGGTTATCAAGGTATTGATCTTAATACAGAAAAATTTTATAAAGATGTTTCAATTTCTATAAAAAGAGGCGGGGAAGACGATACAGGTTTTGGAAGACAACTTTCTGCAATATTAGGCTCAAATAATAGAATAAATAAAGTTAAATCTATTAGTGCGCCTACATTAATTATTCATGGTAAAGATGATCCATTAATAAAAGTAAAAAATGCATATAAGATGAATAAACTTATTGAAGGTAGCCAGCTTATTATTATTCCTGATATGAGACATTTAATAGAGCCACCTGTTTTTAATCAATTTAAAGACAATCTTTTATTACATTTAAGTAAGTAAACTAAAAATGCTCACTAACAAATTTAAAATAAATTATTCTATTGGTTCAATTGCTAATGGAATCAAGACTGATACATTTACATTTTTTTTATTATTTTTTTATAGCAATATTATTGGTTTAAAACCTGCATTAGCAGGGCTAGCTATATTTATTGCGCTTTGTGTAGATGCTATCACAGACCCACTTATGGGAACGATTTCTGATAGAACAAAATCTTCTTTAGGAAGAAGACATCCCTATATGTTAATTTCGTTCATTCCAATGTCTTTGGGTTATGTATTTTTATTTGCTCCAAGACAAGATTGGGATATGTCTCAAAATGATCTTTTTATCTGGATGACTATTTTTACAGTTTTAACCAGAATTGGGATGACATTATTTGATATACCGCATAGAGCATTTGGAGGCGAGGTTACTAAAAATTATAAAGAAAGAACTTTATTGATGTCCTGGCGTGAAATGGTAGGCTGGGTTGCTGGTCTTAGTAATGCATTCTTAGGTTATGGTATATTTTTTGCATCAACCCCTGAATATCCTCAAGGACAATTAAATCCTGATGCATGGTTTCCATTTGCAGTCACAGGCGCAATATTTATGATATTAAGCGTACTTTATTCATCTCTTTCTACAAAAGATGAAATTAAATCTCTTTCAAAATGGTCAGGATCAATATCTTTAATAGATATTCTTAAAGAGTTAAAGATAGCTGTAGGTAATAAATCATTTTTAATATTCTTCTTTGGTAATTTATTTTTATCACTAGCTTGGGGGTTAGCAAATACCTTGACCTTGTTTGTTAACACATATTTTTGGGAATTTGAGGCAACACAAATTAAATATTTTCTACCAATATATTTATTAGCAACTTTATCAGCTTTTTATTTAACTCCAAGGCTGGTTAGTATTTATGATAAAAGACGGTTAGTCTTAATTAGCATTGTAATGGTTGGTTTATTATCACCCGCTGCGTTCATTATGTTCAATTTAGGACTGACACCTGAAAAAGGGTCATATCAATTAGTATTTTTTATAAGTTCTTTTTTATTGGTACTAATTACCTTTAATATTATTGGTATCATGGTGCGAGATTCTATGGTTGGTGACATAGCTGATGAGGTTGAATTGCAAAGCGGAAAACGACAAGAAGGCATTTTATTTGCTACTGTTGGTTTTATGCAGAAACTCAACGCTGGATTAGGATCGTTTTTTGCTGGACAAGTTTTAAGTTTTATTAATTTTGATAGGTTAAATCATACAACTGAACAAGCGTACACGCTCGCTTTTGTTCAAGGACCGATTACAACTTTATTAATGATAGTACCTTTTATTATATTTTATAAATATTCTCTATCCGCTGATAGACATAAAGAAATAATACAATCTTTAAAAGCAAAAAATTAAAGCAGAACTTCGAAACATTTATTAATTCTTTTCCATAAATTTTGGTGAGTTTTTGTTTGATCTTTAAATGAAAAGTGGATAATAAAGTGTTCTAAAATAGAATCTATATCATTTGTAATTGAATTAATATTTTTATTAAATTTAGAACTAAGTAATTCTAATTGTACAGAATTTCTTAATTCTGCATCTTTCTTAAGAGACTTTAGACCAGCAAGTACTTCAAGTTTAATACAAGCATAAGAAAGTTCTTTAATATTTGATTTTTTATTTGCGTGTGATGTTTTGATCGATTCTAAAAAAATATTTGGGATAGGGTCTGTGGCACTATTATCTAATAAAGCATTATATATATTGCTATATATTTCAATTTTCTCTTTCTTTTTATTATTTTTTAACTTAACCATCTCTTTATTTAAATCACTATTTATTTTTTTAAATTCATTAGTGTTTTTAGAGTGTTGTAATTTAGATAATTCATTTTTAATATCAGAAATTGATTTATCACCATTGATAAGTTGCTTATTTAAATCTTTT
>CACEZB010000027.1 GCA_902563835.1 uncultured SAR86 cluster bacterium
AATTCTGTAGCTAAATCTCTTGCTTTAGTTTCTATTTTAATTGGTCCTATTGGAATTTTCTTTATGTTGAAGGGGGTTAATTACTTTGGAGAAATGAAAAATGTCTAAGAAATTAAGTTATGCAAGCGGTTCATCTGATAAGCCTTTATTAGGCAGTACTATAGGTCAAGTATTTGATGACATTTCTAATAAATTTTCTGAAAGAGAAGCCATCATTTCTATTCATCAGAATATAAGATTTACATATGCTGAATTAGCTATAAAAGTTAATGAGCTAGCTAAAGCATTTATAAGCTCTGGTTTGAAAAAAGGTGATCGAGTTGGTATTTGGTCTTCTAATAATGCTGAGTGGGTATTAACTCAATATGCAGCTGCTAAGGCAGGTGTTATATTGGTAACTATTAATCCTGCATATCGCTCACATGAACTAGATTATGTTTTAGGTCAATCGGGTTGCAAAGGCCTAGTCTTTCAAAATCAATTTAAAACTTCAGATTATGAATCGATGATTTGTGAAATTGTGCCTGAAATAAAAGATGCGATACCAGGTAAAATTCAATCAAATAAATTTAATAATCTAACTACAATAATTTCAATGACTGCATCTGAGATAAAGGGTGTCTATGATTGGGAAGATTTTATAGCTTTAGAAAAAAATATTGATAATAAAGAATTGCAAGATCGTCAAGATAATCAAGATACAGATGATGCTATTAATATTCAATATACAAGCGGAACAACTGGATTCCCCAAAGGAGCCACTTTAAGTCATCATAATATCCTTAATAATGGTTACTTTACAGGTGCAACTATGAATTTTAGCGAACAAGATAGACTTGTAGTTCCTGTACCCCTATATCATTGTTTTGGAATGGTATTAGCTAACCTTGCATGTCTTACTCATGGTGCTTGTGCAATTTATCCTAGCGAGGGTTTCGAGCCTGATGCTGCGCTAAAAGCAGTAGAGGATGAACGAGCAACAGCATTATACGGTGTACCAACGATGTTTATTGCAGAGCTTGCACTTCCAAACTTTAATGAATATAACTTAAAAACTTTGAGAACTGGTCTTATGGCTGGATCACCCTGTCCGATCGAGACAATGAAAAAAGTTGTTGAATTAATGCACATGTCTGATGTTGAAATAGCATATGGAATGACCGAAACAAGTCCGGTAAGTTTTCAAACCAAAATTGATTCTCCAATGGAGAAACGTGTTAGCACAGTTGGGAGTGTTCATCCTCATGTACAAGTAAAAATTATTGACTCTGAGTCAGGGAAAACATGCCCTATAGGAGAAACTGGAGAGTTATGTACAAGGGGCTATTCTGTAATGTTAGGTTATTGGGAAAACCCTGAAGGCACTGCTGCTGCTATAGATTCAAATGGATGGATGCACACAGGCGACAGTGCTGTTATGGATGATGAGGGATATGTAAATATTGTAGGACGTATTAAAGATATGATAGTTCGAGGAGGAGAAAATGTTTACCCAGTTGAGCTAGAAGATTATTTGATGGCTCATAATGATATCGAAGCTGTCCAAGTTACAGGAGTACCTGATCCTAAATATGGTGAAGAAATAATTGCATGGATTAGCTTAAAAGAAGGTAAAGATATATCTGAAGAAGATATTAAAGAATTTTGTAAAGGTAAGATAGCTCATTATAAAGTGCCAAAATATATTCGATTTGGAGATGATTTTCCAATGACTGTAACTGGAAAAGTTCAGAAATATAAAATGCGAGAAATTAGCATAAAGGAACTTGGATTAGAAGAGCAAGAGACCGCTTAGTAAGGAAGTCAGTTTCCTTAATTATTGTATTCTTTATAATTGGTAATATTTACTATATAATATTACCAATTATAAATCCTTAAATAAATTCTTAATATATGAAACAAAGAAATATAGCGCAAACAATAAAAAGCAATATAAATATAAAGTCTGAAGAGTATCAGAAAAATAAAAATGATATGCTTGAGAAACTTAATGAAATTGAAGATTTACTAGACTTTGCAGAACTAGGTGGTGGGATGCACCACCATGAAAGACTTGCCTCAAGAGGCAAAATGTCTATAAGAAGCAGGATTGCAAATTTTATTGATCCTGATTCGCCTTTTCTGGAAATAAGTTCATTGGCTGCATATGGCTCAGTTTATCCAGTCGGCGGCGGAGCTGTTGCAGGAGTTGGTATTGTTGCGGGGACAGAATGTGTAATTTTTGGTAACGACCCTACTGTGCTTGCTGGAGCGATGCATACTTATTCTGCTAAAAAATGGACTCGTGCAATGGAGATAGCTAGAGTAAATAAAATACCATACGTTCAATTTGTAGAATCATCTGGTGGAGATCTCAGAATGGGCGGAGGCAAAGGTAAAGATGCGGCAACAGGCTCAATCTTAGGAGCAGGACATTTTGCTGAATCAGGAAGAACTTTCTATGATGTTACTGAATTATCTAAATTAAGGATACCAACAATATCTCTAGTATTTGGTTCATCTACTGCCGGTGGAGCATATCAACCAGGCATGTCGGATTACAATATATTTATAAAAAAACAATCTAAAGTATTTCTTGGTGGTCCGCCTCTAGTAAAAAT
>CACEZB010000028.1 GCA_902563835.1 uncultured SAR86 cluster bacterium
ACTGGTATGTAATGATATTAATCTAGATCCAGATGAAAAAATAAATGCTATTAAATTAATTAGCTCAGCTTGTGGCAAGAATGGTATGGTGTATGGACAATTTCTTGATATAGAAAATGAATCAAAAAAAATTAATAAAGATGTTATAGAAAATATTCATTCTCTTAAAACAGGTAAATTAATTGAATGCGCTGTAATGTTAGGTCAAATTGGAAATGATAAACCCCATCAAAATGAAATACTTTTAAATTTTAGTAAAAAGATAGGTTTAGCATTTCAAATTACCGATGATATTCTCGAAGTCATATCTGACGAAGAGACCCTTGGTAAAAACATTAATTCTGATACAAAAAATCAAAAATCAACTTATATTAATGTGCTAGGTATTGATGAAGCTATTAAGAGATCAAAAGAGCTTAGTGAATCTGCAATACTAGATATATCAGGATTAAAATTAAAAGAAGCTGATATGCTTGTAGAACTAGCAAAATATATATCATATAGAGAAAGATAAATTGAAAATTTTTAAAGAAATACCTCTTAAAAAACCAGCAACACCATTGCTTGATACTATTAATTTTCCATCAGATATTCGCTCTTTCTCAATCAACGAACTTGAAGTCCTTGCTAATGAATTACGAGAATTTTTATTATACTCAGTTGGTCAAAGTGGAGGCCATTTAGGTGGTGGGCTTGGAGTAATAGAACTTACAATAGTTTTACATTACATCTTTAATACTCCTTATGATAATTTGGTATGGGATGTTGGTCATCAAGCATATCCTCATAAAATTCTTACAGGAAGAAAAGATAAAATTCAGACTATACGAAAAAAGAAGGACTAGCTCCATTTCCTTCTAGAAAGGAAAGTGAATACGATGCTTTTGGAGTTGGGCATTCTAGTACATCATTAAGCGCTCTGCTTGGAATGGCTGCAGCATCAAAAGAATCTAATCCTGATAAAAAACATGTGGCAATAATTGGTGATGGTGCAATGACTGCAGGTATGGCATTTGAAGCATTAAGCCATACTGGCCATTTAAAACCCAATGTTTTAATAATCTTAAATGATAATGACATGTCTATTTCTGAAAACATTGGGGGGCTATCAAATTATTTTTCAAGAATATGGGCATCAAAAATATATAAAGGAATTAAAAAAGGTGGTGCAAGCTTTTTAAAACCATTGCCACAAGCATTTCATCTAGCAAGAAAAGTAGAAACACAAATGAAGGCTATGGTAGCACCTGGAACAATCTTTGAAGAACTAGGATTAAATTATATTGGACCAATTGATGGACATAATTTAAAAGAATTAATAACAGTTATATCTAATTTAAAAGAATTTGATGGTCCTCAATTTTTGCATGTTATTACGAAAAAAGGTGCGGGCTTAGATCCTGCTGAAGCAGATAGAATTGGATTTCATGCTATTGGAAAAATTAATTCTATAAAAGATGAAAAATCAAAACAAAAAAAATATCAAGATATTTTTGGAGATTGGATTGTTGATATGGCATCTCAAGACAATGATTTAATTGGAATAACCCCAGCAATGAAAGAAGGATCTGGCCTTGTTATGTTTAGTAAAAAATATCCTGAGAGGTATTTTGATGTCGCTATTGCTGAGCAGCATTCTGTAACTTTTGCTGCAGGGCTTGCTGTTGAAAATAAAAAACCTGTGGTTGCTATATATTCAACCTTTTTGCAAAGAGCTTATGATCAATTAATTCATGACGTTGCAATACAAAATCTTGATGTAACTTTTGCTTTGGATCGATCTGGTTTGGTAGGTGAAGATGGTCCAACTCACTCAGGCAATTATGACATTGCTTATTTAAGATGTATTCCAAATATGGTTATATGTACCCCATCTAATGAGAATGAAGTCAGACATTTATTAACAACAGCATATCTATATCAAGGTCCAGCTACTGTTAGATACCCAAGAGGGATTGGTCCAAATGAAGAAGTTGAAAAAGACTTGAAGCCATATGCGATTGGAAAGGCTAAAGTTATAAATGAAGAAAATAGTAAAGCAATAATATTAAATTTTGGAGCCTTAATTGATCAAGCTATAGAAGTAGCTAAAGACTTAAAATTAACTTTAATTGATATGAGATTTGTTAAACCATTAGATGAAGATATTCTTAAAGAATATCTATCTAAATCAGATATGTTTATATCTATTGAAGATGGATCAATAATGGGTGGTGCTGGAAGTGCTGTCCAAGAATTTTGTTCAAAAGAAAACATCAATATTAAATCAATACTTTTTGGTATACCAGATCAATTTATTGAGCATGCCTCAAGAGAAGAAATGTTAAACGAAGCAGGACTTTCTTCAGAGAGCATTAAATCTAAACTAAAAGAAATGATATAAAAGTTGCGCCTGCTGCAGCAAAAATTCCTGCAATACAATCATCAATAACAATACCAAAACCATTTTTCATTTTTTTATCAAAA
>CACEZB010000029.1 GCA_902563835.1 uncultured SAR86 cluster bacterium
TCTCTATGAAAAACTGAATAATCTTTGCAGCATTCTCCCTATGTAGATGATTTTTAGGGATATTAATTGAGTCTGAGTTATAAAGTCCTGAAAATCTCAGAATTAATAACTTATCTCCATAGTTTTGAATTTGATTAGACTCATATATAGATATAATTCTTCCTCTGAAGTCATTTGGGTTGGGATTATCTAATTCATTGAAAACCCTATCTTTATATTTCCCATAGATTCTAGTTGATGAGATGGATATAAACTTATTAAATGAAATAGTACTTAATAGTTTTTGGATATTTTCAATAGAATTTATAAAACCATCTTTATATCCACTTTCACTTGATGAGCTTGGCTTTGGAATGAATACGATAGATTCAAAATAGATATTATCTAAACTTGGTAATTCTTTAGAAAGCCAGTCCCATTTTATAAAGTTTTTATTTTCTTTGTCCTGTCTAGAAACTCCATATATGTTATAGATATCTTTATTTAATTTATTTGTCAGTCTTTTTGCAATATCACCAAAACCGATTACTAAAATATTTTTTTTCATTGAGTTTATTTAGTCAAAAAAAATCCAGGGATGCAACCCTGGATTTCTAAATATAGAAGATTAATTAAATGCTTAAAAGTGGTGCGATAACCAAACTAACGATTGCCATAACATTAATAAGAATATTCATTGATGGACCTGAGGTATCTTTAAATGGATCTCCAACTGTGTCTCCTACTACAGTAGCAGCATGTGTGTCAGATCCCTTTCCACCCAAATTACCTTTTTCAACATATTTCTTTGCATTATCCCAAGCGCCTCCAGCATTAGCCATCATAAGTGCAAGTGATACGCAACCAAGCAATCCTCCAGCCAGCATGCCTCCCAATGCTTGTGCACCAAGACCGAAACCAATGATAGCTGGCATTGATACTGCAATCACCCCTGGTAACATCATTTTCTTTAAGGCTGCTTCGGTAGCAATTTCAACGCATTTTTCTGAATCAGGTTCTGCAGTGCCTTCCATTAAGCCAGATATCTCTCTAAATTGTCTTCTTATTTCATTAATCATTTCAAAAGCGGCGTCACCAACAGCCGTCATTGTTATTGAAGAAACTAAAAAAGGTATACAAACTCCAATAAACATTCCAACTAAAACAATTGGCTCTGTAAGTGCTAATGAAAATTCTGGATTTGCTACACCTACTACAGCTGAAAAAGCTGAAATTATTGCTAAAGCAGCTAACGCTGCAGCTCCAATTGCAAAACCTTTTCCGATTGCAGCAGTAGTATTTCCTAACTCATCAAGAGAGTCAGTAATTTCTCTTACTTCCTCACCCATACCTGACATTTCAGCTATGCCGCCAGCATTGTCAGCAACCGGTCCATATGCATCTATTGCCATAGTTATTCCAACAGTAGCTAGCATACCAACAGCGGCAATTCCTACACCATAAATGCCCGATAGTTGAGTTGAAGTAAGGATGATGCCGGCTAGAATAACAATAGGTATCACAACTGATTGCATTCCTACTGATAAACCTGAAATCATTACTGTTGCAGAACCAGTTTCTCCTGATTCAGCAATTTTCTTAACTGGGCCTCCACCTGTGTAATATTCTGTAATAAGTCCAATCAATACACCGCCAACTGCTCCAGCAATAACACACCACCATACATTCATTCCAACTTCCTCAAAAGAATTAATTATGAAATAGCCCATTGCTACAAATATTGCTGGGGCTAAAAGTGTGCCAGATCTTAAAGCTTTATCAGGTGCTTGTGCAGACTGAAGCTTAACTATAAATATTCCAATTATTGACGCTATTAAGCCAGTCGCAGCTAAAGCCAGTGGAAGCATCATCATATCTTGGTTGCCAAGCGTATAAGCTATTGCTATTGAAGCAATCATAGAGCCGCAATATGACTCAAATATATCTGAACCCATTCCAGCAACATCACCAACATTATCACCAACATTATCGGCAATAACGCCTGGGTTTCTTGGATCATCTTCAGGAATACCAGCTTCAATCTTACCAACGAGATCAGCTCCTACATCAGCACTCTTTGTAAAAATTCCTCCACCTACTCTGGAAAAAAGTGCTACAACAGATGCTCCCATAGCAAAACCTTCAAGCTTATGAGGGTCAATTTCAGCTGGGATGTAGAAATAATATAATCCACCTAAACCAATGAGACCCAATGATGCAACACATAGACCCATTATAGAACCACCATAAAAAGAAACTGATAAAGCTGCTGCTGGACCGTCTTTTTGAGCTGCAGTTGCAGTTCTAACATTTGCTTTAGTAGCTGCATACATACCAATAAAACCTGCAACAGATGAGCATATTGCTCCAACAACAATAGAAATTGCTGTATAAGGTCCCAATGCATACCATGCTAGTAATACTATTACCGCAATAAATATGGATAAATATTTAT
>CACEZB010000030.1 GCA_902563835.1 uncultured SAR86 cluster bacterium
TATATTGACAATTGGAGAGGATAAGGAGTTATAAAATGGCTGAAATTGCTACTAAATTATTTTCTTGGCTAAATAAAAGACTACCAATTGTAAATACATTTGAAAGACATCTTTCAAAACATCCTGTCCCATCAAAAGTGAATTTTTGGTATTTATTTGGCGCATTGGCTGCTGTAACGCTAATTATTCAAATAGTAACAGGTATTTGGTTAATAATGCCTTACTCGAATACAGAAGAACAGGCATTTTCATCTATTGAGTACATTATGAGAGATGTTGATTATGGATGGGTGATTAGATATATGCACACAACAGGAGCATCATTATTTTTTGCTGTTGTTTATTTGCATATGTTTAGAGGGCTCTTATATGGCTCTTATCAGAAACCAAAAGAATTGGTTTGGATTTTTGGATGCACTATATACCTAGCAATGATGGCAGAGGGATTTTTAGGCTATGTTTTACCATATGGTCAAATGTCATATTGGGGCGCACAAGTAATTATTTCACTATTTGGAGCTATTCCATATATTGGAGAGTCGCTTGAATTATGGGTTAGAGGAGATTACTACATTTCTGGCATTACCGTCTCAAGATTTTTTGCATTACATGTTGTTGCACTTCCACTAGTTTTAATAGCTTTGGTATTTCTTCATTTAGTTGCCTTGCATGAAGTTGGAGCTGGTAATCCAGAGGGTGTAGATATTGAGAAATATCTTGATGATGATGGAGTTCCACTTGATAGTGTCCCATTTTTCCCTTACAAGGTTCTTAATGCCTTAGTGGCGATAGGTGTTTTTATGACAGTTTTCTCAATTATTATGTTTTTCTTTCCAGAAGGTGGCGGTTATTTTATTGAAATGGCTAATTTCCAAGAGGCCAATCCTCTTGTAACACCCGACCATATTGCACCTGTATGGTATTACGCACCTTTTTATACAATGCTTAGAGCTATACCTGACCCTCTAGGCGGTTTGATTGTTATGGCGTCTGCAGTAGCAATATTCTTTATTGTTCCATGGCTTGATAGAAGTAAGGTTGCATCAATTAGATATAAAGGAGTTTATAGCAAGATTGCAATAACTTTATTTGGGGTAAGTTTTTTAACATTAGGATACTTAGGAACAGTGGGAGTTACTGAGATTAGAAAAACCATGAGTATTATTTGCACTGTCATATATTTTGCATATTTTTTATTAATGCCAATTTATTCAAAATATGAAACAACTAAAAAAGTGCCTGAAAGGCTATGATTGAAAATAAATTTAATATAAGTACTTTTAAAAATACAATTTTTTTGATGTTATTTATGTTTTCTTCAAGTTACTTATATGCTGCAGAAGGAGGCTCTTGTAAAGATTATGGTGAATGTGATGTTTTTAAATATTCACTCAATGATATTGAATCTCTTCAAAGAGGTGCCTCAACATACATAAATTATTGTTATGGATGTCATTCACTTCAGTACTCCAGATGGGGAAGAGTAGCTAAAGATCTTCAAATCCCTGAAGATATTTTCTTTGAGAATCTAGTATTTGATAAATCAGTAAAGCCCGGTGATTTAATGATAGGAGCAATGCCAGATGATTCGGCTAATTGGTTTGGAGTTGCCCCACCAGATTTAACATTAGTATCTAGATATAAAGGCGATGATTGGATTTATACATATTTAAGAGCTTATTATGAAGATTCATCAAAACAATATGGCGTAAATAATTTAGTATATCCTGGGACTGCAATGCCAAATGTTCTCTTATCACTTCAAGGAAATCAAAAATTAGTTTGTAAAGAAATTCCAGTCATTGCTAGAAATGGTGGAGAGAAAAGAGATGATTCAGGGAAAACTATTACAAAAGAAAAGTGTGGTTTTCTTGAGGTTGAAGAAGGGACAGGACAGTTATCAAAGGAAGAGTTTGATAGCTTAATTTATGACTTAACAAACTTTTTAGTTTATGTTGGCGAACCAAGTAAAGCTACAAGAGAGAGAATAGGATGGTATGTAGTTTTTTACTTTTTAATATTTACTGCTTTATCCTCTTTGCTATATAGAGAGTACCATAAAGACTATAATAAATAATTGAGGAAAATATGATTTTATATTCAGATAGAGATGACCACTACAGCCAAAGAGTAAGAATTGTTTTGGCTGAAAAAGATATAACAGCAGAGATTATTGAATCAAAAGCTGAAGAAACCCCTGACGATATTATATCAATTAGCCCATATCAGAAGTTACCTATCCTTGTTGATAGAGATCTCGCTATTCATGATCCATCTGTAATGATGGAATATTTAGATGAAAGGTTTCCGCAT
>CACEZB010000031.1 GCA_902563835.1 uncultured SAR86 cluster bacterium
ATGTGCTAATGAAAGATTTTGACTCATCAGCAAATATTATTGTTAATGTTTCCGGAAGAGGTGATAAAGATATCAATACTGTTGCTGAAATAGATGGAATAAAATTTTGAATAGACTCACAAAAAAGTTAACCAATTTAAAAGAAGAAAATAAAAAAGCTTTAGTAGCATATTTAGTAGCTGGAGATCCAGATATAGAAACAACTGTTGAGCTTATAAAGCTATTGGTTGATTCTGGCGCAGATATAATTGAAATAGGCGTTCCTTTTACTGACCCAATAGCAGAGGGGCCGATTATTCAAAAAGCACATGATAGAGCGTTAGCAAATGATGTATCGTTAAAAACTATTTATGATATTGTTAATAAATTTAGAGACCTTGATAATGAGACCCCATTAGTTTTAATGGGCTATTTAAATACTTTTCTTTCACATAAAAAATTAATTGAAGAAAATCAAAACAATGCAATTGATTCAATTCTTGTTGTTGATATTCCTGGAGAATTAAATTTAGCAGATTATGGTATTACAAATGAAACTATAAATACTATTTCATTAATATCTCCAACAACTAAAAAAGATAGAATCCAATCAATTGCAAAAAATAGCTCAGGATTTATTTATTATGTAACTCTAAGAGGTGTTACAGGATCTTCAAATTTGGATGTTAAAGAAATTAATACAAATATAGATGAAATAAAAAAACATGCTTCCGTCCCAGTATTAGCAGGGTTTGGTATTAAATCTGAAGAAGATGCAAAATTATTAGCAGACTGCTCAGATGGGGTTATTATCGGGTCATCAATTGTACAAATGATAGAAGATGATTCACAGACTAAAGAATTTGATAGAATAGGTACATATATTACACAAATCAAACAAGCAATATCATGAGTTGGTTAATATGAGTCTCTTTCAAAACATTTTATCTTCTTTAGTGAAGGGTACGCGTCGTTTAAACCGTCTTGGTTCAAAGAGTTTTGGTAAGCTTCATAATGATATTAATAAAGCTGTTGATTCTGTAATGTCTACATCTGGAGAAGTTTCATCTTTGGTTTATGCTGAGCATTTATTAAATCTTATTGAAGCCCAGGATGATAATAACTTAAATAAATTCCTTAAAAATTTATTATCTAATTATGATATTGATACTAAAAAGCTTGCACAGGATGTAAAAAATTATTCATCTGAAAAGAATGAAGAAAACTTAATAAAAATAAACAATTCGTCTGAACCGAAATGGGTTGAATTATTTAGACGATTAAATGCAACATCAAATGGTACCTATAGATTGGTAAAGTTGAGAGAAAGAATTCAATTATTAAATAATCCGGAATTAAAGATTTTTGATTCTGGGTTATTGAATTTATTTAAATATTGGTTCAATCCTTCTTTTTTAGTATTGGAAAAGATTGATTGGGAAACTCCAGCAAATATCCTTGAAAAAATTATAGAATATGAGGCTGTTCATGAAATAAATTCATGGGATGATTTAAGGGCAAGGCTGGCTCCAACAGATAGACAATGCTTCGCATTCTTTCATCCTTTAATACCCGATGACCCATTAATATTTGTAGAAGTTGCTTTATGTGTAGGTATTCCAAAGTCTATTCAGAAAATTATCAAAATTGATAGAGATGAAATAGATATTGAAGAAGCAAATACAGCAATTTTTTATTCTATTTCAAATTGTCATAATGGTTTATTAGGCATTTCTTTTGGAAATTTTTTAATAAAAAAAGTAGCAAAAAATCTTAAAAGAGAATTACCAGACCTTAATCAATTTTTAACTTTATCGCCAATACCAGGCCTGATGAAATGGATGGAAGAGTACGCTCCTATTACTTTTGAGAGATGTACAGATAAAAACTGCAGCGATGAAGAGCTGATGAAAAAAACTATTAAATATCTAACTGAATCGGATAGAGATGATGGTTTGCCAAACGATCCTGTGGGAAGATTTCATATCGGCAATGGCGCAAGCCTTGAAAGAATAAATTTAAATGCTGATTTGTCCGAAAAAGGCCTATCTCAATCCTATGGAATTATGGCTAATTATTTATATGACCTAGATGTTGTTGAAGAGAATCATGAACTAT